>SYHD01000305.1 GCA_005799265.1 Planctomycetia bacterium | reverse complement strand
CGGGCGATCTTCGAAGACCTCGGCATTCAGCTCGAGAACGTCCAGCTTAAGGATCTCGGCAGGTGCAAGAAGATCAAGATCGACAAGGACAACTGCGTCATCATCGAAGGCGCGGGCAAGAAGGACGACATCAAGGGCCGCGTATCGTTGATCCAGCGCGAGCTGGAGAAATCGACCAGCGATTACGACAAGGAAAAACTCTCCGAACGCATCGCCAAGCTGTCGGGCGGCGTCGCCAAGATCAACGTCGGGGCGGCCACCGAAAGCGAAATGAAGGAAAAGAAGATGCGCGTCGAGGACGCCATGCACGCCACCCGTGCCGCGTACCAGGAAGGCATCCTCCCCGGCGGCGGTGTCGCCTTGCTGCGTGCGTCCGCGGGGCTCAAGGTTGACGGCCTTTCACCCGACGAGGAAGCCGGCTACAAGATCGTCGTTCGCGCTTGCCGCTCGCCGCTCATCCAGATCGTCGCCAACTCCGGCGAAAACGGCGACGTTGTGGCGAACGCCATCCTCGACAACAAGAACTTCAACTTCGGCTACGACGCCCGCTTGAGCGGCGACGGCGATCTCGTCAAGGAAGGCATCATCGACCCGACGAAGGTTGTCCGCTACGCCCTGCAAAACGCGGCCAGCGTCGCAACGCTGCTTTTGACGAGCGATGCGCTGGTTGCCGATTTGCCGAAGGAAGAGAAGAAGGCGGGCAAGGGCGGCGAGGACATGTATTGATCGCGGCACTCGCAACGCAAAGTGCAAAATCGCAAGACCCGCGGGCACTCCAAGCCTGCGGGTCTTCTCTTTGCTGGCGATCGTCAATCCGGATTTTTCTTGGCTTCGTCCGGCTCTTTCAACGTGACGGCGTCAATCACTCTCTCGACACCGGCAACCGTCTCCGCCAGTTCGATTGCACGCTGGCGTTGGGCTGGCGAATGTACCGTCCCCTTCAGCTCGACTTCCTTGTCCTTGATGATGATTTCAAATTTCACGTCGCCGAGCGCCTTGTCGAAAGTCAGACGATGCTGAATTTTCTCTTGTAAAGTCGGCTCCTTGCCCGGCCAGGTCCGATCCATCTTGGCGCCGAGTTCGCCGCTGCTCGACTTGGCGTGGGCCGACATCTTGGCGCCGATGCGGCCGAGTCGTTCGGCGTCCTGACGATTACAGCCGCTTACGAAAAGCGTGACCGCCAGCACAAGCAAGGAAGGCCACCGCGTCCCAGCCCTGTAAGGACGCCAATTAATAGCCAGGGACGCAAGCCCCTGGAGGAATGTTGCCAAGAAAAAGAAGCCCTGCTCACGTCGATTATTCGCAATGAAATCCATCATGGCCAATCTCTCCCATCCGCGAATCTGATCGGCGTGCCTTATGCCATTTAGGTAATTGCGCGACAAGTGCAAACGATTGAGTTGACGGCCGTGTGAATGTCTCGTTAGAATAGGCAAAGGATGGCATGCCAGTGGACCTAGGCCATCAACCACGGATGCTTGGGAAGAGTTGGCACTTTTTAGGAGGGCATGTCCATGCGTTATGTGTTGGGAACCGCGTTGGCGGCCGGGCTGTGGCTCGTGGCTGGCGGCGCAAGTTGGGGGCAAGACACGGTTCGGCTGGGGGGGCCGTCGGCACAGAATGACATCTTCGGCGGCACCGACACCGAACTCGTTCACCGCCGCTACGGTTACTACGGCGGCGGTTACTACCGTGGTTACTACGGCGGCGGCTACTTTGGTGGGGGATACTATGGCCGCAGCTATTATGGCAGCGGCTACTACGGCGGCGGCTACTATCGGCCGTATTATGCCAGTTACTATCAGCCTTATTATTACGGCAGCTACTTTCAGCCGTATTATTTTGGCAACGGCAATTACTACCAACCGTACTACAGGTCCTACTATTACTATCCTTGTGCTGGCGATGTCGCCTCAACGCCGATGTTAACCGCCCAGGCGAGTTACCAAGTCCCCGCGCCGCGGCCGACGTACCAGCCGCCTGTGCCGCAACAGCAGTACCAGACGCCGACGCCTCCCGCGAATCCCGGTGACGGAACCTTCCCCTATGACGGGGGTCCGCGCGACACGGTTCCAATGCCTAGCTCCAATCGTGCGCCGAACAGTATTCCCAACGGGATTGTCCCCCTCGACGGCCGACTCGTCTCGATGCCGACCGGCATCTCAGGCGGCGTCTCCCGCGTGGGCACGGCCACCCAGCGACCGACGAGTGTAACTCCATCCCGTGTCGCCTACCCGGCCTATGGCGAAACTCCGATACCTGCTGTTCCGCGCAATCGCTAACCCACAAAAGTCTTCCAGCAAACCCACGAGCGCACCTCGTGGGTTTGTTTTTTTGTTTACGTAATTTAATTTGAACAAATTGGAACAAATCGGTAGCATGGGATGATTAGGTTGACTTTTCCGGTCGTACCGACAATAAGGTTTATCCCATGTTGCGAATCGTGTTGTTTTTCATGCTCATGGCTATTGGCAATGGAATATCCATCTCAACCGCAGCAGCTCAAGACGCGCAGAAGAAAACCGATTCGGAAAAGATTCCCGCTCCCAAAATCGTCCAGCCTACTCCGACGATCATCGAGCCGTACGTGATCCGGCCGGGGTCGCGCGACGTTTGGCAGCACTACGGCGTCAACAGTCTCGGCCGTTTCGTGCCGCGCGTGATCAATACACCGTACGGTTACTATTATTCGCGCAACCTGGAGCCTTATCCGTGGGCGATGAGTCGCTCGACCGCGCTTCGGCCATAATCAAGCGCGGCCGCCACGGACTACTGACCACGGACCACGGACTCACGTATAACTTACCGCAGACCAGGGACGAACATTGGTCGAGCGAAAGTGCGGAAGGTGTATGCCGGTCTCGATCTGTCCGCGATGCAAGCACATCAATCCTGAGTACGCGATCTACTGCCATTTTGATGGGGTCGTTCTGCAGGCCCAGCAAAATGCCGTGACCCTTCGTTTGCCGAGCGAGTTTGCCTTCCCATCCGGACGCCGTTGCCGCACGTACGACGAATTGGCCCAAGGCTGCCAGGAAGAGTGGGCGTCCGCGCGCGATCTTCTGTTGCGCGGCGTCTTCGCTCAGTTCTTTCGCGGGGCCAACCGTGCTGACCTCGTTCGAGCGGCCGACGACGCCAAGGCGCAGTCGAATCCCGACATCGCTCTGACGACGTTTCTCGGCTCTCTTCCCGGGACGCGCACGCAAACGCCGAAACTCGACTTGAACCCGCGCCGAATCATGTTCGGGGCGGTGCTCGTCGGCGAGACGAAGACGGTTCCGTTGACGCTCACCAACCAAGGCGCCGGCATGTTGCAAGGAACCGTGTCGGTCACGGAGGGGCAAGACTGGCTGAGCCTGAGCGAGACGGGCCGGGTGCACGAGATCGAAATCGCGACCGTGCGCGACCATGTCGTGAAGCTGACGATCAACACCAAGGGCATTGCCGCGGGGCAGACGTATGGCGCGAAGTTGACGGTTGTCACCAACGGCGGCGTCGTCGAGGTGCCGATGCGGATGGACCTCGTTGCGCAGCCGTTTGCGAAGCCGCCGTTTCAGGGCATCCGCTCGCAGCGAGAATTGGCGGAGAAGGTCCGCTTGCAGCCCAGGGCTGCGGTGCCGATCTTCGAGAGCGGCGAAGTCGAACGCTGGTTCATCCTCAATGGCTGGACTTATCCGGTACACGGCTCGATCGCCAAGGGTCTCGGCGGTGTGCAGCAATTTTTCGAGGGCATGGGCGTATCACGGCCGCCGCCGGTGCATCTGTCGCAGAACGAGTTTCGCTTTACCGCCAAGCACCGGGACACCATCAAGGCTCAGGTGACGCTGCAATCGAGCGTCAAGAAATGGGTATTCGCCGAGGTGTCGAGCCAATCCCCCTGGCTCAAGCCGACCAACCCGCAGGTCGCCGGCCAGCAACATGCGACAGTGCCGTTCGAGGTAGACACGAACCTGTGGAATCTCGGCCCCATCGGCGAGGGCATGCTGACTTTGCTCGCCAACGGCGGCCAGAAGCTGACGTTGAAAGTCGTCGTCGAGGTGCTTGATTTGCCTGGCATCCAGAACGCCAGACCGGCGCGCCCGTTGCCGACGGCAACATTCGCGCCCGGCGCTCCGCCGACAACCTATGCGCCGCGCCTGGACACGATGCCCGGCATCGATCTCTCCGCGGCAAGTCGCCTGAAGTACGTGCCGGCCTTGATGACGATGATCCTGCTCTGCCTACTCTTCCGCATCACGATGGCGCCGCTCGCCGACGGCCTGGGCCGCTCCAGCGCCGCCAGCTCGGCCGCGGCGAAGCTCGGCATCGAGCCCGCCCCGGGCAGCCCGTTTGCGGAGACGGGCGGCTGGCTGCAGTTGCCGTGGCTGCCGATCCTGGCGGGCGCGGACGGGGAATTCAAGGCCAGCGTGTTTCAACCCGGAAACAACGCCGACGTCAATAGGACCGAGTTTCGCCACTACTTCGCGAGCTACTTTATCCGCTGGCTCGTGCTGCGAACCTGGTGGCTGGGCGCGCTCGCCGGCGTGATCCTCATCCTGCGGCGCGGCGGCGGCCCGCGCGACATTCCGTGGGGCCTCATCGCCGGCGCCGCCACGGGCCTTGGCGTCAGCGCGACGTTGGCCGCCTTCTTCCTCGTCGCCGAGATGATCCCGCACGCCCTCTGGCACTTCGTCGGCGCCCAAAGTGGCTTCGGCGCCCTCCTGATGTGGACCCTGCTCGCGACGCTCTGCTGGCTCGTCGTCGGCGTCGGTCTGGGCGTGATTGTCCCGCTCATCGCTCCCGTGCGGCGACTCGTCATCGATCCGTTGCAAGGGCTGATCGCCAGCCTGTTTCGCGTCCTTGGCATGAATCCTCTGGCGGACTATTGGTCGCCCGAATAAAGGAGGCACACGAGCAACGAGGACGAGAAACGAGGTCGGGAGCTTCCCGACCCATTTCTGCTCGGACAGTTACGCCAGGACCGACGGATTGAGCATCGGCGTATCGCGCTGGCGAGGTTCGCCCAGGACGTAGAGCAGGCAGCCGAGTTGTTCCACGTCGTCAACGTCGGCCAAATTGGCGCGGACGCAGTTGAAGCCGTTCGTCTCGTCGAAATCGTACGCGCGAGCCTCAATCACCCAGAGGATGGCTTTCTGCGCCGAGTCCGCGACGGTCAGCGTATTCGTGGAGGGAGTGCCGACCGCCGCCTTGTAAAAGATGATCAAGAGATGGGCGTATGACTTGAGATTGACCCAGTCGCTGATGTTGGCCGCGGCCGCAAGCTTGACCGGCACGAAGCCGTCCGCGATCTACATCTTTTCGAGCCTGGATGAGACTCCACAAGAAGAGGGGACCGCCACGTCGGCGGAAGGGATTGACGACTTCTTGATGGCAACATGCTCGAAAATCGAAATGCGATGTTGGTTGCAGCGCGATCAAGCTGTCCGGCGCTGACGTGCCTTACCGTTGGTGACGGGCGCCTTTTCTGCCACATCTTCGTAGGACCACAAGATTCGCTTGCCGATCGCCGCGGCGTAGCGCATCAACGTGGCCACCGTGGGATTCTCTTGCTTGCCGTTTTCGAGCCGACTGACCACCGCTCGATCCAGCCCGGATCGCTCGGCTACGTCGCTCACGCTTTGGCCGGCCCGCAACCGTTCTTGCTTCAGCGTTTGAATCGCCTCTTGAAGGTCAGCGTACATCCCCATCGTCATCACTGCGTCCGGGTCAAACTCGCCACGACGAATGAGGTCGTCCAGCGATGGCTTCGTCTGCTGAAGCTTTTCCCGGAGTGCTTGCTCTTGAATGCGCTGCTCGGGTGTTTTGCGATTTCGCCGAAAAACGCGTCGTGTTTTCATTGCTTCTTTCCTTTTTTCTTCGCTCGTGGCGGCGGCACCTCATATGCCGTGACGGGTCGAAACGTCAATGGATCGTCGTCCACCAGTTCATAAACCACGGCAATGTGCCGACCGGTCGAGGTCCAGCCAAATGCCGTGGGCAAGCCCGAACTGCGGCTCGGAACTCGACTGCTTTGGCGATCCAACAACACTTCCTCGGCTTCTTCAATGGCGACATCGTGTTGCAGGAGGTGTTGAACGTTGCCATCCGGATCGTCTTCGAGATCCCAAATGATCGTTGCGTTCATGCAGCCGGTCTCCCTCCGTCAGGTTAACACGGTGTGACTTATAAGTCAATCGCAATTAGCCTGGCTGCTTCAGGGTCAGCCGCTGATTTGCCGCCACGTCCTTGCGTGTGAATGTTCCCTTGCCGTGCGGCAACGTCACTTCGATATCGACGCGTTCAAGAGCGCCGAGGCCGAAGTGAGCGCTCGCTTCGTGGCCGGAACAGTAGCCATAGCCGATGGCGATCTCGCGGCAGCCCAGCAACGACTTGGCATCGCCGAGCTTGCCGGCGGGGTAGATCTTCACATTGCTGCCGATGCCCATGCGATTGACGCCTTTCGCGCCTTCGACTTGCACGTCAAGCCAGTTGCCGCCGGGCGTTTCATTGCGCAAGAGCAGCGAGCGGTCTTCGATCCACCAGTTGGGCAGGAGCATGTCGATGCGTCCATCACGATCGAAATCGCATGAGGGGCCAGGCGCCATGTAGATGATGCGTTTGTCCTTGACGAGCTTGTCGAAGAAGGCGCCGGTCTTCTTGACGGCGAGGTCTTCCTTGGTCGGCCAATCGTTGACGGTCCAGGCGTCGCATTTGAATTGAGGAACGCCGTTCTGGACGCCGGTGTTCTTGAAGATGATCGGGTGCGGTTGCTTGTCTTTGAACTTGACGATGCTGACGTAGATGTCGGGCCAGCCGTCGTTGTCGAAGTCCTGGATCTCGACGTGCGGCGCCTTCATCGTCAGCGGGAAAAGGCCGGCGGCTTCGGTCACGTCCTCGAACGTGGGCACGCCGTTCTTGACGCCCTTGTTGACGTAGAGGCGAATCGGCAGCGGTGTATTCCAGGGCCGGCTCGGATGATGGCCAACTAGGATGTCGGGCAAACCATCGCGATTGATGTCAGCGATGTGAACGCCGGCGGGGGTGTCGTCTTTGCCGAGCCCCTTCCATTTGAAGACTTCTTTGCTGCCAGGCGCCTCGCTGAACTTGCCCTTGCCGTCATTGAGAAAGAGGCGATGATTGCCATCGCCTTCCGTGAAGAATATGTCCGGCCAACCATCGTTATTGACATCGCTGACGGCGGCGCCGAGCCCGGATAGTTTCGCGGGTAGGCCGAGCTCCGCGGAGAGGGCGTCGAATTTGAAGCTGCCCTTGTTGACCAAGAGCGTCGGGCCATATTTGACCGCGCCATAATAGCGTTCGCACAGGATCAAGTCGAGCAAGCCATCGCCGTTGGCGTCGAGAGCCGCCACGCCGCGCCCGGCAAAGAGCGGCAGGATGGCCCCGCTGTCCTTGGAGACGTCGGTGAACTTGCCGCCGCCGTCGTTGCGGAAGAGTGCGCTGGGAATCTTGCGCCCATCGCCCTTGTCGATGGCGCAATTGGAGCTGTAGAGATCGAGCCGGCCATTGTTGGTGAGATCGACAAAGAGCGCCCCGGAACCGGCCCCGCTGGTGCGCAAATGTTCTTGGCCGTCGAGCGTGAACTTCCCTTTGTTGTTGCGAAAGAACATCGCAGCCTTGGACCCCGCGTCATGAAACGAGTTGACGAAGAGCGAAGGAAACCCGGAGCCGTCGATATCGCCCCAGGCCGCCCCGTGCCCGCGAATGCCGCCGAGGCTCGGGAACAACCCCGTATCATCGCCGGCGTCGCGAAAGACGAACGCGGTCTTGGCGGGTTGGCCCTGCGCCAGAGACGCCGATACGAGGATGACCGATAAGATTGCCCATTTGCTGAGAGTTCGAATCATTTTTCGGTTCCTGTGCGGATGAGCGGGATGGCTATGATCGGTTGTGGTGGATTGTATTCACGGCGGTCTCGGCGGTCTTGGGGAAGTTGATTGTGGACGGGCGATTTTGCAGTTCAACACGATGTCGTATTTCAACTTGCCGTCTTCTTCTAGGCCTGTTAGGATGTGGAAAAGGAGCGGAAGTATGATTGAACTGACCCAGGAACAAGTGTGCGCATTGGGAAAACCGGACTCAACCCTGCCGCGGATCGTTAATCCGCAAACGCAGGAGATGTTCGTGCTCGTGCCGCTGGCCGAGTATGGACGCCTGGTCCATGCAGGCGAATACGATGACAGTCCATGGACTGATGACGAGCGGGAGATGCTGCGCGCGGAAGTCTGTCAGATGCTGGATTCTTTTGGAAACAAATCATGACATTCAATCGTGGCGACATCGTCATGACCCGCGTTCCTCACGCCAGCGGAAACCGCGGGAAAAAGCGGCCCGCCGTCATCACTCAGGCCGACGCCTACAATTCAAAACGCAAACATTTCATCGTCGTTGAGATCACAACGAATCTGGCCGCCGCTTCAGACCCAGCAAGCTTCCTCATCGATGTGTCCACGCCAGAAGGGAGTGCGACTGGCCTAGACCAGACCTCGGTCGTGTGCTGCCTCTTCCTCGCAACAGTGGCGGAATCGGGCATCACCAAAGTCATCGGCAAACTTTCGGATACGATGAAATCTCAACTCGAAGCATGCTTGAAATCGGCACTTCAAATAGCGTAATTAGCCGCCCAAGTAAATTCCGTCATGCCGGATGAGCACGCCGCACGGCGTTGATCGCGTCGTCGAGCTTTGCCAGGAAGCGCGAGCGATCTTTCGGCGTCATGGGCGCCGGGCCGCCGATGATGGTTCCGTCCTGGCGCAGGTCGGCCATCAGCTCGCGCATGGCCAGAGCGGAGCCGATGTCGTTTTCGGAAAACGGATTCCCTTTCGGATCGAGGACGCGTGCTTCTTTCGCCAGACAGCGAGCGGCCAACGGAATGTCGGCCGTGATGACGATGTCGCCCGGACCCGATTTCTCGGCGATCCAATCATCGACCACGCCGAAGCCCGCGACCTCGATCATCTCGATCAAGGCGTCGTCCGGCGTGCGCATGAAGGAGCGCGCGACGACCAGCACGCGCATCCGATAACGGCGTGCGACGCGGTAGACTTCGTCCTTGACGGGGCAGGCGTCCGCATCGATGTAGATCGTCAACATGAACAACTTCCTCTAACCGCCGTGCAGTATCACAACCTTATGTAGAATATCCTGTGTTGCTGAATTCATCAACGGAGCGAAACTCTCCATGCGAAAACTCATTGCCTTTTTTCTTCTGGTATTCAGCGCTGGCGCGGCGGACCTGCTTGGCGCGGACGCTCAGCCGAAGGATTCACCCAAGTATTTCACGAATCACATTGACATGAAGTTCGTGTTGATCCCCGCGGGCACGTTCACGATGGGGAGCCCGAATTCCGAAAAGGGTCGGGGAGACGACGAACACCTCCGCAAGGTGACTTTCGCCAAGGGACTCTACTTGGGCGTTCATGTCATCACGCAGGAACAATGGCAGGCCGTCATGGGGAACAATCCGAGCCACTTCAAAGGGGAGAAGAACCTACCCGTCGAGCAGGTTTCCTGGGGCGATTGTGAAGCGTTTTGCAAGAAGCTGAGCGACAAAGGCAAGAAGGCCTATCGCCTGCCGAGCGAAGCCGAATTTGAGTATGCGTGCCGAGCGGGAACCTCGACGGCGTTTCACACCGGCGCGACGATCTCGACGGAGCAGGCGAATTACAACGGCAACTTTATCTTCGGCCCCGGCAAGCTCGGCGTCAATCGCGCGAAGACGACGCCGGTCGGCAGCTTTCCCGCGAATGCCTGGGGTCTCCACGACATGCACGGCAATGTCTGGCAGTGGTGTCAGGATTGGCACGGCGGCTATTCCCAGAAGGAGATCGCCGATCCGCAAGGACCGAAGACGAGCAAGAATCGTGTCCTGCGCGGCGGCGCGTGGGGGAGTCATCCGATTTTCTGCCGCTCCGCGAATCGCAACTTCGCCGATCCGGACAGCCGCACCGAGTTCTATGGCCTGCGCGTCTGTTTCAGCGCGGAATGACGCCGTTTGCGGCGTAGCGATCGCGTGGCGTCAAGCCGTAAGCGGTGAGAGTTTTAGCGGCGGTACATTCATCGTTTGCGTGAGTGAAAACGGTTACCAACATGTTGCTGCAAGGAGAGAAAAAATGAGCATCAAGAATTCGATTTGGGCTACGGCGGTCTGCACGCTTATGGTCGCCGTTGGCGCGGTGCAGGCCCAAACAGCTTTGCCCGAGACGGTTCCCGTCGGCGGGCCGGCCAACAAGGCAGACACCACTGGCTTCGGCGCCGTCGCCTACGCCTACAAGATCGGCAAATACGAAGTGACCAATGCCGAGTTCGCCGCATTCCTCAACGCCGTCAACAAGACGAACACCCACAAACTTTACGACGCCCGAATGGCGAGCGAGTACGGCGGCATCACGCGCGGCGGCGATGCGGGCAGCTACACCTACGCCGTCAAGGATGGCTGGGGCAAGAAGCCGGTCAATTACGTCACCTGGGAATCCGCCGTCCGCTACACCAACTGGCTCAGCAACGGCCAGGGCAAGGGGGATACAGAGGCCGGCAGCTACACGATCAATGACGGCAAAGTGACGGTCCCCGATCATGCCAAACTCGCAGCCGGAAAGGAAACCAGGTGGGTGTTGCCCAGCGAAGACGAATGGTACAAGGCCGCATATTACGATCCCAACAAGCCGGGCGGCGCTGATTACTGGAAGTATCCCGCCAAGAGCGACGACGAGCCCGCCGCCAATATCAACACCAACGCGCCGTCTGACGGAGGCTTCCACGCCAAGGCCGTCAGTCCGTACGGCACCTACGACCAGGGCGGCAACATGTGGGAGTACAACGATTCGCGCAAGGGCGGTAAAGTCGGCTTGCGCGGCGGCTCGTTCTACATCAATGACAACGCAGGCTACATGCGTTCCGGCACGCGCTACGATGTCCTCAGCGCCAAATGGCCTAACTACGGTTTTCGCGTCGCGGTTTTGGGTGGATCAACCTCGAAGTAAAAATGAAAGGCACAGCACGACATGCTAAGGCTTCCCATTATTTCCATAGGGGTTGCTGCGCTCCTGGCTTTTGTCACGATGCCGGCCCACGCGAAAACCTATTACGTCAGCCAATCTTCCGGCAACGACAGTTGGACGGGTGACTCTGCCACTCCCGACGGCAAATCCGGGCCGTGGAAGACGCTGGCCAAAAGCGCCATCGAGTACCAAGCCGGCGATCGCATCCTCCTGAAATGCGGCGATACCTGGAACGAAGGACTGCGCCCCAAGGGCAGCGGCACGCCCGACAATCCCATCGTCATCTCGTCCTATGGCGAGGGCAAACGACCGGTAATCGATCGCCAGGACTTCAAACAAGATCTCATCGGCATCCATCTGGTTGACCAGGAAGGTTTTAAGATCACCGGCATCGAATTCAACCGTTGTCAGACGGGCATCTATGCCGAGTACGCCGTCGGCTCGCCCAATCGCAAGTATCTGTGGATCGAAAACTGCTTCTTCCACGACTCGCTTCTCTATCAGCCCTACCAGACCTATCCCAAACGCAAGATCGGCCTCGGCATATGTCTTTTTTCGCATGAGACCAAGAACAAGATCGTGGCCTCCGACATCACGGTCAAGAACTGCGAGTTCCGCAGGCTGGCGTCCGGCATCTGGACCAATAGCCCAGACAACTTCAACAAGAGCAAGGGAAACATCTACAACTTCGGCAACTTCGTCGTTGAGGACTGCCTGTTCGAGGAAGGCTATCAATGGCAACTCGGCATGCGCGGCGTCGATGGCGGGGCCGTGCGCCGCTGCGTGACGCACGACATCGGCCGAAACTTTCGCGCCTTCAACGGCGTGGCCGGCGCCATGTTCGCGCGCTGCAAGCACTGGGTCTTCGAGGACAGCGAGTGGGGCTACGTCTCTATCGGCCTGGGCAGCGGTGATGGGCAGGCGTTCGATTTCGAGTCCAACTGCGACAATATGGTCATGCGAAACTGCCTGCTGCACGACACCGATGGCGCCGCGATGTTGCTCTGTTGCTATGCCTCAGGACCGGAAGCGCACAAAAAGCTGCTCATCGAGAATTGCGTCCTGAACGGCAAGTGCAAGCGTCCGATCCGGCCCAGCAATCGGTGTGAAATTTTCAATACGACCGACTGGAATGAAGTGCAGTGGAAAGATTGCCGATTCTACGTTTCCAAGGGCAACGTCCTGATGCACGTGGCCGACCCGGAGAAGGATAAACGATCATCGTTCGTCAATTGCGTCGTGCGCAAGTTGAGCGACGCGTGTGCCTCGCCAAATCTTGCAGCGCAGGCGAAGCTCACCGTTTCGACGAAGGAAAACGATCAATGGGTGCAAATCGATTTCGGAACGCCGACGGCGGTCAACGAGTTCAAGCTCAAGGAAGATCCGTCATCGTCGATCAGCCGTTACCGGCTCGAGTGCTGGGATGACAAGACGAACCGCTGGGTCGGCGTCTTCAACGGCATGGATATCGGCAAGGAATTCGTGGCCCCGATCGTTGGCCGTACGACGACGAAGACGCGTTTGTTCGTCATGCAAACGACGAAAGGCATCCCGGCAATCACCGCGTTCGAAGCGTACAATGACAGCACGCCAGGGCGCAAGCTGAATTCATCGGGAAAGTAACCATGCCCTACGTACGTTACGTTGCTGCCTTCGCATTACTGCTGCTTCTCGTCAGCGGTGCCCAAGCGGGCGACAAAGCTGAACCCAAACTGCAGTCTCGTTTCGAGGGAACGGTGCAGCCGTTTCTAAAGTCGTATTGCCTCACGTGCCATGGCGCGAAAAAGAGCCGGGGGGAAGTAACTCTGCATGAGATGCGTACGGACCCGAAGGACGTCAAAGCGGTCGCCCACTGGGAGCGCGTTCTGGAACAGTTGGAAATTGGCATGATGCCGCCCGAGAAGAGTCCTCAGCCGACGCCGCGGCAACGTGTTGACGTTACGGAGTGGATCACCGACTATCTCACTCAGGCCGGCAACGGCTTTTCGCTCCGCTCGAAATCGCTGTTGCCGGAATATGGCAATCGCGTCAATCATGAGCTGCTGTTTGACGGCTCCGTCAAGGACCTGTCCGCGTCGTCGGCCCGTCTATGGCGCATCAGTCCCTACATCTTTGCCGGCCGCGGTTACCAATCAGGCCCGGGATCCAAAGCACAGCCGCTCGCGTTTTCCACCAAGACCGACGGCATCCGCGATTATTCCTCGCAGGAGATCGTCGGCGAGGCCGGCTTTCTGACGCTGATGATGACATTCGACGACATCATCGCCAAGCAAATGCACGACGACAAGAATGCTCCGGGAAACCCCACCTTCAAGGCCATTTCCGAAGCCAAGGGGGAGCCAACGAAAGAAGCGATGGAGAAAGCGATACGCGAGGAATTCTCCCGCGCTCGCTGTCGGCCGATCGATGACGAAGAACTGACGCGCTATCGGAACTTCATGGTCAAGAACATCAAGCAGGCCGGCAACGAGAGTGGCCTGAAGATCACGATCATGGCGATATACCTGGCGCCAGAAGCGATCTATCGCATGGAATTCGGGATGGGGGAACCTGACGAACATGGCCGGCGGATGTTGTCGCCGCGCGAAATTGCGTTTGCCGTCTCGTATGCCTTGACTGATCTACCGCCCCACAAGGTACCGATCATTCAAGATGCACTGGAGAGGAAACAGCTTTCGACCAGGGCCGACGTCGAGAAGGTTGTGCGGCGTCTGATAGCCGACGGCGCCCCGCCGAATCAACTGGGGCTGCCTGGTTTCCACGATTCGCTGCGGGCCCAGGGCAAGCGCGGATACTTCTATCTTCCGCGGGTGCAGCGTTTCTTCGAGGAGTTCTTTGAGTATCCGAAGGTCTCAGGGTTGTTCAAGGACGCCAGGCGAGGCTCCTTCGGCCCACGCGCGGTTCCGGGCGTAACGCAGGGGACCATCGCAGCGATCGTCAACGAAGACAAGAACGTCATTGCCGAACTGCTGGCGTCGCCGCGCTTCAATGATAGCCGTGTGAGATTGCTTGAGTTGCTTGACGCGAACTACGCAGACCGGTTGAAAAAGCTCCCCGAAAAAAGCCGGGAGAACCTCATCAAGGAACATCAGCAGAAACGCAAGGAGATCGAAAATCGCGCCAAGGATGAAACGTTTCGGGCGGGCGCCCTCACCGATCCGAGCTGGCTGATGGTCCACGCCAAATGCGTCGCCAACGATCCAGTCCGCCGCGGCAAATGGGTCCGCGAACGGCTGCTCGCCGGCAGCGTCCCGGAGTTGCCGATCGGCGTCGATGCGAAAGTTCCCGAGATTCATGACAAGACGCTCCGCCAGCGCTTTGAGATTGTCCAACAGGATGCGTGCTGGAAGTGCCACAAGCTGATGAACCCGCTGGGCAACGCCTTTGAGGGTTTCGATGACTTCGGCCGCTACCGTACCGGGCATTACTACGATCCGAAACGAAAGGACTTCCTCGAGCAACATGAATGGGATAAGATTGCCAAAACGAAAGGCCACGGGATCATCCCATACCCCGTCGATGCCACCGGCTACCTTTCGGGAACCCGCGATCCGGCACTGGACGGCCAAGTGAAGGACGCCGTCGATCTCGTGCAACGCCTGGCGAAATCCTCACGAGTACGCCAGTCAATCATCCGTCACGCGTTCCGTTACTGGATGGGGCGCAACGAGACACTGAGCGACTCCCGGACGTTGATCGCCGCCGACCAGGCCTACGTCAAGAGCGGCGGCAGGTTCAGCGAAGTGATTATTTCGCTCGTGACCTCGGACTCGTTTTTGTATCGAAAATAATTAGCTCACGCAAAGACGCAAAGACGCAAAGAAGACAAATTGAGAAGTAAGAGTCGCTGAATGACGGCTGTTTTCCTTTGCGCCTTTGCGTGAGCTTGGTTCTTACCGCACGGAGTCGATAGACATGTCCAAATCACGCAGGTCCTTCCTCAAAGGCATCGCCCTCGGTACCGGCGGCCTGGGGTTGGCGCCCCTGTTGAACCAGCTCGACATTCACGCTTCCGGCGACCAACGGGCGCTGCCCAGGCGTTTTGTCTTCGTTATCAAGTCCAGCGGGTTGGCCCCCACTGCCGTGCGGCCCAATGGCGTGAATATCGGCGATGGCAGCCGGACCATCGACTTGAATCTCCGCGACCATCGATTGCCGGAGAACCTCCAGGCGTTGGACCCGTTCAAAGATCAGATGATGATTCTCGAAGGGCTCTCCGGGGCGAACTTTGCCGGGAACCACTCGTCTTATTACGGCGCCATGAGCTGCCATAACGCCCCGGACAAACCGGTCGCCCCGACGATTGACTGCATGCTGGGCAGCCGACTGACGGCGCCGTTCAGCAACTACGCCTTCGCCCCGAACGGACACGTCATCGGCAGTAACTTCGGACCAACGGTCGCGGACACCGCCGTCTATCCGCGCCTGTCTGCCTATGGCGAGAACCGGCCGATGGCGTATCAGGCGAGCGCCGAAAAAGCGTATCGCCAACTCTTCGGCAGCGCCCTGGACCTTCGCACCGGCGGCGAGAGAGAATTCGACCTGCAAGCGAATCTCCTCGATTTCCTCGCGGAGGATACCCGCCGCCTCTCCAGGCAGGTCAATCAGGAAGAACGCGAGAAACTCGACAGCTACTTAGGTGCCTTCGACACTGTGCGTACCCGCAACGATCGGCTGCGCGAGATGCGGGCCACGATCCGGCAGCATGCGCCGCGGCTCGCCGACCAGTACACTTCCATCGCATTCGCCGATCGCATCGGCACGTTCTTCGAAATGGCGTCCGCCGCGCTCAAGATCGGACTGACGAACGTGATCTCGATCCGCATGGACTGGCTGAGCGTGAAATACGAAAACCTCGGCTTCCGCACGACCAGCGTTCACGACATCGGCCATGGCATGACCACCGATAACGGCATCCCCGCGGCGCGCGCCACCGACATGATCATCCGCTTCCAGGTGGAGCAGATCGCTCGTTTGGCCGCCAGCCTGCGCGCCGTGCGCGAAGGCAACGGCACGATGCTCGACAACACGATGATCCTCTACTTCAGCGACACCGGCGAAGCACACCATTCCAACCGCCACGAATGGCCATTCGTCGTGGTCGGCGGCCGCAATCTCCGACTCCGCACCGCCGGCCGCTATCTGCGTTATGCGAATTACGGCCGAAACGGTCACCGCACCATCGGCAACTGGTACAACAGCATCCTGCAAGCGACCGGCCTCCGTCCGCAGGATCACTTCGGCCAAACCGACCCCAACCTGCGCTACCTGAATTTGCGAGGACCGTTGACCGAATTGATGGTGTAGACGCGGATCGTCTGGACCATGCCTTGGTCGTAGTCGGCGTGAAACCCGTCGCTCGTCTCGGCGGCCACCAGAATCGCAATGGCGATGGCTTTCCCGGCGGGCTGACCTGGACCCGACAAATCCTGCCGTGAGCGGCATATCCGGTTGGGAACAAGAAATCAGAATGGATTGAGTTTGCGCTTCGTGAGATGCGTCTCCACCTGCACCTCCGCGCCGGGCCGAATAGTAATTGCGCCGTGCGGCCACGTGCCCAGGAATTTCGCGCCCGCCTTTTCATACATCGCCACGCTCTTGCGTTCGTTGATCGGCTCCGTCTGGCTGCTGACGACGAGCTTCGGCTTCGTTTTCGCCGCCAGCAACGGGACGTTCGACTTGTCGCTGCCGTGATGTGGCGCCATCAACACATCGACCCGCAGCGGCGGCAGAGTGAGTACCTGCTTCAAGCCTTCTTCTTCGAGATCGCCCGTCAGAAGCATCGACCAGCCGGCATGCTTGACGTGCAACACCAGGCTGCGCGCGTTCTCTTTCCCCGCGGGGCCGACCGGCGGCGGATGCAGCACCGCGAAGCTCACGCCGTCCACCTCCCATGATTTGCCTTTGTGGGCCACGTCGAGCACGATGCCGCGCTGTTCCAGGGCCGTCAGTGTTTTCCGCACAGCGGGCAGCTCGCGCTGGTCGAAGCTTGGTGTCGAGATGACGCAACCGATCGTGAAGCGGTCGGCGAGTTGCGGCACGCCGTTGAAGTGATCGAGATCGGCGTGCGATAGGATTAGCTCGTCGATGCGCCGGATGCCGCGCGACCAGAGGAACGGGGCGATGTGCCGGCGCGTCACGTCCGGCCCGGCGGTGGCCCCGGCGTCATAGACGATGACGCGGCCGTTGGGCGTCTCGATAACCGTGCAGCCGCCGTGCCCGACCGCGACGAAGGTGCAACGCAATTCGCCGGGCCGGTGCGGCCAAAGTTGCAGTGCGATGCCGAGCGCCAGCCATACTCCTGTCGCGCCGAACGCCCAGCGTGTGTGCTGGCGGACGATGGGGAGCGTGATGCCGAAGAGCAGGCCAAGATAGAGCGTCCACAGCCACCACGCAGGCACGTCGGATACGAAGAAGTACGCATAAGGAAGATTCTGACTCAGGGCCACCAGCCATGTGCAGCCGCTCAAGGAGAATTGTGTCGCCTGCGCGAACAGCCAGGCGAGCGGCGCGAGCCAGGAGAAGAGCAAGAATCCGAAACCGGTGAGCAAGGCCAGCGACGTCAAGAGCACCATCGGCGGACCGATCAAGAGGGCGACAGGCGAGACGGTATGATAATGGGCGGCGACCAGCGGCGTGACCGCGAGCCAGACGGTCGCGTTGATGAGGTAGAACTTGCCGAGCCAGCGCAGGACGCCGAGCAGTAGTTGCGCCCACAAGGGCCGGGATTCATCGAGGAGTCGTTGCAGTGGATCGGCCGTTTCTTCGCTCCTCTGGCCTGCCACCCAGATCAGGATGGCGACCGCGAGAAACGAGAGCTGGCAGCCAGCGTTGAATATGTCGGTCGGATTCACGAGGATCACGCCGATCCACGCAAGGGCAAACGTGTTGGCATGCGAGACCGGCCGCTGCAGGAGAATGCCGCCCGCATAGGCGCCGACGACCCAAGCCGCGCGAATCACGGGAGGCCGGCCGCCGGTCAAGAGCGCGTAGCCGATCAAGAGCAGGGCAATGAGCGGCGCCGCATTACGTCGCCGAAATCCGCATGCACGGGACGCGAGCCAAAGAAAGCCCGCGAGTACGACCAGATGTTGCCCGGAGATGGCGAGCACGTGGATGACGCCGGTGCGCAGATATTGCTCCCAGGCATCGCCCGTCATGCCGGAGCCTTCGCCGAGCAAAAGTGCGGCGGCGACCTCATGTTGCGTGGAAAGGTCGCGCGCCAGCGTGCGCTGCCCCCAGCCGCGCATGACGGCAAGCCAGCCGAAGAGCGACATCGGCCAGCCGCGGCGTACGAGCGTCACCTCTCTTGATTTGGTCAGCGTCGTCGTGATGCCTTGATCGCGCAGGAAGCCCGCGTAGTCGAAGTCGCCCGGATTGAGCGGCTCTCCCGGCAGCGCCAATCGGCCCAGCAACTCGATCTCGTCGCCGACGGTGATGTCCTGAATTCGCGCGTTGACCGTCACCTGCACGAGCCCGCTGGCGGCGTGCCAGTCGAGGCTCGTGGGCTTTTGCCATTCGGTGACGCGCAGCACAAAGCGCGTCGCGTCTTCAGTCGGGAAGCTGCGTAGCGGATCCGGTTTGCCGGGCTGAAAGATCGGCGCGCCATGCATGACGCCGCGCAGCCGAATCGGACGTGTCTCGACCTGGACGACGTGGCTGAGATCGTTCGGCGCGATGCGATGCCGTTGCCAGTGATGATAGAGCGCGCCGAACGCTGCGACGCTGCCCCACAGATAGACGAAGGCCAGCGGCTGTCGCGGCGTGTAGGGAAATATCATCGCGGCGAGAAGGCAAACAAAACAAGCGCCAAGACTCGCGGCGAGCGGCACGACCAGGAAGTGATCGCAGACGATGCCAATGGTCAGCGCGACAGCTACGGGAACAAGCGGCGCGGACCAGACCGGTAGCTGCGGCGGGGCGGTGGGCATCGTTCACCTGATGCTCAGAGGTCTACGCTGTCAGTTTCACGGCTGTGGGTTTCGTGTTTTGACTTGGAGGCTCCATTGCGAAATCAGTCAACTTGACTGCGGCGGGCTTTCCCTTCAACAGGTTCGCGAGCGCCTGTTCCGAGTTGACTTCCATCTCCGTGTAGCTGATTTCACTGCCATCTCCCGGACGCTTCTCGGAGTCTTCGCAGAGAGTCAGCTTGCGGACGCCGGCGAAAACCCATTCGGCTGGTTGGCCGCCCCAGTGAAAAGTCCCGTCATCGTCCCCCTCGTCTTGTTTGCCACGCTCTTCAGCTTTTGCCAACGCTATCTCTTCTGAATCGGCCTCGATCAAAATGATGTTTTCCCAGACAGGTATTTTTCCGTCGGGATTAGCCTTTCGCCTCACGTACAACAGAATGTGTGCGGCATACCAGAGACTCATGACGTCTTTCCTCGCTTGCGTTTGTTTCGACAACCCAGGTATTTTTCGGCACGCTTGATGCTTCGTACCCGGTTGGCGTCTTGGGCAGCCTTGGCTTGCTTGAGCATTTCCTTCAAGGTATCACAAATGTCCTTGCCGGTGCGGACGGATTCTCGTTTGGCGAGGTCGGTGATCTCATTCGCGCCCTTTTCCTGCGATTTCGTCATGGGGCGTCCTCAATCCAGATTGCTTCAGTTCAGCCCAGCAGCGCCCCGATCGGCGTCCCCGCGCTAACGACGAGCGGCCGATTCTGCTGGTCCGCGACGTGAGCGCGCGGGTCGATGCCGAGGCAGTGATAGATCGTCGCCGCGATGTCGGCGGGGCTGACCTGCTGCGTCGCCGGATAGGCCGCGCTGCGATCGGACGAGCCGTGCACTTGGCCGCCGCGCACACCGCCGCCGGCAAGCACGATCGAGTAGCAGAACGACCAGTGATCGCGCCCGGCGTCGCGATTGATGCGCGGCGTGCGGCCCATGTCGCCCATCCAGACGACCAGCGTTTCATCGAGCAGGCCGCGGTTATCGAGATCGTCCAGCAGGGCCGAGACGCCGCGGTCCATCGGCGGCAGCAGCGTGTCTTTCAGGTTGCGGAAGTTGGCCCCGTGCGTGTCCCAGTCGCGATTGCCGGCCGAGTAGAGCGTGACCATCGGCACCCCCGCTTCGACGAGTCGACGCGCCAGCAAGCAATTCTGCCCAAACGAGGTCGAGCCATACAGATCACGAATCGGCCGCGCCTCATTAGAGAGATTGAACGCGTTACGACACGCCGGCGAGGCGAGCAGCTCGAAGGCCCGGCGCGTGTGGGCTTCGAGATTGGGCGTCATCTGTGCGAGCAAACGCCGCCGGCTGTCGAGTTGCACGCCGTCCACTTGCGTCATCACCGACGTGACACCTTGCATGTCAAGCACGCCGTTGATCGGCCGTGCGAACGGGAGCGTGAAGGGATCATACGTGCGGCCCAGGCACCCCGCGTTTTGGCCCAGGCTGTCGAAATGGCCAAGGTGTCGCAAGTCGCCGAGCGTGACGTACGAAAACATCGATCGATCCGCGGGGCGCAGTTTGCTCACGATCGAGCCCATCGACGGCAGATCCAGCGGCGTCGCCGGCGGCTCGATGCCGAGCACGTCGTTGCGCGGATGCGAATAGCCCGTGAGTGCCAGGTAGGCGCCGATGGCGTGATCGTTATCACGATGATGCACCGAGCGGATGATCGAGTATCGATCCGCGATTCGGGCCAGGCGCGGCAAATGCTCGCTGATCGAGACGCCCGGCACGCTGGTCGCGACCGGACGAAATTCGCCGCGAATTTCCGGAGGCGCGTCCGGCTTCAGATCGAAGGTGTCGAGATGCGACGGCCCGCCATAGTTGAAGATGACGATGCACGACTTGGCCCGGCCGAACGTTGCCGGCCTTCTCCCCTCTCCCGGTGAGAGAGGGGGCGTGGGTGAGGGTTCGCGAGCCCGCAGCACGTCGGCCCACGTCAGCCCGGTGAACACCAGGCCGCCAATGCGTAGCATCTCGCGCCGAGTAATTCCGTCGCACAAGCGAACGCTTCGACCAAGAATGGACAGCATAGGAGGCTCCTGAAGGGATTGCGGTGACTGAGTCAGCATGCCTGAATCGCATGCAATAATCAAGTGAATTGTGCGAAACCGGAGTTTCGTGCAGCGTGCCTCGACAGGGGAAATTCAACGTTACCGCGCCCACAGCTTCCGATCCAAACTGCGATAGCCGATCGCCTCGCTCAGGTGCGGATGCTTGATGTCCGGGGCGCCTTCCAAATCGGCGATGGTGCGCGACACGCGCAGGATGCGATCGTGCGCCCGTGCCGACAGACCAAGCGAGTCCATCGCCGTTTGCATCAGGGCCTGGCACTCCGCGTCGAGCATGCAGAACTTGCGTAGTTGCCGGCTCGTCATCCGACTGTTGAGGCGTTGCCCTTCGCCGCCGAAGCGACGCATCTGTACGTCGCGCGCTTGCTGCACGTGAGCGCGCATCATCGCGCTGGACGTGCCGTCCTGCCGGGCCGCCAATTCCTGATACGGGACCGCCGGGACTTCGATGTGCAGGTCGATGCGGTCAAGAAGCGGACCCGAAATGCGACCCATGTAGCGTTCAATCTGCATCGGCGAACATTTGCAGGTGTGTTTGGGATCGCCCATGTAACCGCACGGACACGGGTTCATCGCCGACACGAGGACGAAGCTCGCGGGAAACGTCGACGAGTTGAGGGCACGCGAGATCGTGACCTTCCCCTCTTCGAGCGGCTGGCGCAAAACTTCAAGGCTGCGGCGATTGAACTCTGGCAACTCGTCGAGGAAAAGCACGCCGTTATGCGCCAGGGAGATTTCGCCGGGCGTCGGGATCGTGCCGCCGCCGACC
The DNA here is from genome assembly GCA_005799265.1 of Planctomycetia bacterium. GTDB lineage: Bacteria > Planctomycetota > Planctomycetia > Gemmatales > Gemmataceae > SIAQ01. The sequence goes on along the minus strand of SYHD01000305.1, from coordinate 6,272 downwards.
ATGCCGGCGTCCGAGATCGTGTGGTGCGGCGAGCGAAACGGCCGCGTCGCCAGCAGCGCTTCACCTGGCGCGAGTCGGCCCATCGCGCTGTAGATGCGCGTCGTCTCCAGGCTCTCGCTCGGCGTCAGCGGGGGCAGAATGGTCGGCATGCGCCGCGTCAGCATCGTCTTGCCCGACCCCGGCGTTCCTATCATCAGGACATTGTGTGCTCCGCTGGCGGCGACGATCAGCGCCCGCTTGGCGTATTCTTGACCACGGACGTCGGCGAAATCGACGTCGTAATTGTTGAGCTTTTTGAATAAATCTTCGATCTGTGCCTGGAGCGGCTCCAGCGTGATCTGCCCCGTCAGCAGGCCGACCGCGTCGCTGAGCATATTGACGCCATAGACGCGAACCCCCTCGACGACGGCGGCCTCGCGTCCATTGGCTGTCGGCACGATGAGCTGCGTTATGCCCGCCGCCTTCGCTGCCATGGCGATCGAGAGGGCGCCCTTGATTGGACGGACGCTGCCTTCGAGCGCGAGTTCGCCGGTCATCGCCCAGCCTTGCACGTGTTCGGGCAAGAGCTGCCCCGTCGCGACCAGCATGCCGAGCGCGATGGGCAGATCGAATCCGCCGGCATCCTTGCGCAGATCGGCCGGCGCGAGATTGATAATCGTGCGACCGCTGGGCCGTTGATAGCCGAGGTTCGCGAGAGCGCGCTCGATGCGATGGATGCTTTCCTTGACGGCCATCTCCGGCAGGCCGACGAGGATCGTCTTCGGCAACCCATGCGCGGTATCGACCTCGACCTCGACAGGCAGGGCGTCGATCCCGACCAGCGCAAATGAAGTCAGTTTGGCGAGCATGCTGAATTTGTAACCGACGGGGCGCGGAATCGCAAGAACGTGTCGCGGAGGAATTCACGAAACTACCGCTTGCGGCCTAACGTTCGGGTGCTCGTTTCCGAACGCTACTAGCCGAGCAAAATCGTGATGATGCGATGAGCTCCTTACTCGGCCGAGAACGCATACACACATGTCTGCCGATACGCCTCATTCGGCCGCAGAATGATCGACGGAAACGCGGGCTGATTGACGGCATCGGGGAAGTGGCATGTCTCCAGGCAGACAGCGCTGCGTTGCTTGTACTCCTTGTTGCCGGCGCCTTTCTGGCCAAACAGGAAGTTTCCCGTATAGGCCTGAATGCCCGGCTGTGTCGTCGAGACGGTCAGGACTCGCCCTGATTTCAGATCGCGCAGCCTGGCAGCGAGCGTCGGTTCCTTGGCTCGCTTGGTCAAGACATAGCAGTGATCGTAGCCCTTCGCCCCGGTGTCGTAGAGCTTGGCGATGCGTTCGCCGATGCGCGTTGATTTCGTGAAGTCGAAAATCGTACCCTTGACTGGATCGAGCTTGCCGGTCGGGATCAGCGTCTTGTCCACGGGGACGTACTCGTTGGCTTCGAGCTTCAACTCATGATCGAGCACCGTGTCCGCGCCGGCCCCGGCGAGATTGAAGTAGCTGTGATTCGTCAGATTGACCGGCGTCGCTTGACTGGCGAAATCTCCCCGAAGTTCAATTCTCAAATCGTTCATTTCGCCCAAGCTAAAGAGCACGCCAAACCTCACTTTTCCAGGGTATCCTTCCTCACCGTCCGGGCTGTCGTAGGCCATGAAAACACCTCGGTTGTGAGGGACAAAATCTTCGCCCTTGAAGAAAGACGCCTTCCATACCACCTTGTCCAGGCTCTTCTTGACGCCTCCGTGTAAATGATTCGGCTCATTGTTGATCGCCAGCTTGTACTCCTTGCCTTCCAGCGTGAACCTCCCCTTGGCAATGCGATTGCAGACTCGCCCCGTGGTGCAACCGAAGTACTGGTTCTTGTCGGACTGATAGCCGGCGACGTCGTCGAAGCCGAGAACGACGTTGGCGAACTTGCCGTTCTTGTCGGGAACGATGATCTCGGTGATCGTCGCGCCGAGCGTCATCAGCTTGACGGTCATGCCGTTCTTGTTCTTGAGCGTGTAGGTCTCGACGGGCGTACCGTCGGCGGTTTTGCCGAAAGGCGTGGGGCCTGTGACCTGAGCGTGGAGGGAGGTGGTCATGAGAATGACTCCGAGGGCCGTGAATGCGAAGCGTGGCAACATGGTTAACTCCGGAGGTTAAGGGGCGCATTCGCGCGGCGCCGCGCGAACGCTAAACGAATTCGGCCGTAGCCACATATTCGATGCCGAGGGACTGTCCCTCGTTCTTTGCTTTCACCTGAAACAGCCCCGCTGCGGGCACGTCGATACCGGCACTCGCATCCTCGACCATGACGACGCGAAAGCCCGCCTGGCGAAAATCGCGCGCGGCGAAAAAGCAACAGATGTTCGTCGCGATGCCGCAGATGACGACGCAATTCAGTTTACCAGCCCCACGCGCCAGCGTGGGGGGCACTCCTCGCGAGTCCCCCACGCTGGCGCGTGGGGCTGGTAGGCGAGTATCCCGATACAGCGCGAACATTCCCGGATGTTGCGCGGTGACGGCATACGCCTCGAAGTCGCGCTGGTAGCCTTTGCGCCAGATCGCATGGAAGCGATGCGTGTCGAGGCCAGGCGCGAACTCGGCGCCGAGCGTACTCTGCACGCAATGCGGCGGATAAAGGTTGTCGGCCTGGCCGAGGAAGCTGCGATGGTCCGCCGGATGCCAATCCTGACTGGCGTCGATGCGCGCCCAATCGAGCGCGAGCAGGCGATTGATCGTCGGGACAATTTCTATTCCGCCCGGTACCGGCAGTTCGTTCGGGCACAGCGTCGTGAAGCCTTGCTGCACATCGACGACGAGCAGGGCGCTTTCACTGAAATTGATCGGCAACATATTCATCCCCAAGCCCGCAGGCGACGAAGGAGCCTGCGCGGGTCACGGCGCCTCACCCCGCAGGCTCCTGCGTCGCCGGCGGGCTTGATGGAGCGGCTCAATACGCCTTCGCGAACACGACACGTCCTTCCGACGGCGCCCCCGTCACCATGCACTTGCCCGCTTCCTTGGCGCGCTGGAATGGGATGCAGCGAATCGTCGCCTTCGTTTCATTAGAGATGCGATCCTCCGTTGCGCGCGTGCCGTCCCAGTGCGCCCACAGGAAGCCGCCCGGCTCGTCGATCTTCTTTTTGAACTCGTCGTAAGAATTCACTTCGAAGCTGTTGGCGTCGCGATACTTCTTGGCCCGCTCGAAGAGGTTCTTCTGGATCTCCTTCAACAGCGCAACGACTTTCGTCGGCAATTCGCCGAGCGGCACGCCGACCGTCTTGCCTTCTTTGCCGGGGAAGTCGCGCCGCGCCAGGACGCACGTCTGTTGCGCCAGATCGCGCGGCCCCATCTCGATGCGAATGGGCACGCCTTTGATCTCCCAGTCGATGAAGCGCGCGCCCGGCGATTGCCCGAAGCGCTTGTCGATCTCGACGACCAGCGGCTCGTAGCCGAAGAACTCCTCGCGCGGAATCCTGACGAGCGTCTCTCTCAATTGCTCGGCTGCCTTGAACGAGTTCGCCTTCTCGTCGTCCGATTTGCCCAGCGGCACGATGACGACATGGATTGGCGCCAGGCGCGGCGGACAGACGAGCCCGCCGTCGTCGGAGTGCGTCATGATGAGGCCGCCAATGAGCCGAGTCGAGACGCCCCAGCTCGTCGCCCATGCGTATTCGAGCTGCCCGGCCTGCGACTGGAACTTGACGTCGAACGCCTTCGCGAAATTTTGGCCCAGGAAATGGCTCGTCCCCGCTTGCAACGCCTTCCTGTCCTGCATCATCGCCTCGATGCAGAGCGTATAGTCGGCGCCGGGGAACTTCTGCCCGTCCGTCTTCGGGCCGGTCAACACCGGCATCGCCATCCAGTCCTCGGCGAAGCTGCGATAGACTTCGAGAATCTTGTGGGCCTCGTCCTCCGCTTCCTGCTTCGTCGCATGCGCGGTGTGCCCTTCTTGCCAAAGAAACTCGGCCGTGCGCAGAAAGAGCCGCGTGCGCATCTCCCAGCGGACGACGTTCGCCCACTGATTGATGAGCAACGGCAAATCGCGATAGCTCTGAATCCAGTTCTTGTACGTGTTCCAGATGATCGTCTCGGACGTGGGCCGAATGATGAGCGGCTCTTCGAGCTTCGAGTCGGGATCGACGATCAGCCCTTCGCCGGGGACCGCCTTGAGCCGATGATGCGTGACGACGGCGCATTCCTTGGCGAAGCCCTCGGCCATCTGCTCTTCCTTGGCCAGGAACGACTTGGGGATGAATAGGGGAAAATACGCATTGACGTGCCCGGTGTCCTTGAACATGCGGTCGAGGGCGCGTTGCATGCGTTCCCAGATGGCGTAGCCGTGCGGCTTGATGACCATGCAGCCGCGCACGTCGGAGTTCTCCGCCATGCCGGCGTGTTTGACGATATCGAGATACCACTGCGAGTAGTCTTTGGCGCGTGGGGTGATGGCTTCGGCCATGCGAACATCCTTTCGTTTAGCTCCGCCTCGCAGAGGCGGACACCAATCCAGCGGCGTTCTGCGAACGCCGGCTAAACAACATTGTATGAATGATGTAAAATGGCAAGACCATGTTCATGGCAAAGAAGACTTGCCAGCCCCACGCGCCAGCGTGGGGATCTTGAACAGCAACACCACGCTGGCGCGTGGGGCTAGTGGGGAGAATTCATGCGCATCGCGACGTCTCTCTCGATCCTCCTTTTTGCTTCGAACGCCTTTGCCCAGGAAGGCGCCCCCGCGCTGCGCCACTACTATCCCGTGCCCGCGAGCTCCCCGCCCAAAACCGTCGAAACCGACGTCTGCGTCTACGGCGGCACGCCCGGCGGCGTCATGATGGCGATTCAGGCCAAACGCATGGGCAAGTCGGCCGTGCTCGTCGTCTTTCGCAAGCACGTCGGCGGCATGACGTCCGGGGGCTTGAGCGCCGTCGATCTGGGCCGTGGCGATTCGATTGGCGGCATGGCCAAGGAGTTCCTGACCCGCGTCGGCAAGACGCGCGGCTTTCTGCCTTCCAAGGCCGAGGAGACCTTTCGTGACATGCTCAAGGAAGCCGGCGTCCCCGTCTACTTCGAGCACCGGCTCAAGGACGTGACGAAGGAAGGCAGCAAGATCACCGCCATCACCATGGAGAACGGCAACGTCTTCAAGGCGAAGATTTACGCCGATGCGACCTACGAAGGCGATCTCTTCGCGAAGGCCGGCGTGTCGTTTCACGTGGGCCGCGAGGCGAACGCCGTCTACAAGGAAACGCTCAACGGCGTGCAGTTTCGCGACCAGCACCAATTTGTCAAGCCGGTCGATCCGTTCAAGATTCCCGGCGACCCCAAGAGCGGCCTGCTGTGGGGCATCTCGGCCGACGATTCGGGCAAACAGGGTGACGGCGACAAGAAGCTGCAGACGTACAACTTCCGCATGTTCTTCAGCAACGCCCCCGATCGGCTGCCGTTCCCGAAGCCGAAGAGCTACGACCGCGACAAATATCTGCTCCTCCTGCGTTACATCAAACTCAATCCACCAATTCCGCTGCAACTCCACGTAGGCGACAGCAACAATCAGGGGGGCTTTTCGACCGACCACATCGGGGCCAACTACGCCTGGCCCGAAGGCGACTACGCCACGCGTGAGAAGATTTTTCAGGATCACGTCGACTACCAGCAGGGCTTGATGTGGTTCTGGGCCAACGATCCCGAGGTGCCGGCCGCATTACAGGCTAAAGTGAAAGCGTGGGGCCTCACCAAAGGCGAGTTCCCCGAGACCGGCGGTTGGCCGCACGAGTTGTATGTGCGCGAAGGCCGACGCATGATTTCCGACTACGTGATGACCGAACACGAGTGCAAGAGCGCAAAGGTTGCCGAGGATTCGGTCGGGCTGGCGAGCTACAACATGGACTCGCACAACTGCCAGCGCGTGGTCATCAAGGGGTTGGTCCGCAACGAAGGGGATGTGCAGGTTGGCTGCCCCAAGCCGTACCCGGTAAGCTACCGCAGCATCGTGCCGAAGGAAGCCGAGTGCGCCAACCTGTTCGTGCCGGTGTGCCTGTCGAGCACGCACATCGCCTACGGTTCGATCCGCATGGAGCCGGTGTTTATGATCCTGGGCCAGGCGTCCGGCACCGCGGCGTCCATGGCGATCGACAAGGGGCTAAGCGCAATACCGTTCGTTTAAGTTACAACCACTGTCTCGGCAAAGGTTTTCTTTAAGGGCGGTTGACGACGATGCTCTGGACGTTTCTTGGCGAACTTCGACATCTTGCGTTTGACCACGCGCGGGTTCACCCGATTGCGGCG
>SYHD01000028.1 GCA_005799265.1 Planctomycetia bacterium | reverse complement strand
GCGTCGCCGACAGCCGTGTGCGTTTGGCGGATCGACGTTATCCCGCGTTCTATCGCGAGATGACCGAGCGTGGCCGCGACTATCTGGAGGAAAAGCACATCCCGGAGCTGGCGCGCTGGATCGATTCGCTGGATGCGCAGTAAAGCGAGCGGCAAAGTCAAACGGACCCGTTCACGATGCTCCGCGTCGTGAACGGGTCCGTTTGGTTCTAACACTCGTCCGGAGATCGGTTAGTAATTGAATTGAACTGCGCGCGTCAGCAAGCGGTGGAAAACTTCCTCCGCTTGCTGACGCGCGCGGCTCGTAATGGGATCAGCGAATCGCGATGGGGCGCAGCGCGAAACCGGCGACGGTGCCGCGGATCTTGTTGGTCGTACACATGTAGCAAAACTCGTAGACGCGATCGCGCGCCAAATCCTCCAGGAAATGGAACTCGCCGATGTGGACTCCTTGCTGGATCAAGAGATAGCGGTGCACCGGGATGAAGCCTTCCGCTTTTTCGCCGGGGGCGGGGGCCCATTCCAGGCCGCTGGTGTCGGAGCCGACGAGGATGGCGCCTTTTTGTTCAACGAGCCAGCGGGCGGCTTCGAGGTCGATGCCGGCGGAGTCGTGGCTGCCGACCTTCTTGTGATCGCCGCCGTTGGCGCCCCAGAACTTGCAAGTGCCGGTGCGAATCATTACGGTGTCGCCGACCTTGAGCGCGACCTTTTGCTCCTTCATGGCGCCTTCGAGATCGTTGACGGTGATGCGATAGTGCGGCGGCAAGGCGTCAACGCCGCGCAGCTTGGCGATGTCGAGCATGATGCCGCGGGTGACGATGGGCGGGATCGTGGTCACGTCGCACTTGCGGATACCGAAGTTGCCGCCCCAGTCGGCCTCCTTGAAGCCGTTGTACCAGTGATTGTCGTCGCCTTCAGTGATGTGGCCGAGGCCGTCGATCTGCGTGGCGACATTATCGCTGATGAACATCGCACAGCTGTGCCAGGCGATCTTGCCGGGGTTGAGCTTCAGGTCGGCGGCGGCCTTGAAGTCGCCTTGGCGCCGCACGCCTTCGGGACCGCGATAGGTCATGATGACGCCGGGGTTGTGGCCGGGCCATTTGTAGGATTCGGCGTCGTAGTTGACGCCGAGGTCGTAGACTTTGCCTTCCTTGACGAGGCCGAGGGCGGCCTTGATAGTGGCGGAATTCATGGCGTTGAGGGAGCCGACCTCGTCGTCCTTGCCCCAGGGGCCCCAACCCTTGCCCTTGATCCAGCCCTTGACGGCGGGCTCTTGCTTGTCGCCGCCGCCTTCGACGGATCGGCCAGAGAGCGTCCAGCCGAGTATGAACGCGACGATGATGGCGGCGATGATCGATGTGTTTTTGATGAGGTGCATGATGGGGTACTCCTCGTAGGGTGGGCCGAGCGCAGCGAGGCCCACCAAAGCGTAACGTGGTGGGCCTTGCTGCGCTCGACCCACCCTGCGAACTTGCATGAGAGATGTTGGCCTGCTAATGTAGTCTACGGTAATGCGATTCAATCGTGTGAGCTACCAATGCCTTTGAAGGACCTGGACGTCACGTTTGATCCTGCGCCGATCCCGGCCGATATCGCGTCGTTCCTACGCGAGGCGGACCGGCGTATCGAGGAGTTTCAACGCTATTGCCGGGTGCCGGGTTTCATCCCCTGCGATTTCGGCCTGGCGTATCGGTTTCTGCGCGCGCTTGCCGCGGCGGAGCTGACGCGTGGCAAGCTTTTTTGCGAATGGGGCAGCGGGTTCGGCGTCGTCGCGTGCCTGGCGTCGCAGCTCGATTTCGACGCCGTCGGCATCGAGATCGAGGCCGAGTTGGTGCTCGAAGCGGAGCGCTTAGCTGACGCGTTTGGCTTGCCCGTCGAGTTCATGCAGGGGAGCTATCTTCCCAAGGACTGCGAACTCAGCGCACAGCTTGGCCAGGGCTCGTCGTGGCTCAAGACGGACGAATGCGACGCTGGCGCCGAGTTCGGATTGGAGCCGAACGATTTCGACGTCATCTTCGCGTACCCCTGGCCCGAGGACGAAGACGCGACCGCAAAACTATTCGAGCGTCACGCCGCGCGCGGCGCCGTGTTCGCGAGCTATCATGGCGGCGATGATTTTCGGCTCAAGCGCAAAGTCAAAAAATAAGGTTGAAGGATGATCGTCTCGCTCAGCGACTTTCTTCATTTTCATCCTTCATCCTTCATCCTTCATCCTTCATCCTTGATTTTCCCGGCGGCGTGCCTATCCTCACAGTGATTCCTTTTTCACTGGCGGGAGATCTGGCATGGCCGAGGGCAAGATGAGTTTGCCGATGGCGCGCGGCGCCGGCGAAACGTCGCGGCGCGATCTTTGGTGGCTGCAGCCGTTGGCCGTGTTCCTGGGATTCTCCACGTTCATCGGCTATTCGACGTGGGCCGCGTTTCAGAACGACCATTACACCTACGGCAGCTATATCTCGCCGTTCTATTCGCCGGCTCTGCTCTACAGCCCGACGCAGGATGCCGAGAAGTCGAAGTCCCGCGCGCATGAGAAATCAAGCATCACACGCGCTGACGAACAGAAGGCGCACACTTTTTGCGGGCCGAAACCTGCCTGGTGGCCAGGCTTTCTCCCCTTCTCCGCCGCGCTGTTGATCCTGCCGTTCCCTGGGCTTTTCCGGTTCACCTGCTACTACTATCGCGGCGCCTACTACAAGGCGTTCTGGGCCGACCCGATCAACTGCGGCGTCGGGGAGCCGCGCAAGAGCTACTGGGGCGAAAACAGTCTACCCTTGATCTTGCAAAACCTGCACCGCTACGCACTTTATGCCGCGTTGGTTTTTATCGTCATCCTCGCCTATGACGCCCTCCAGGGCTTTATCTTCATCAACGACGACGGCAGCAAGCGTTTCGGCGTCGGCGTTGGCAGCTTCGTCCTTGTGCTCAACGTCTGCCTGCTCGGCAGCTACACGCTTGGCTGCCATTCGATGCGCCATCTCATTGGCGGCCATCGAGATGAACTGGCAAAATCCAAAACGCAAAAGAAGCTTTACGACTGCGTCACCTGCCTCAACGGCAAGCACGGCATGTGGGCCTGGTTCAGTCTGTTCTGGGTCGGCTTCAGCGACGTCTATGTGCGGCTCTGCTCGATGGGCATCTGGACCGACTTTCGCTTGCTGTGACAACCAGCTCCACGCGCAAGCGTGGGGATTGACGTTTCGCGGCAACACTCCCCACGCTTGCGCGTGGGGCTGGTATTTTCATCATGATTGAATTTCAAACACACGAACACGATGTCATTGTCATCGGCGCCGGCGGCGCCGGTCTTCGCGCCGCCATCGAAGCATCCTCGGCCGGCGTTTCCGTCGGCCTCGTTTGCAAATCGCTGCTCGGCAAAGCGCACACCGTCATGGCCGAGGGAGGCATCGCTGCCGCCCTCGCCAACGTCGATGAACGCGATAACTGGAAGGTGCACTTCTCCGACACGATGCGTGGCGGCCAGTACGTCAACAACTGGCGCATGGCCCAGCTGCACGCTCAGGAAGCCCCCGACCGTGTCCGGGAACTCGAAGCCTGGGGGGCCGTCTTCGATCGCACGCCCGATGGCCGAATCCTGCAACGTAATTTCGGCGGACATCGCTATCCCCGGCTGGCACACGTCGGCGATCGCACCGGCCTGGAGATGATCCGCACCCTGCAAGATCACGGCATCCACAAGGGCATCAACGTTTACATGGAGTACACCGTTGTCCGCCTCATCAAGGACGGCGATCGCATCGCCGGCTGCCTCGCCTACACGCGCGAAAAGGGCCGCTTCGTCGCGTTCAAGGCCAAGGCGGTCGTGCTCGCCACCGGCGGCATCGGCAAGGCGTACAAGATCACCTCGAATAGCTGGGAGTACACCGGCGACGGCCATACGCTCGCCTACGACGCCGGCGCCGAACTGCAAGACATGGAGTTCATCCAGTTCCATCCCACCGGCATGATCTGGCCGCCCAGCGTGCGCGGCATCCTGGTCACCGAAGGCGTGCGCGGCGAGGGGGGCATCCTGCTCAACAACAAGGGTGAGCAGTTCATGTACAACGATATCCCCGACAATTACAAGAACCAGACCGCGAAAGATCCCGAAGAAGGCTGGCGCTATTGTCAAGGCGATCGCAACGCCCAGCGCCCCGCCGAACTGCTGACGCGCGACCACGTCGCCCGCTGCATCATGCGCGAAGTGAAAGCGGGCCGCGGCAGTCCGCACGGCGGCGTCTTCCTCGACATCTCCTGGATCAAGAAAAAGATCGCCAACGCCCCGGAGCACATCAAGAAAAAACTGCCGAGCATGTATCACCAGTTCAAGGAACTCGGCGACATCGACATCACCATCGAGCCGATGGAAGTCGGCCCCACCACGCACTACGTCATGGGCGGCGTCAAGGTCAACGCCGACAGCCAGATGTCGCGCGTCCCCGGCCTGTTCGCGTGCGGCGAATGCGCCGTCGGTATTAACGGAGCAAATCGGCTCGGCGGCAATTCGCTCTCCGATCTCCTCGTGTTCGGCAAACGCGCCGGCGAGCACGCTGGCAAGTTCGCCAAAGAAAACTCAGCCACTTCGCTGCCCAAGGACCAGGTCGAAGCCGCCGTCAAGTGGGCCCTGGAACCCTTTGAGCGTCAAGGCAGCGAAGGCCCCTTCCAGATCCAGTACGATCTGCAAGACATGATGCAGGACCTCGTCGGCATCGTCCGCAAGGAAGACGAGATGGTCAAGGCGCTCGACGGCATCGCCAAGCTCAAAGAGCGCGCGAAGAAAACGAAGGTCGTCGGCAACCGCGAGTACAACCCCGGCTGGCATACCTGCCTCGATCTGCACAACCTGCTCACCATCAGCGAAGCGATCACGAAGTGCAGTATCGCCCGGAAAGAGAGCCGCGGCGGTCATTTCCGTGAAGACTATCAGGACAAGGTCGGCAAGTGGGCCAAGGTGAACCTGGTGACGCGCAAAGGCCCCGACGGGCAGATGCAAGTCGAGGAGGTACCGATCCCCGAGATGCCGGCCGACTTGAAGCAGATTATCGAGGAGATGAAATAACCGTGTCTTCGTTTAGCGCTCGCATGGCGCCTTGCGAGCGCTAAACGAAGATGAGGAGATATTTGAATGACCGCAACCGCCGGCACAACGCAAATGGTCACCTTGCGCATCTGGCGCACCGACGCGCAAGGCGGCGACGGCAAGTTTGTCGATTACCAGACGCCCGTCTCCGAAGGCATGGTCGTCCTCGACGCCGTCCATCAGGTACAGGCCACGCAGGCCAACGATCTCGCTTGCCGCTGGAATTGCAAGGCCGGCAAGTGCGGCTCCTGCTCCGCCGAGATCAACGGCAAGCCGGCCCTCATGTGCATGACGCAGCTCGCCCACGTGCCGACCGATCAGCCGATCATGATCGAGCCAATCCGTGCGTTTCCGACGCTGAAAGACCTCGTGACAGACGTGTCATGGAATTACGAGGTCAAGAAGCGCATCAAGCCGTTCCAGCCGCGCAAACCCGACGCGCCGGACGGGACCTGGCGCATGGACCAGGCGGATGTCGATCGTGTGCAAGAGTTCCGCAAGTGCATCGAGTGCTTCCTGTGCCAGGACGTTTGCCATGTCCTGCGCGATCACCACATGCATGCCGAGTTCATCGGCCCACGCTTTCTGGTATACACCGCCGCCCTGGAAATGCACCCGCTCGACACGGCCGACCGCTTGGCCGACCTCAAGGACAAGGACGGCATCGGCCTGTGCAACATCACGAAATGCTGCACAAAGGTCTGCCCGGAGCACATCACGATCACCGACAACGCGATCATCCCGTTGAAGGAACGCGTCGTCGATGAATTCTACGATCCGCTTTCGCTCCTGAAGCGATTCTTCGGTGGCGGCAAAAAGACCTAATCGGTACTGCGTACTGAGTACTCAGTACTGAGTACGGAGTCCCCCATGTCAATCGTGAAGCCAAATCTCGCGGCTAACCTCATCGGTGCCGCCTGGCTCGATGGCGAAGGTGCGACGACGCGCCTCATCGCGAATCCCGCGGACACGACCCAGGTCCTGGCCGCGGTGCGCGAAGCCTCGCCGAACCAGGCCGACGCTGCCTGCGCCGCCGCCAACGTTGCGTTTCCCGCCTGGCGCGCGACACCGCCGCCGGAGCGGGCGCGCGTGCTCTTTCGTTATCGCGAATTGCTCGAAACGCACTTCGACGAACTCGCCGAACTGGTCGTGCGCGAGAACGGCAAGCTCCTCTCCGAAGCGCGCGGCTCCGTGCGCCGCGGCCTGGATGTGGTCGAGTTCGCGTGCGGCATTCCCAGCTTGCTCATGGGCAAGACGTTGCCGGACATCGCGCGCAACGTCGATAGCTACGTCGTCCACGAGCCGATCGGTGTGGTCGTCGGTATTCCGCCGTTCAACTTC
>SYHD01000027.1 GCA_005799265.1 Planctomycetia bacterium | reverse complement strand
CCGACCGAGGTCGATCTCTTGATCGGCGATCCGTCCAAGGCCAACGATGTCCTGGGCTGGAAGCCGAAAGTGACCTTCCGCAAACTTGTCGAGATGATGGTGGACGCCGATCTCGCCGCGTTGAACGTGCAACCGCGCCTGCGGGCTGCGGGCTAGAAGAAAGGATGAAGGCTGAAGGATGAAGGATAAAGGGGCGGATGCAGTTTGCATTTCATCCTTCATCCTTCATCCTTCAGCCTTTCGCAATGGATGCGTCCCTTCGAGTTGTGCTCGTACACGATTGGCTCACCGGAATGCGCGGCGGCGAGAAAGTGCTCGAATTCCTGTGCCGGCGCTGGCCGAGCGCTCCGTTGTACACGCTTATTCACAAACAAGGCTCGTGCAGCCGCGTGATCGAAGATCGGCCGATCGTCACCAGTTTTCTGCAGAAGCTCCCGCGTGTTGAACGCTATTACCGGTATCTGCTCCCACTGATGCCATGGGCGGTGGGCTGGCGTATGCCTGCTTGCGATCTGGTTTTTAGCTCGAGCCATTGCGTCGCCAAGGGAGTGACGGTCCCGCCGGGGGCGTTGCATATCTGCTACTGCCACACGCCGATGCGCTATGCGCATCAAATGCAGGATTCGTATCTGCAGGATCGCGGTTGGAGCGGACCGAAGAAATGGCTGGCGCGGAAAATCCTCGCCCGGCTAGCCGACTGGGATCGCCGCACCGCCGCGGGCGTCACCCATTTCATCGCCAATAGCCAGGTGGTCCGCCAGCGCATTCGCGCTTGCTACGGCCGCGATAGCGTCGTCATCAATCCACCGGTCGATACGCATTTCTACTCGCCTGCGCATGTGGCGCGCGAAGATTTCTATCTCGTTCTCTCCGCGTTCGCCCCCTACAAGCGACTCGATCTCGCCATTGAAATGTGCCGTAAGCTCGGGCGCAAACTGGTCGTCATCGGCTCCGGGCAGGACGAAAAAAAACTGCGCCATCTCGCCAACGAGCACATCCAGTTCCTCGGCTGGCAGCCCGACGAGGTGCTGCGCGATCATCTGCGCCGCTGCCAGGCGCTGCTGTTCCCTGGCGAAGAAGACTTCGGCATCGTCCCTGTCGAAGCCCAGGCCTGTGGCACGCCGGTCATTGCCTACGGGCGCGGCGGCGCCACGGAGACGGTGATCCCAGGCGTCACCGGCCGCTGGTTCGACGAGCAGACCGTCGACTCCCTCGCGGCGACTATCGAGCAATTCGAGAAGGAACGCGACACCTACGATCCCGCACGATTGCGCGCGCACGCCCTCGGCTTCCGCGCGGAACGCTTCGCGGATGAGCTGTTCGCGTTTGTCGATTCCGTGACAAATAGGACGTTGAAGCTTGCTGCCTGAGCCACGCTTTTCGCTTGCAGTATGCACATCGGCGCGTCAAAAGAGAATCCGTGTTGATCTCGATTTGCAACAAGCACAAACGCCAAGCCGCTTGCCGTTTAGGGCTCGGTCGGCAGCGCCAGTTTCCCCGCGCCTGTCCGCGAGCGCTAAGCCGCAAGCGGCGTTCCTGAAAGGACCATCCCATGCGTCGCTGGATTTTCGCGACTTTGTCCGCCGCGCTCTTTTTTTCGATACTGCCGATCGACAACGCTGCTGATCAGCCCGCCGGCGCATCGATCGACGAGGATGTCGTCAAGCATCTCGACTCGATCCAAAAGGAACTCGTCGAGTGCAACCAGGACATCTGGACTTACGCCGAGGTCGGTCTTGAAGAGCATCGTTCGGCGGCGCGGCTGGTCAGCATCTTGAAAAAGGCGGGCTTCCGCGTCAAGGAAGGCGTCGCCGGCATGCCGACGGCTTTCGTCGCGGAGTATGGCGAAGGCTCGCCCGTCATCGGCATTCTGGCGGAGTACGACGCCTTGCCGGAGCTGTCGCAGGAAATCGCCGGCACACGCAAGCCTGCCAAAGGACGCACGACGGGGCACGGTTGCGGCCACTGCGCGCTCGGCACCGGCGCGGTCGGGGCGGCGCTCGCGGTTAAGCACGTCTACGACAAGCACAAGCTAAAAGGAACGATCCGCGTCTACGGCACGCCCGCCGAGGAAACGCTGATCGGCAAAGTCTACATGTTGCTCGCCGGGCTGTTCCGCGATCTCGACATTTGCCTGCACTGGCATCCGGGCTCGAAGAACCGCACCTACTTCAGCACCTCGAAGGCCTGCGTCTCCGCGAAGTTCACCTTCCACGGCATCGCCGCGCACGCTTCCGGCAGCCCCGACAAGGGCAAGAGCGCTCTCGACGGCGTCGAGCTGATGAACATCGGCGCCAACTACATGCGCGAGCACATCAAGGAAACGAGCCGGGTGCACTACGTCATCACCAACGGCGGCGGCCAGCCGAACGTCGTGCCGGCGACCTCGCAAGTTTGGTACTACGTGCGGGCCAACGATCACACCGATGTCGAGAAGCACTTCGATTGGCTCAAGGACATTGCCGACGGCGCAGCAAAAATGAGCCGAACCAAGATGACCATGACGATCGACACGGATTGCCATGAGCTGATTCCAAACGAGCCGATTTCGAAGCTCGTCTTGAAGCACCTCAAGAAAGTCGGCGCGCCGAAGTTCGACGATGCCGACCGCGCCTTGGCGACGCAGCTCCAGACGGCGATCCGCGCCGACTTCGGCTTGAAGGAAACCAATCCGCTCGCGGACACGGTGGATGAGTTCCCGAAGACGCCGTACTCTGACGCCGGCTCGACCGACGTCGGCGACATCAGCTGGTACGTTCCGACCGGCGGCCTGTCGGCGGCGTGTTTCGCGGCGGGGAGCCCCGGACATAGCTGGCAGAACGTCGCCGCAGTCGGCTCGCCCATCGGCCACAAGGGCATGATGGTCGCCGCCAAGGTGCTCGCCTTGACCGCCACGGAATACCTGCAGAGCCCGACCGCGCTTAATTCGGCGAAGGCTGATTTCGATCAGCGCATGAAGGGACGCACGTATTCGACGATCATCCCGAAGGGGCAAGCGGCGCCGAAGTCGATTCGTTAAAGAATCGTTCCCAAACGAACCGCGACCGTCAGGGCGCGTTGAGGCAGCCCAGCTCCCTCGCTCCCTGACGGTCGCAGTTCGTTCGCGGACTCTGTGAGTTCACCCCGCTGCACGGTATTCCTTGACCGCCGGCCGCGCGCTGTCCGCGTTCGGCGCGTTGTTGCTCCTATAGATTCTTTCGATACGCTCGCGATTAAGGCCCAGCACGCGATCGAAACGGCTCAGCTTCATGCCTTCGATCGACGGATTCTTGTCTGCCAATCCTTCCAGGATGCGCACGTCGAGTTGGATTTCATAGTCGAGCTGGCTGCGCATGAGCCATTGGAAGAGGCGCATGCCGCCGAAGCGTCCGGGGTAGCGCGACTTCGTGAACGCAAACGTGAAGAGAGCCGTGTCGCAATCATCGACCGGCACAAAGAAGATGTACAGCCGCCAGCGGACCATGCTTTCCGTACCGGTTTTCGGGCACTGCCACCAGTGATCGTAGACGGAATAAACGGGCGAGAAGTAAGTCGTCCAGTCGTCCATGAACAAGTAGTCGTTGCCGATGCCCACCAACGTGCGCAGGAGGAATGAAATGTTCTTGCGCGGCCCTTGGTTTATAACGCGGACGCTGGTGTCGGTCGGCTGAAACTCGACCTGGACCTCGTGCATGCGCTCAAGCGGGTAGCCAAAGAAGGCATGCGTGGTCGGCGTGTGTTCAATTTCGCAAAAATTATCGACGGTCAATTCCAGGGGGGCTTTGATGCGGTGATTCAGATTGCACACGTTGTAAT
Source organism: Planctomycetia bacterium (assembly GCA_005799265.1). Classification (GTDB taxonomy): domain Bacteria; phylum Planctomycetota; class Planctomycetia; order Gemmatales; family Gemmataceae; genus SIAQ01. The sequence goes on along the minus strand of SYHD01000027.1, from coordinate 3,218 downwards.
GGCCATCAACGTCGAACTTGGGGAATTCGGTCGCCGCGCCGGCGTTGCGCACCCAGATCGTGTCGAAGCGTTCGGTCGTCTCGAAGTGTTCGGCACAGGCGTAGAGCTTGGGCGTGGCGGGGCTTTCGCCGGCACCTTGGCGGTCGAAGGTCCAGCCGTGGTAGCCGCACTGGAGCTTGTCGTGATGGACCTTGCCCAGGCTGAATTTCATGCGGCGATGGGGACAAGTGTTCGTGAGGGCGCCAAGCTCGTTCTTCGAGTTGCGAAAGAGCACCAGATCGTGCCCCGCGAGACGGACCCCCGCGACGGCGTTCTTCTTGAGCTGGTTGCTTGGCAGAATCGGATGCCAATGATCGAGTATCGCCATGGAAATCCAGATCCTTTCGGTCGCGAGGTCGACGTCATCGGCGCGAATTTGCAATTCTCCCCAGAGTACGTAGCCTCCGCGGGAGCAAGAGAAATCGAATAAAATGCTGGACTCGCCCGTTTTCGCGCTCATAATCCACCTCGGCAAATATGTAAACAGCAGATTCGAGGTTTGCCTCCCGCTGATCCACCAAGCGTGGGGAACCGCACTGGAAAGGTTCTCATTATGCGAATTCTTGTTCTGTCCGCGTCGGTCGGGGCCGGGCATCTCCGCGCCGCCGAGGCCGTTGAACTCGCGCTCAAACAGACACTGCCGAACGCGACCGTGCGCAACGTCGATGTCCTGGAGATGACCAACCGGCTTTTCAAGCGTCTGTATGGGCAGTTCTATCTCGACCTCGTCAACAAGGCCCCGCACGCGCTCGGCTACTTCTACGACATGCTCGATCAGCCCGTCTCGCCCAAACGACGCCGCGACGCGTTTCGTCTCTATCTTGAAAAGCTTAACCTCAAGACGTTCGTGAAGTTTCTCAAGGCGGAGCCGTGGGACCTCGTCATCAACACGCATTTCCTGCCGGCGGAAATCATCGCGTCTCTGCGGACGAAGAAGGAGATCGATCTGCCTCACGTGACGGCGACGACCGATTTCGAGACGCATCGCCTGTGGGTCAATCAGCCGTGCGATCGTTACTTCACCGCGACCGAGGAAGGCGCCCTGTACCTACGCCACTGGGGTGTGCCGGCGAGCGATGTGTTCGTTACCGGCATTCCGATCCATCCGGTTTTCGCGATGCCAAAGGATCGCAAGGAGTGTATCAAGAAGCACGGACTTGCCGAGGATCGTCCGATCGTCCTGCAACTCTCCGGCGGCTTCGGCGTCGGCCCGATCGAGAAGATTTTCACCGGCGTCCTGAGCGTCGAACGGCCGATCCAGCTCGTCGCGATCACGGGGCGCAATGAAAAGCTCAAGGACCAGCTCGCGAAGATCAAGCCGCCGGAGCGTCACAAGGTAAAGGTGATGGGCTTCACGAAGGAGATCGACGAGCTGATGCAGGCCGCGGATCTGGTCGTGTCGAAGCCGGGCGGCTTGACGACGTCGGAGGTGTTGGCGCGCGGCGCGGTGATGGTGATCGTCAACCCGATCCCCGGACAGGAGAGCCGCAACAGCGATTATCTGCTGGAGAGCGGCGCCGCCATCAAGGCCAACAATATTGCGACGCTGGGCTTCAAGCTCAACGCACTGTTGCAGGATGCGCCGCGCCTGGAGGCGCTGCGCGCCAACGTGCGCCGCATCGGCAAGCCGCGTGCGGCATTTGATGTCGTGGCGAAAGCGTTGGAGATCGTGCGGCGCGGATGATTTTCACGCTTCTCTTCCCTGGCCATTCGTGATAGATTGAAGGAACTTCAAGAAGGAGAGAACGCCATGACCAAGAAACCACGACAAAGCAAGACCCCAAAATCGGGCCGATCGCAGCGGCTCGAGCTATCTCCGGAAGAATCGCTCAAGCGCATGAAGGCTTTTCATGAACGGAAGGAGGCGTTGATTGCCGCTATTCGAAAAGGCAAGAATCGAAGTGTACCTGCCTGACGTTCGCCATCCGGCGTACCCGGAATTGCTGGCACATCTTGAATCGGAATTTGCCCACACGTTCGGCGGTTGTACCGTGGTGCGTGGACTGGCCGGGAGTTATCTGTCGCGACTCGGCAGCGTGATCCACGATCAAGTAAATCTCTTGTACACCGATACGTCCTTTTCTTGCGCAACGAATCTTGCTGGCATTGCCGATTACGCCGACGAACTTCGCGACGTGGCCTTTCGGGCGCTGAATGAGGAAGCGATACTCGTTGTCGTCTATCCGGTCTATCATTCCCGCTCGGCCGAAGTTTCCACACCAGCCGTCTAGCGTTCATGGGTCGGCGGGGGCGCTTGGCCGCAAGTTTGTTCGATTGGATGGGTCCAACGGTGCGTCGCCCACGGCAAGGTCACGATATCCCCGACCAACGAGAACGGCACATCGACCAGCACGGCCGAGGACCAAATCAACTCTTCCGCGCCAAGATAGATCGACCCTTCAGCATAGCGTTTCGCCGCCAGCGCAGACTGTTGTGCTGAATATTGCAAATCCTGCGCCACGCCCCCGAAGGGGATCGTCGTCCACGGGACGTGAGTTTCATTGGGGCGGCGGCCTTCAGGCCCGCTGCGCGCCATGACTCCCCCCAGGTTTGCAGCCGTACCGCAGCCAGCAAGCGGAATCAGGAAGAGTACGAAAACGGCGCTGGATCGCGGCATAAAAGAGCCCTGCCGGCAACGGAATTCTGCGATGAGCCAACGTCCTTACGCAAATTCTTCCCTTCCTGCAAGCCGAAACTGCGGGCGTGCTGGACCTTGATTGCTCGTCTCGCGGGAGTGATGACTGTATAATTACCGCCGTCGCCCCACTCAGGATGAGGTCCCGCGCATGCCGCGCATTCAGCAGCTATCGACGTCCGTCATCACCAAGATCGCGGCCGGCGAGGTCATCGAACGGCCCGCCAGCGTCGTCAAGGAACTCTTGGAAAACAGCCTCGACGCCGGCAGCACGCGCATCGACATCGACATCGAGCAAGGCGGCAGCGAGCTCATCCGCGTCGTCGATAACGGGCACGGCATTCATCCCGACGATCTCGAACTCGCCTTCTGCAATCACGCCACCAGCAAGCTCGCAACGGCCGACGATCTCTTCGCCGTGCGCACCATGGGCTTTCGCGGCGAGGCGCTGGCATCGATCGGCGGCGTCGCCCAGGTCACGCTGCAATCGAGGGTGAACGCAAATCACGCGTTAGCCGGACGCGCAAGCGACGGATTGGACCAT
>SYHD01000304.1 GCA_005799265.1 Planctomycetia bacterium | reverse complement strand
TTGCCGCCGATGATGTCCGCGGTGCAGACGAAGTTGAATGGCGTCTTCAGGTTCAGCTTGTCCTTGCGTTCGAGCCAGCGTTTCGGCAGCTCGTACGGGAAGCGATTCTTCTCGCTCTCGGCCTTGTTGTACAGTTCTTCAAACGTCGTCTGGAATGGGACCTTCGCGCCGTCTTCGAGGTAGCCTTTGACCGGCCCGAAAGAGAGCCGCAGCGTGAACGTCGCATCGGGGTACGTGTTCGCGCCTTCGACGGCGAACTTGGCGCTGGCGATCTTGTCGTAAGCCTGTTCGTTCGGCTCCGCGTATTGCGATTCGAGATTCTTGCGAACTTTGCGCGCGTCGGCATCGACCGCCTTGGCGAGCTGGATCATCGGGTCCTTCGAGGCATCGACGACTTTCTTCCCGCCTTCGTACAGCGCTTTGCGGGCGTCAACATCGAACAGCGTCGTGCCGTTGACCAGCTCGGCGGCGCGGACCTGGGCTGATTTGCCGTTGAGCACCTTCACGATAAGCGGATCTTTGGCGCCGAGCTGCTCGACCAGCCAGCCGAGCGAATCCGCGAGCTTGACGATTTCAAAGTCCTTGTAGATCGGCCGCTTGGAATAGAGCTTGAGCTTGAGCGATTCCTGGCCGGAGTCACCGAACTCTTGCAGACGTTTCTCGTTCGGCTTCGACAATTCCTCGGCCGCGCGGACGACGGTGCGAGCGTAGCCGAAGAGCGGGCTATTGAAGCCTTGGCCTGCTTCGAGGAGATTGTAGCGCTTGGCGTTGGCGGCGCGGATTTTCTGGATCTGCTCGACCTTCGTCCAGGCGCCGGCGAGTTCCTTCAGCTCGGGGTTTTTCGCGACGGCGTCGCGCAGCTTTTTCTCCTGCGCCTTCTTGTTCGCCATCACCGCGGCGTCTTGCAGGCCGGCCAAACCGTAGTAGTAAGCCTTACGGCTATTGGCGACGCCGAAGAGCAGGTCCTTGGCCTTGCGTTCGTATTCCAGCCCACGGCCGCTGTAAATCGACAGCATCACTTCCAGGCGATTGAGCCGTTGCAGGGCGAAGGGATAGCGCACGTCGCGCTGGTATTCGAGGTCGGCAACGGTGTTGAGCCGATCGGTGTGGCCGGGGTGGCCGGCGACGAAGACAATCTCGTTATCGGAGACGCCGTCCTTGCTCCATTTGAGGTAGTGTTCGATCTTCGCGGGCTTGCCGTTCTCGTAGACGCGAAAGAAGCACATGTCGAGATCATAGCGCGGATAGGCGAAGTTGTCCGCATCGCCGCCGAAGAACGCGATCTGTTGCTCAGGAGCGAAGACCAGGCGCACGTCGGTGTAGCGTTTGTAACGATAGAGATGGTACTGCCCGCCCTGATAGAGCGTGACGACGTCGCTGCGCAGCCCGGATTCTTTGAGCGACGCGGCTTCAATTTTCGCGATGGCGCCGCGGCGAGCCTCGAAGGCTTGCTCGGGCTTCATCTCCTTGGTGACGGCGGCCTTGATTTCCTTGGTGACGTCGATGATCTCCATGAGGACATTGAGTTCCTCGTCCACCGACTTGAATTCTTCGTCGTAGGTCTTGGCATGGAAGCCGTCCTTGACGTAATCTTTGCCCTTCTTGCTGAGTTTCTGCAGGGCGCCGACGCCGACGTGGTGGTTGGTCATGACCAGTCCGTCGGCGGACACGAAGGAGCCGGACCCGCCCGAGTTGAAGCGGACGGACGATTTTTGCAGATGATCGTACCACGCTTGCGGGGCATCGAAGTTGTGCTTGGCCTTCAGATGTTCCTTGGGGGGATTGTTGAAGAGCCAAAGGCCTTCGTCGGCGGGAAGTTCGTTGGGTTGCAGCATGGCAGTCACGAATGTCAAGGTTAGGAGGGAAAGGATGCGTTTCATCAGGATACTCCTCGGTGCGGGGCGATGGTGGTTAGCGGTGATTTCGTTGAGCGCTCGCATGGCGCCTCGCAGGCGCTAAACGAGGACAGGGACATTTGTCACGACGACGTTGTGCGCGTATCCGGCGGCGCGAACAGTTTGCCAATGCCCGTCAATAGCAGGACGCCGGCCAGGCCAAGGAAGACTGCCGCCGAGATGATTTCGATCGTATGCTCGGGCAATCCGACGGCTTCGACGGCTTTCGAGATCCATTCGGCAAGTTCAAGCGATTCGAGTTGTTCCTTGGGCAAGAAATTAAGGAACGAATACAACACGCCTGCGAGGCTGCCACCGGCAATGAAGCCGGACGCGAGCAACATGCCGGGGCTCGTTTCGCTCTTGGCGATGGCGTGCACCTCGGCCTCCGCCTGGGCGGCGGCGTCACCCGGCGCGGCGGCGGCGATCTCCGCGCGCGCTTGCCGCGCCGCGTACGCATCGACGAGCCAGCGCACCGCTCCCCCCAGGAAGATCGGCACCGATGCGGACATCGGCACATACAGCCCGACCGCGAATGCCAACGACGGAATCCCGCACAGCTCCAACGTCAACGCGATGCACGCACCAATCATCACCAGCGCCCAGTTGAGCTTGTTGCCGAGCAAACCGTTGATGATGACGCCCATCACCTGCGTTTTCGGCGCGTTGAATTTCATCGCGACTTTTCGCGCGGTCACCGAATACGTCACCTTGCCGTTCGCGTCAACGAGATACAGCCCTTCTTTCAAATCAGCGTTGTACGGCTCCATCTCCGCGAGTTTCTCTGGTTTCGTGTGTTCCGGCGGCTTGGCATTGCGCCACAGTTTGTACGCGACCAACGTTGCTGGGCCGTCGGCGTTCTTGATCCGCGCCGTGAATGTCTCGGGAATTCGCTTCAAGTCCGCCGTGGCGAGGACAACTTTGTCCTGGAGCGCTGCCGGCGCATCGTCCTTCTCGGTCACGCGGCCGGTGATCGTCGGATCGACCAGGTAGCTCACGTTCCCCCACGTGTCGACCAGATATTTGCCGGGCTTGACCGTCACTTTTTCGACGGCGTCCTTCGTGGTCGGGATTTCTTCTTTTTCGAGAACTTGCCAGACATGGAATTTTTCCCCCTGGTATTCTTCGGTCTGCTTGAAACTGGCGAGCTGATGCTTGAGATTGACGGCGGGTAGATTGCGCTGACTGTGGATCGTGCCGACCGACGCGAACAAGAGGAGCGTGATGCCGATAATGAGCGCGGAGGTGAGCGCCCCGATCAAGATCGCCCACTGTTGCAACATGGGCGTCGCGCCGATCAGGAAGCCGGTCTTGAGGTCCTGTGAAGTCGTGCCGCCATTGGAGGCGGCAATGCAGACGACGCCGCCAATGGAGAGCGCCAGCACCGCCTCCGTGTTGCTGGTCATGCCGAGCGCGAGGAAGATGACGCACGTCAACAGCAGCGTGGCGATCGTCATGCCGGAGATCGGGTTCGAGGACGAGCCGATCTCGCCGGTCAGACGCGAAGAAACCGTGACGAAGAGAAACCCGAAGACGAGAACCAGGATGGCGCCGAGAACGGCGTAGACGAATCCGACTTCGCGCATCAAGAAGACTGCCAGCAAGGCCAGCAGGAACAGGCCGCCGCACAGGAGCATGCTCGGAGGCATATCGGTCTCGGTGCGGCGTTGCGTGGAGGCGCTCCCCGCGCCGCCGCCAAGATTGCCCAGGCCGGAGCGGAAGGAAGCGACGATCATGGGGAGGGTCTTGGCCATGCTGATGATGCCCGCCGCCGCCACGCAGCCGGCGCCGATGAAGCGAAAGCTGAGGGCGCGATCGTCGCCGCTCATGGTGGTCATCGCTAGCGCCGGCAGGATGACCCAGCTGCCGAGGACGGCCCCCCCCATCATGATCGAGGCGGTGCGGACGCCGATGATGTAGCCGACGCCCAGGAGTTCCGTCGCCATGTCCCCCGTGAGTTTCGCGACCCGGCTAAACGCGTCGTCCGCCCCCGCGCCGAGCCGCAGCGGAATGGCGAGCGACTCGCTAAAAATCTTCAACGTCTCCGTGGCGATCTTGTGGCAAAACGCGAAACCGAAGCCGATGAAGACCGTCTTGCCGCTCGCGCCGCCTTGTTCGCCCGATTCGAGAACCTTTGCGCACGCCGTTCCTTCCGGGTAGAGCAGCGTTCCGGGTTGGCCGGGTCGGCCGTGCATTTTGACGATGAATGCGCGGCGCAGCGGGATCATCATGAGAATGCCGAGCAGTCCGCCGAGGACGGAGACTACCATGACGCGGGTCCACTCCATCTCGAAACCGATGAGCAAGAGCGCGGGCATCGTCACGCCGACGCCGAAGGCGATCGATTCGCCCGCGGAGCCGGTCGTCTGCACGATGTTGTTTTCCAGAATGGTCGCCCGGCGAATGCCGAACGTATTCCCCATCCAGCGGAAGAGGGTGATGGAGAGAACCGCGACGGGAATCGACGCGGACACCGTCATGCCGACTTTGAGCACCAAGTACAGCGACGACGCGCCAAAGACGACGCCGAGCACCGCGCCGACGAGCACCGCCGACCAGGTGAATTCCGGCATGATCCTGTCGTCGGGCACATACGGTTGATGCGCCGGCGGGGCAGCTGGTTTTTCGGTGGACATGCGAAGTCATCCTGATGGCCTAGGTTCCCTTGGCCATTAGCATGACGCTTCGAGTGCGACATGGCAAGTGTCGAGTGGGAAAAATGCGAGGTGATTCTTGCGCAGTTCAACGCTCCGTCGCATACGGATTGGCGGCCGGCGTCGGCTCGGAGAAGGGCAGGGCGGTCGGCGGACCCGCTTTCACCTTGGATTCATTCGGCTTGCGATGCGCGAACAGCGGATCCGGCGGCAGTCCCCGTCGGCCAAAGAGCGACTCGCAGCCGGAACCGACCAGCGGCAGCAGAAAACAGACGATCACGCCGAGACACCGCATCCGTATCTCCGAGAGAGTGTGTCCATTCATTCATCGAATCAGAGTGGTTGTCTGGATCATCGGGAAACGCCCCGCGCGCCGCGCGGGGACATGAAGATGGGAAAGAAGTGCGGATCGCGTTGTTCCCAATTGGCCGCTTGCGGCTTTGCGTTCACATGCTTCAACCCAAACGCGAAGCCGCGCGCGGCCGATCACGCCGACCGTGTTCGCGCGTGTTCCATCTCTTCGGCGAGGCGTTCGACCGCCGCATGCGCGTGCAGGACGACGTCTTCGTGGTCCACGTCGAGCAGCCGATCGAGTTCGGGCCACAAAAGCGTCAAGCCTTCGTCGGCGATGAAGTGGGCCGCCTGGGCGACTTGCTGAGGATCGTCAGCCAAGAGCGCCTGGCGGAACCAGTGCAGGGAGCCGCGTTCGCCGAGGCGGGCCAGGGCAGCGCGCGCCGTCTGGCGCACTTCGGGGCTGGGGTCGCGCTTACACTTGGCAAGGCAGTCGCGCACCTCGCCTTGCTTCAGCGGCTCCCACCAGCCCAGACTGCTGACGGCCGCCATGCGCATGAGCGGGTCCCAGTCCTGGCAGGCGAGCATCAGCAGTTCCTCGGTCTCGACCGAGGCGTGCCCGCGCAAACTGCGCAGGATATTGACATAGGCGATATCCGCGGCGATCGAAGGCTGAACGGGCGACTCGACTTGCAATCGACTGCGGCTTCGCTTCTGCATCGCCACGCGTGTGCGGGCTTCATCGCGCAGCCAGCGCGCCACCGCCGGGTCGCGCGACCAGCGCAATGCGTCGATCATCAAAGGACGATGCTCGGCGGATCGCTTCAAAATCGGCAACAACTCCGTGGCCGCATCGATGCGCAAATCGTACAGGGCATGCAAGAGATCGGCCAAGGCGTCGCCGCGCGCCGTCGCCAAGCAGGCGCGCATGCGCGGCGCCGCGTCTTTCAAATACTCGCGCATGGCCGGTTCGAGGGCCGCGATGCGTGAGAACTGCCAGTCGAACGCCTCGCGTTCCGCGGATTCCTCCAGGAGCAGCGTTCGCAAGTGGTCCGCGCGGCGCATTAATCGCAGTGCTTCGTGCAGGATGCGCACCAGCAACGGCGCGACAGTATCAGGACGATGGTCCCACGCCGTCTCCAGCAGTTCGCCGAGCCGGGCCTCCAGTACGAGATGCGGTTGTACGCCGAAGCGCAAGCCCTCGACCGCACGATGTACGAGCCGCAACGCCGATCGGCCCAGTGACGTCTCCGCTTGACGCAGATAGCCCGCGAAGCCGAGGATGCACATCGTCTCGGCCGCGAAGTAGTGTCCCAGCGGGGATTCGCGCGCCGCCTCCGAGCAACGCAAGAGGTTCGGCAAGCTCTCCTGACGATTGAGCAGCCGCAGACTTGCGGCGAGGTCGATCCAGTACCACGCTTGCTCGAGTTGATCGTCGCTGAGGCGGCGCCGGAGCTGACGTTCGAGAATGCGCCCGGCCGCGTCGGTGCCGATCTCGGCGAGGGCACGCACTTGATAGATGTAGTGAGGGCCGGGCCGCAAAGTCGCCTCGACCGCCAGTTCACCACCGTGCTCGAAGAGCACGCGGAAGCGCCGCTTGACGGTCTCAACCGCCGCTTCGTTGAACTCGCCGGTCTGGAAAATCTCGAAGTGCTGCATGGAAACGGCCGACATGGCATCTTCGTCGCCGCGCAAACGCTGCCAGCAGCGGCCCAGCAGGAAGACTGCCAGCATCAGCAAGGGCATTAGCGTTGCCAGAGTTATCAACGCGACCGTCATGCGATGAACTCCCTGGCCGTTTGCGGTTTGGCGGGCGCGAAATCGCAAGCGGCACTCAGGTTCATTTTACTCGCGTATTTGTCCATTGCCATAGACAACATATTTGTAGCTGCACAATTCTTGCAACCCACAGGGCCCGCGGGCGTGGAACTACGCGGCTGTCCCGCAACGTGCGCGCTCGTGCCGCAAGCGAAACCGGCGACGGACGCGGATCACGCGGCCGAGTTTCTCGATCTGATCCTGTCGGTGCAAGTCGTGCAAAATCTCGACGATGCGCTGGAA
>SYHD01000303.1 GCA_005799265.1 Planctomycetia bacterium | reverse complement strand
CTGCTGGTGGTGATGATGCGTAACTACTTCATCAAACACCGCAGAAACTCCAAGGGATTTCGAGTTTCCCAAAATATTTCCAGGCGAGCACGGCATGGCTTCGCTTGATTGAGGCCTAGCTGAACGGCTCGGCGCGGCCAACCCGTTGGGGATCGCGTTCGAGCTGGTCACCAATCCGCGTCCGGCCGACTACCTGCCTCCGCGCGCGGCCCGCGACGAGACTGCGGCGCGGGCGGATGTGAATTTGGTCGAGCGTTATCTGGGATTGGCGAAGAAGTGATTTCGATCAGCGCCAGAAAGGCTCTTCCGTGGACAACAAGCCTGTCGAGGCGAGCCGCGCGCATGGCCCCATCGCGTCCTGGCGCTGGGGCGTGATCTGGCTCATGTTTCTGGCGACCCTCATCAACTACATGGACCGCCAGACCTTGATGTCCACGGCCAAGCATATCAAGGAGGAATTCAATTTTGGCGAGGAAGGCTACGGCTGGATCGAATTTTGGTTTGGCATTTCCTACGGGCTGCTGCAAATTCCCGCGGGCTACCTGGCCGATCGGCTGAACCTGCGCTGGCTCTACGTTTACGCCCTGATGCTCTGGTCGGCGGCCGGGTTTTTCACGGGCATGGCCGACACGGTGGTAACTCTTGCGCTGTGCCGGATCGTTCTGGGCGTCGGCGAGGCCTTCAACTGGCCCTGCGCGCTGGGCATCGTTCGCCGTTTGATTCCCCTGCAATCGCGCAGCTTCGCCAATGGCATCTTTCATAGCGGCGCTTCGGCGGGTGCAGTGCTGACTCCGCTTCTGGCCCTGGCGATCGTCGGTCCGAACGGGGAGAACTGGCGACTCCTGTTTCTGATCGTCGGCGCCATGGGCCTGGTCTGGACGGTACTTTGGCTTTGGCTCATCCGGGGAGTTACGGCCGCGGAGATTGAACAATCTTCCGAGCTCGCCGTTCAAGCAGAAGAGGCGGTGCATGGCCCGAAGACCTTCGCTCAGGTGCTTTGCTTGCGGACTTTCTGGATCACGCTCGCGGTCAGCCTGGCGGTCAATTTTTGTTGGCACTTCTATCGTACCTGGTTGCCGCGGTTTTTAGACGTTGACCTGAAGCTGCCCTCGGACCAGATGCAATGGGTGTTGGCCGGCTTTTTCGTGGCCGCCGACATCGGCAGCCTGGGATCGGGTTACCTGGCGCGCCGGTTAACCTATGGTGGCTTTTCAGTGGAGCGTTCGCGCAAACTGGTGCTTCTGGGTGCAGCCCTCCTGTGTCTGCTGTCGGCGCCGGCAGCCCTGAGCAACGACCCGCTGATCGCATTGCCCCTGATTTTCTTGGTTTCGGTCGGTTCCATGGCCGGCTTCCCGATACTCTTTGCGTTGGCCCAGGAAGTTTCGCCGCGCCATACTTCGCTCTGCGCGGGTATCTTCGGCTCACTGGCCTGGATCGTGATCGCCGTTCTGCACCCGCCTATCGGGCGCTGGGTCGATCAAATCGGCACCTTCACACCTGCTTTGATCGCCGTCGGCTTCGTTCCCTTGTTCGGAGCGGCGATCAGCTTTCTTTGGCCCGAACCAGAGTGTGAACCACAGGGAGCACGGGGGACACGGGGAAATGCCTGATCAAGGCAGAATTGGCCAGAACGGTGTTTCCGAACGAGTTTTGGAGTTCGATCCGTGGTTGCTCAACTCTTTTTGGTTTACCCCGTGCTCCCCGTGCCCCCCGTGGTTCACTTTCTGGTGGGGATCTGCGCGAAGCGTCGTATAAATAGCATACACGAGCCTTTTGTCCTCCGGGAGACTTTATCATGCGGCAAAAACTCCTTGTCCTCGCGGTCTTGGCCGCTGGTTTCGCCACGCAAATCACATTGAGTCAGGAGCAAAAACAACCGGCCAAGAACGAAGCAGGCAAGGCGATCATCGGCACCATCGAACGGCTCGATCCCCGTTTCGACAAGTTGATTCCCAAAGACGCTCAACTCGAAAAGATTGCCGAGGGATTCATCTGGACCGAAGGAGCGGTTTGGTACAAGCCGGGCAAGTGCCTGCTCTTCTCCGACATTCCCAACAACGTCGTCATCAAGTGGGAACCGGGCAAGGGCACATCCGAGTTTCTCAAACCCTCCGGCTATACCGGCCTCAAGCCGCGTGGGGGCAAACCCGGCGACGAACCTGGCTCCAACGGTTTGTTCGTCGATGCCCAGGGTCGGCTACACCTTTGCGAACACGGCGACCGCCGCGTCACGCGCATCGAGAAAGACGGCAAGAAAACCGTCCTCGCCGACAATTATCTGGGCAAGAAGCTCAACAGCCCGAATGACTTGGCCCTGCATCCCAACGGCGATGTCTATTTCACCGATCCTCCGTATGGCCTCGCCAAAGGCGACAAGCGCGAACTGGACTACACGGGTGTCTATCGCATCAGCGGCAAGGATGGCACGCTATCGCTGGTGTCCAAGAGTCTTAGCCCCAACGGTATCGCCTTGTCACCGGATCTCAAGAAGCTCTATGTGACGAATGCCGGTGGCTGGATGGTCTTTCCCGTCAACGAGGATGGCTCCACCGGCGAAGGCAAATTGTTCGTGAGCCCCAAGCAGTGGAAGCTAACCCCCGCGAAGGGCGGCGGCGTTGACGGCTTGAAATGCGACGCCCAGGGCAACCTCTTCGCGACCGGCCCCGGCGGCGTTTGCGTCATCGCTCCCGACGGAACCCTGTTGGGCCGCTTTCTTACCGGCGACCGCACCGCAAACTTGTGTTTCGGCGGCGAAGATGGACAGACGTTGTTTGTGTGCGTCAATCACCGCATCGGCATGGTGCGGACGACAACCAAGGGCATCGGTTGGTAACCGGGTTGCCGCTTGCGGTTTAGCGCTCGCAACGGAGCGCCGAAACCTCGGCGCCACATCCCGAGCGCTAAGCCGCAAGCGGCAAACAGAGAGGAAATTGCCATGAGATCTTTGGGGTTGTTGTGTATCGCGATACTGGCGAGTTCGCCACCGTTATTCGCCCAGCCGCCGAACGAACGGCAACGGGAATACCTGAGCTTCATCCATGCTCAGGCCGCGCAGCTTCGCGCCGCCGACAAGCCGCCTGCGACGCGCGCAGAATGGGACGCTCGGCGGCGCGATCTGCGCGACAACCTGCAGCACGCGTTTGGTCCCTTTCCAGAAAAGGCGTGCCCGCTTGAACCCAAGGTGTTGGGCGTCTTGCAGCGTGACGGCTATCGCGTCGAGAAGCTCATTTTTCAGACCATGCCAGGCGTGTGGATGACGGCGAGCGCTTATGTGCCGGACAAACCGGGCAAGCATCCTGCCCTGTTGGCCGTACACGGTCATTGGCGCGGCGCCCGTCTCGATCCGGCGGTGCAGAAACGCTGCATTGGTCCGGCGAAGCTCGGCTATTTCGTTCTGGCGGTGGACGCCTTCGGCGCCGGCGAACGAGGTCTAGCGAAAAATCTCGGCGAATACCATGGCGAAATGGTCGCCGCCACGCTGCTGCCCACCGGCATGACGCTCGCAGGCATCCAGGTCTACGAGAACATGCGCGCGGTCGATTACCTGCTGACCCGACCTGAAGTGGACGCCAAGAAGATCGCCATCACCGGAGCGTCCGGCGGCGGCAACCAGTCGATGTACGCCGGCGCCTGGGACGATCGTTTCGGCGCCGTCGTTCCCGTCTGCTCGGTTGGCAATTACCAGGCCTATCTTGGTAGGGCCTGCTGCATGTGCGAAGTGGTTCCCGGGGCGCTTCGCTTCACCGAAGAAGGCGGCATCCTCGGCCTGACCGCGCCGCGCGGACTCATGGTCATCAATGTCACCAAGGACGGCGTCCAGTTCTCCATCCCCGAGGCCAAGAAATCACTGGCCTTCGCTTCGGGTGTCTACAAGGTCCATGACAAACCCGACAGCATTCGCCACACGACGTTCGACTGGCATCACGACTACAGTCAGGCAATGCGTGAAGCGCTCTACGGCTGGCTGGCGAAGCATCTCAAGGGTGAAGGCGATGGCAGTCCGATACCCGACCCGCCGATGAAAACGGAAGATCCCGAGGCCCTGCGCTGCTTCCCCGGCGACACTCGGCCCGCGGACTGGATGACGATCCCGAAATTCGCCGCGGCGGAGGGTCGGCGCTTGCTGGCGGCGCGCAAGATACCCAAGGACGCGGCAGCATGGCGTGTCGACTCGATCAAGCTGAGAAGCACACTGGTCGAGAAGGTACTGGGCGGCTATCCGAAGGGGCCATTCGAATCGCCCGGTGATCAGGGAAAGCCGGCGACGATCTTCTACCAGTCGGAACCCGGCATTTGGCTCAAGGCGACGCCGCGCTCTGGCCTCCAGCTCGATCAAGGCCGCTTGGCCATCGTTCTCGATCTTGACGGCGAGGAAAAAGCCGCCCAGAGCAGCATCGCCAAAGCGCTGGATAAGGACGGCTGGATCGTGCGGACAATTGACCTGCGTGCGACCGGCGCGCTGGCCTGGCCCAACGACAAGATCGGTGGAGCGCCGGATCACAACACCGCGCAATGGGGTTTGTGGATCGGCCGACCGCTCCTGGGACAGTGGACTTTTGATCTCCGCCGCCTTGTCGATGCGGTGGAAACGTTGGATGGGAAACTTCCCAAGCAAATCGCGGTCGTTGGCCACGGACCCGCGGGAGTCGTCGCCCTCACCGCTGCCGCCGCGGACACACGCATCACCCATGTCGTCGCCGTCGATTCGCTGGCGAGCTATGTGACGGACGCGCCATACAAGAACCAGAGGCTCGGTCTGATGGCCCCGGGGATGCTGCGCGAGGTCGGGGATGTCGCTCATCTCGCTGCACTGTGTTTGCCCCGCCGCGTCGTCATCGCCGGCGGCGTCTTCGGTGACGGCACGAAGCTCACGGCTGCGGAACTGCAAAAAACATTCGCGCCCACGGCCCAGGTAAGCACGCTGTTGAAATCGGACGGCGCCTTGCAACTGCTGAGTTCCGATGACACAAACGGTGTCGCCAAGGCGTTGCGTTGAGCAGTAATTTGACACTTGAGTTGGAGATCCTGGCCGCAATAGGCTTCGACAAATGTGGAGGCTGCTGCTGGAACGCCGTTCGACCTGTCCTTGCGCGTTGAGTCGTGGCTGATTTTTCCTCCGGTGGCGCCGCGCGGTATTTCGGGGCATCTTCGGCGCGTACCGGCAGGATCGACGATTTCCTCATGTGCCGTATTCTGGACACTGGTCCACGTCTATCTCGAATCGAGGATTCCCATGATTACGTGCGTCCGCCTCACCTGGCTGCACATTATTTTCGGCTGCATTCTCGCCGCCCCGTTACTGACGACGCAAGCACAACAGGACAAACCCCAGCCGCCCGACAAGAAGGAGTTCGGCAAGAAGGACTTCCCCATCGGCGGCGGCTTCGGACCGGGCCAACGCCGCAATCTCATCCCGCAGTTCGACAGGGACGGCGACAAGCGACTCAACGCCGAGGAACGGCAGGCCGCGCGTGAATTCCTCCTGAAAGAAGGCAAGTCGGGCAAAGGATTCGGCAAGGGTTTCCCCGGCGGCGGCAAGGGTTTCGGTCCTGGGTTATTCCTTACGAAGCCGTTCATTGAAATTACCGACACCGACAACGATGGCCTTATTTCGCGGGTTGAGTTCCTCGCCGGCGTCAGGAAATTCTTCGCCGACGCCGACAAGGACAAGAAAGGCTCGCTCGACGAAGAGCAGCTTGCCGGCGCCCTCAAGCGCATCATGCCGCGCCCGCCCGGTTTTCCCGGCGGCCCGAAAGACGGCATCAAGGGCAAGGAGCCACCCAAGGATGTCCCGAAGGGACCTCCCAAGGGATTCTTCCCTCCGTCCAGCACGCAATTGGCCGGCTCGATCGTCAAACGCGCCGACGGCAACAAGAACGGCATGGTCTCTCTCGGTGAAATGGAGAAAGCCGCCGACTCTCTCTTCACCGAGGTTGACAAGGACAAGCAAGGCAAGCTCGATGAAGCCGGCGTCACTGCGGGCATCAATCTGCTTTTCCCGCCGCCCGATTTCGGCCCCGGTTTTGGCATGGGCAAGAGCCGCGACCCCGCCAAGCCCGGCCCGAAAGTAAGCCCCGCCGACGTCAAGTCCTATCCTGATGCCAAGCTCTACGACGCCGACGTCCTGCGCACCATCTTCATCGAATTCGACAACAAGAAGGACTGGGAAGCCGAGCTCGCCGACTTCTATCACACCGATGTCGAGATCCCCGCCGTTGTCACCGTGGATGGCAAGAAGTACGCCGAGGTCGGCATCCACTTCCGCGGCAACTCCTCCTTCTTCGGCACCCCGGCGGGCTACAAGCGCTCCCTCAATCTGTCGTTCGATTTTCATTACACCGAGCAGCGCCTTCTTGGCTACAAGACGCTCAATCTAATGAACTGCAATCAAGATCCGACCTTCCTGCACGCGGTTCTCTTTTCGCACATTTCCCGGCAATACATGCCCGCGGCAAAGGTGAATCTCGTCAAGGTCGTCATCAACGGCGAGAGCTGGGGCATCTACGCTAACCAGCAGCAGATCAACAAGGAGTTTCTGCAAGAAAACTTCAAGACGACGAAGGGCGCCCGCTGGCGCGTTCCCGGCCGCCCTGGCGCCGACGCGGGCCTGCGCTACATCGGCGACAACATCGCCGACTACAAGCGCTATTACGAGATCAAGACGGAAGACAAGGACAAGGACTGGAAAGCCCTGATCGAGTTGTGCCGGGTCCTCGACAAGACGCCCCCCGATAAGCTCGAAGCCGCCCTCAAACCGATCCTCGACATTGACAAGGTGCTGTGGTTCCTGGCGATCGACAATGCCGTCATCAACGATGACGGCTACTGGACGCGCGCCAGCGACTACAGCCTCTATCGCGATCCCAAGGGAAAGTTCCACGTCTTCCCGTACGACATCAACGAGACGTTCATGCCGATGGGCTTCGGCGGTCCCAAGGGCGGCGGCGGCCCAAAAGGTGGCTTCGACAAGGGGCCCAAGGACGGCAAGAAGGACGGCCCACCGGACAAGAAAGGGGGCGGCAAAGGCGGCGGCTACGCGCTCGATCCGCTCATCGACGTCGACAACGCCCGCACGCCGCTGCACATTAAGCTGCTCGCCGTTCCCAACCTGCGCGCCAGGTATCTCAAGAACGTGCAAACGATCGCCGCCACCAACCTCGACTGGAAGAATCTGCAGCCGGTGATCGCGCAGTATCGCGCGCTAATTGAAAAGGAGGTCGAACTCGACACGCGCAAACTCACGTCGCTTGCCGACTTCAGGAATGCCACCGCCGATACGCTCCCCGACATGGGCAGCGGTCGGGCCAGCTTGCGCGCATTCGCCGACGGCCGACGGCAGTATTTGCTCAGCCATCCGGAGATCAAGAAGCTAACGCCGTGATCGACATGCCCATTTAATGTCAGGGTGAGAGCTGGGGGACAGCGCGGAAGGTCGGCAATTCCGCGGTCGGCACTTGCACGAATCGGGTCAATCCACGATGATGACAACGTACGCCTCGTGGCAATTAACCAAGGATTCGAGCATGCGCTTTTCGCAATGGTTCCTCGTGTTCGCGGCTCTCCTCGCAGTCTTGCCCGCAGCCGATGCCGCCAAGGTCAAAGTGTGGCATCAATATCAGCAAAGCCACTTCGACAAGGCCAAGTTCAAGGACGCCGTCGTCACCAGCGAAGGCGTCCTGCGACTTTCGCGGCAAGTCAAGCCGCTGGCCGGCCTGGAGGCGGGCAACGTCTGGGACCTCGTCGAGGACGCCAAGGGGAATATCTACGCGGCTACGGGGGACGAAGGCAAGCTCTATAAGATCACGTCCGATGGCAAAGCGAGCGTCGTCCATACGTCGAAAGACAGCCACATCTTCAGCTTGATCGCGACGCCTGACGGTTCCGTTTACGCGGGGACCGGCCCGACCGGCAAGCTCATGCGCGTCGCTCCCAACGGCAAAGTGACGACCGTCGCCGAGGGTCTCGACAGCTACGTCTGGAGTCTTGCTTACGATTCGGCCACAAAGGAAGTGTTCGCCGGCACGGGGCCCAAGGGAAAAATCTATCGCATCACACCCGACGGCAAATCAAGCGTTTTCTATGTGACCAAGCAAGAGCACATCCTCTGCCTGGCGGTTGGCGAAAAGAGGACGCTCTACGCCGGCACCGATAAAGGCGGGTTGATTTACCGCATCGATGCGGCGGGCAAGGGGTTTGTTCTCTATCACGCCAACCAGCCGGAGGTGCGTTCGCTGTTCGTGACGCCTTCGGCCGTGTATGCGGGCACGAGCGCCCCGGTCGCGCGCAAAGGCAGCGGCTTCTCTCCCGGCGGTAAGTCCGAGGACTCCAAGCCCGCCCCCGGCGAGAACTCTCTCTACCGCATCGCCCTTGACGGCAGCGTCCGCGAACTTTACCGCGACAAGACCATGATCCTCCGTCTCGCCCAGCACCACGGCCGACTACTTGTTGCCACCGGCATGCAAGGCCAGCTCTTCGAAGTCAACGAGGCGACCAAGGAAAAGACCGAAATTACCCGTCTCGATGTTGGCCAGATCCACTGCCTGCTCCAGCGCAAGGACGGCTCGATCGTGCTCGGTTCGGGCGATCCGGGCAAGCTCTTCGTCCTGGAGGATCGTTTCGCGGCCAAGGGGACGGTGCTGTCCGAAGTGCTCGACACCAAGCTGCAGAGCAAATGGGGCGCGATGACCTGGAAGGCGAATGGTTCAAGCGGCGTCTCGGTCGCGATCCGCAGCGGCAACGTCGCGGAACCGGACGAGACGTGGAGCCCCTGGTCTGCCGAAAAAACAGATGCCGATGACGCGAAGGCCCAGGCTCCGCTTGGCCGTTACCTGCAATATCGCGTGACGCTGACGAGCGATAATCCGAAGGCGACGCCCGAATTTCGGCAATTCGCCCTGCGCTACCAGACGATCAACCAGGCGCCGGAGATCAGCAGCCTCGAAGCGCCAGATCTTGACACCAAAGAAATCGACAGCGGCAAGAAGCTACGGCTCAAATGGAGCGCCACCGATCCGAACGACGACGAGCTGACGTACCACATCTACTGCAAAAAGGACGCATGGAAGGATTGGGTCCTGCTCGAGGAAAACCACGACAAGAACAACTACGATTGGGACACGACCGGCATCCCTTCCGGCGTCTACGAGATCAAGATTGTGGCCAGCGATCGCAAGGACAACTCTGCCGAGGACACTCTTACCGCTGAGCGCATCAGCACGCCGATCCCGGTAACGCATCTGCCGCCGAGCGTGACGGCGAAGGTCGTCGGCTGGGACGGCGGCCAGGCGATTGTCGAAGCGTCGGCGACCGATCCCTACGTTCGGCTCACTGAGGCGTCGTTCGCCGTCGATGGCAAACGTTGGACCAATGTGTTCCCCGCGGACGGCCTGTTCGACGGTAAGAGCGAGACGTTCCGCTTCAAGACCGACGCCCTGCGCCCCGGCACACACGTCCTCGTCCTGCGCGTGCGCAACGCCGCCGGCAACTTCGGCAGCGGCGACATCGTACTGCGCAAGGAGTGACCCCCACGCCCGCAGGTGAGCGCAGCGAACCTGCGGGGTCCGCCCCGGAGTAGCGATGTCCCCCTCCCGCGCAACTTTCTTCGATCTCAACGACCATGCCCTGATCGAGCTGGCCGGCCGTGACGCACGCGAGTTTCTTCACAATCTCTGCACACAGGACGTGAAGAGCCTTCCCGTCGGCGAATCGCGCGAGGCATTCTTCACGAATAGCAAGGCTCGCGTCATCGCCCACGTTTGGATCTGGCATCGCGCGCAGGACGTTTTGTTGCTCGATTGCGCCGCCTTCCAGGCCGAGAAATTGCTCCAGCACCTCAATCACTATCTCATCAGCGAACAAGTCGAGATCAAGCGGAGGCCAGATTTCTCCCTCCTGCGTGTCGTGGGCCCAAATGCGAAAGCAGTGGCAGCCAGTACTGGGTTGCGGCAGATTCGCGTGAACAGCTTGCCCGGGCACGAAAGCGTGGACTTGCTCCTTACTGATGCCGATGGAGAGGCCATCGAACTACGTCAGCGAATTCTCGAAAACGGCGCGGTAAAAGGCGACCCGGCAACGTACAACGTTTTACGCATCGAAGCTGGTCTGCCCGAATATGGCATCGACATCGACGAGAATCGCCTCGCCATGGAAGTGAATCGCACCGCGCAAGCGATCTCCTACGCCAAGGGCTGCTATCTTGGCCAGGAAACGATCGTCATGGCGCGCGATCGCGGGCAGGTCAATCGGCTATTGCTGGGCATCAGGGTCGCGATGGGCGATCCGCTCACGCCGGGAGCGAAGCTCTTTCGCGCCAACGAAGAAGTTGGACACGTCACTTCATCCGTGTTTTCACCTAGATTGAATCAAGTCGTCGCTCTCGCCTATTTGCGTCGCGGCAACTGGGAACCAGGCGTTGAACTCACGATCGAACCGAGCACCGATGGCCGCAGCATGGTCGTCTCCGCATTACCGTTTTGCTCAGGCGCGGGCGTGGCCGTGGCGTAGAGCGCGATGAAGGCGACGAAATTGAAGAGCACGTGCAGCGTGATCGGCGCGATCAAGCTCTGCGTTCGCTGCGCTAGCCAGCCCAGAACCAACGCCAGCAACAAGAGCGGCAAGGGCGCCGGCCAATTTTGCCCGTGAAAAGCCGCGAACAGCATGGCCGTGCCGAGAATCGCCAGCGTCGCGTTTGCGTCAGCCCAGCGGCCGAGGTGTGCTGCGTCGTCTGCGCGTACCTGAGCGCGTAGTGCGACGGCTACTTCCTCCGCCGCGGCGCCGGACGATTCCAGCGAAACCGGCCGCGGCGCGGGCTGCCATGCCAGCCGTTCCTCAGCGCTTAGCTGAAACTCCCGCTTCATGCGAAACATCAAGAAGAGATAACCCGCGCCAAGAATTCCACCAAACGCGACCGGTCCGACGTAATCAATCGCCTCGGCATGCGCGGAGTCAAATTGCACAACGACGGCGACGAACGTCATGATGCATACCATCAGATGCCCCTGGAAGGATGCCCGGCGCAGCCAGCCCTGGAGGATGCCGCGGAAGACTATTTCTTCCAGAAGGGGCGCTGCCACCAGCGCCTGAACGCCGAGCAAAAGCCATTCCCAGTTATCGAGACCGAGTCGGCCGAGTTCGGTGAGCGGATGAGGCCGATCGTGCATCAGCAGCGACATCAGGGCGTAGCTGCCGAGGACGATGGGTGTCGCAAGAATGAACGCGGCCAAGCCCAGGCCAAAATTGGCGCGCCAGCGCGTCCAGGTCAGGCCAAACTGGTGCGGGCGCGTGCCGCTGCGTGCGAACAGCATCGTGAAGATCACGCCCAGCGTGACCGTAAACACGAGAGGACTGCTCAGATTGCCGCAGCGCAGCATATAGATGCGCCACTCCGAGGTAGGCGAATCGACATCCGGTCCTGGACCGTACACGACGCGAAAGAAGCCCAATTGAAAGAGGGCGCCGAAGACAATGAGTCCGCAGCCCTGGTAGGCGCAAAAAGTGAAGAATACATCCGAACCAAGCCAAGACCCCGGCCGCAGGCGCGCGAGGGGCAGCCAGCGTCGCCGCAGCGCCGGCGACGCCAGGTAGATCGCGATCAGCGTCGCGGCGGCGAGGCAAGCGAGGACCGCATAGGCGACCGCGTTGCTGATCAGCTCGCGTTTCCAGTTGCTCACGGCCCGCCCTTTTTCCCAATACCATAGACAGGAAGCCAACGTACCCCACAGTTTATGGGGAAAGCGGGGCCTGGTTGGAATTTGTTGCGGATTTGCCAGCATGAGCGATATTCTCGAACGCATCGTGGTCAGAACGCGCGTGGACATCGAACGCCGCCGCGCCGAAGTCTCCGAGCAGGTGTTGGCAGCGCGGCTCGTTGACGCGCCGCCGGTGCGTGATTTTCGCGCCGCCCTGGAGCGCGGTCCGAACCTGGGGGTCATCGCCGAGGTCAAGAAGACGTCCCCATCCGCGGGGGTATTGCGCGCGGACTTCGATCCGGTCGCCATTGCCCGCATCTACGAAGAAAACGGCGCCAGTGCGATCAGCGTGCTGACGGATGAGCCGTTCTTTCAGGGACATTTGGCATACCTGACGGCGATTCGGCAGGCGGTCGCGCTGCCGGTGCTGCGCAAAGACTTCATTGTCGACCGGTATCAGATCATCGAGGCCCGCGCCGCCGGCGCCGACGCGGTGTTGTTGATCGCGGAAATCCTCGGCGTCAAGGAGTTGCCGACTCTACTGAACGAGATCCACGGCCTCGGCATGCAAGCCCTTGTCGAGCTGTACGAGCGTGACAACCTGAAACGCGTGCTAGACGCCGGGGCGAAGATCGTCGGCGTCAACAATCGCAACTTGCGCACGTTCGTTACGAGCCTGGAACACACCCTCGAACTGGTGGACGAGGTGCCGCGCGATTGTTGCCTGGTCTCGGAGAGCGGCATCCGCACGCGCGACGACATGGTGCGCTTGCAGTCCGCGGGCGTCAAGGCAGTCCTCATCGGTGAGACGTTCATGCGTGCCGTGGACATCGGCCATAAATTACGCGAACTGCTCGGAGTATGAGAGGTGCCTCTGCATGGGACTCCCGGATCATATTGCCGAGTTCATGCAACGCAACAACCCGAATCGCTCGGTCGGGGTCATTGCCGTTTCGGGCGGCCCGGACAGCGTGGCGCTTGCGCATCTCATGATTGGACTGATACGGCAAGGCAAGATCGAGCGGCTGATTCTCGCACATGTTAATCATCAACTGCGCGGTGCGGAAAGCGACGCCGACGAAGCCTTCGTGCGCAGCTTGCCGGAATTGTGGCGGCAATCGGCCGTGAGCGCGCGCAGCGAACGTATCGATGTTGCTGCGCTGGCGAAGCACGACAACCTTGAGGAGGTCGCCCGCCGCGAGCGCTATCGCTGGCTCGCACAGGTCGCGCGGGACGAGCAGGCGACGTGGGTCGCGACCGGGCACAACGCGGACGATCAGGCCGAGACGGTGCTTTTTCGCCTCCTGCGTGGCAGCGGTGTCCTTGGCCTCGGCGCGATGTCCGAGTGCCGGATGCTCGACGCGGGCGTGTCGCTCATGCGGCCGCTTCTTGGTACGGGGCGGCAGCAAATTCTTGAATACCTACTCGACAAGCAAATTACCTATCGCGTCGATTCCTCCAATCGCGATCTCGGTTTCACGCGCAATCGCTTGCGGCTCGAACTCTTGCCGCTATTGAAGTCGAATTACAATCCGGCAATCGTCGAAACGCTTTGCCGAATGGCGGACCAGGCGCGCGAACTGCACGCGGAGATCGCGGCAGCTGCCGGGCAAGTGTTGCAGAAAGCGGAATTGTCGCGCGCCGGGGACATTCTCGTTTTTGCCGTCGACCGGCTGCGCGATCAGACCGCGAATCTCGTTCGGGAAATGTTCCGGCTAGTCTGGCAACGCGAGGATTGGCCAATGGGCGACATGGATTTTGAACGCTGGCAGCGGCTCGTCGAGATCGTCCACGGCCTACGTCCCGCCTGTGATTTTCCAGGGGCGATTCACGTTCGTCGCGTCGGCGGCGTCGTGCAGCTGCGGCGCGGCGCGTCATAATCGTCATAAACGGACTTGAATTATCTATTTTACGCAAACATTCCATATTTACAATTGACCACCCCACAGCAACGATTATCATTGAGGTAGTGATGAATCGGAACCGTTCGCAGTTTCCCGCCTCTTGAACCCATTCAGCGCATCCGGAGGTTTTGTGGAATCGGCGAGGAGAGTTCTCCTCCATGGCTACCGTTGCCACTCATCGTGTCGAAGATATCGCGCACGAACTTTTTCAGGTGGTTACGCAAATTTGCTTATCCACGCTGCGCGGCCGACGCCGCGCGGGGGACCTCAAGGAGGTCGAGTTCCTGACGCTGTCGCTGCTGCAAGCGCATGGCATCATGATCGTCGGCGACATCCAGCGCGTGCTGGGCGTCTTGCCGGCGCAGATGTCGCGCGTCATTCGTTCGCTGGAAAATTGCGAACGACCACTGATTCAGTGCAGCATCAACGCGCGCGACAAACGCAAAATCGACGTGGAACTCACCAACCTCGGCGAACGGGCGTTGCTCGATTACCAGGGTAAGCGCGTCGGCCGCATCGTCGAACGGCTCAGCAATCTGGCCGATGACGATCAGGAAGATCTGATCCAGGCGTTGAACAAGCTGCACGGACTGTTGGAAGCGAAATAACCCTCGTGGGGCAGGTTGCCAACCTGCCCTACATTCAGCGCAGAGACGCATAGCCGAAGATGGCGGCGAAGCTGGTGAACAACAGGGCCAAGGTGTGATAACCCGCGCGCAGCCACCACGTCTTCAAGTGCTCCTTCACGTCTAGCACCAACTGTAGCGACAGGCGAATCCCCCAGAAAATCGCGATGTAGCCGCACACACAACGCGCCAGCGTCGAGCCTTCGGCGAGCGCGTCAGCGTTGATGATGGCGACCAGGCCGTTCGCGATTATGCCGATCACCACGTAGCCGCCGTAGGTCCAGTAGAGCTGACGGTGCAGGCGCGGCAGCCCGGCGAGCGATTCACGCCAGTTCAGCCGCAGTGGCACGAGCGACGAGGCTACGAGGATCCCGAGTTGGGCGAAACCCGCGAGAAAGATGACGGTGGAGAGATATTCGTTCATGGATGCCTCGTATCGCGGTCAACTGGCAATGTGGTGCGACGCTCCGCGTCGCAACCTCACGACGCGGAGCGTCGTGCCACAATGTAATCGAGGAATGGAACGATGACGCCGCCCACGAACGGCGGATGAAACAACAGCCAACTCGGTCCTGCCAAGAAGACCAATGCGAACATCCGGCCAATGACGCCGCGGCCCAGCCCAAGTCGCACGCCCAATGGCGAGCGTTCGAGGAAGACGGCACCGCCTTGCACAAGGAAGAACGCCATCGGCCCGCCCCAACCGGCTCCCATCGGCATGGAAATTGCCAGTTCATGCACGACGCCGCTGAAAATGAAACCGACGCAGAGGGCAGGCTTCGCGCCATATCGAATCGTCAGCGGGCGAAACAGAAAGCGATGCGTCAGATCGCGAAAGGCCGTGTTCCAGCGCTGGCCCCAGAATTCGCTGACGCTGGTGGCGAGAATCGGCCAGTTCATCAGCGGCTTCGCGCCGACGCCCGCCGATTGCCAGGCGAGGCTCAAAATGTCGAACACGCCGAAGTGCAGCAGAAAGACGATGCCGATCATCCCGACCCAGCCGCGCAATAGGTCTGGCTCACGCGGCAAGAGGGGCGCGACGCCCCAAACGAGCACGCAGCCGAGGCCGAACTTGGCGAACGCGAAGAGCCAGCTCGACGCGGCCGGCCTACTTACGCTAGGCGACTGAAGAAAGGAGTCCGCGTCCAGCCCAGGCCAAAGCGTGAGGTAGCCGCAGTGCCGCCACCACGGTGCTCCGCTTGGCGCGGTCCACCATGTCAGCCACTTGCAGCCGGCGAAGATTGTCCATACGAACAGCCACATGAGCATCCAGCGCGGCCAATCATCCGGCACGAGCAATAGTGTTGCGGCGGGCAGCATCACGACTGGCAACCAGGCGATCACGGTCTTCATGACATGCCAACCGCAGGATGTTGGAGATAACAACCGCGCGTGGCACGGCTTCATTGACATGACGTGGGACGGATCCTGGTGCTGTTATTCGGTAGGAAGTAGAGCGATTTGCCGTGTTTTGCGTGTAGCCCTGAGTTCGTCGTCGAGTCGTTCGGGGAGTATGCGCAGATGTTGCTCACGAATGGGGGTTGCCGTCGTGGATATGACCGATGTTAAATGGGGCGACTCGCCCGCGTGCAAAAATCATGATGCGGTCGATGGCGGCTGCAAAGGGCTGAGGATTCAGTTCGCGACTTGATAAACGGCGGGCCGATAGCGTGGCTTGGGAATCGGCTTCTTCTCCTTCTTCGCAACCTTGAGCCAGGCGGTCTTGGCCTTCGTAACCTCGCGCACCGCTTCTTCGGCCGTCGTGCCAAACGCGGAGCAAAAACGAAGGTCCGGTATGTCGGCAATGTAGCCGCCGTCTTCGTCACTGTAAAAGACGTTGATGTGATAGTCTTTCATCGGTTATCCTCCATCCTTAGATTATACTCTTCCATCAACGCTAGAAACTGACGAATTTGGTAAGGGATCGCCTTTCCCTCGCGTTCTTGCAGATTGAGCACTTCGGGAATTCCGTCCCGTTTGAAGATGTGATGGCTGTCGTTGACGCGCGCCAGACGAAAACCAAACGTCTCGACCACGGCGACGAAATCCCCAAACCGCACATTATCGGATCGCGACAAAATCTTCTTGAACAATTTGCGTTTCTTCATGGCATTTCATCACGCCTTTAACATGCCGACCTTCTTCGCATACGCGAAGATCCCGCCGGCGTCGATGATCGGCGCCACCTCGCCGAGCGGCTTGAGCTGCCATTTTTCCTTCGTGGTCAGATTGTGCAAGACGCCGGCGGCCACGTCGAGCTTCAATTCATCGCCGGTGCAGATCTGTTCGCACAGACGATCGCTCGTCTCGAACGGGATGATGTAGCCGCCGTTGACGGAGTTGCGGAAGAAGATGCGGGCATAGAACTCCGCGACGACGCACTGGATGCCGGCCGCGTCGAGGGCGATTGGGGCATGTTCGCGCGACGAGCCACAGCCGAAGTTCTTGCCCGCGACGATGATCTTGTAATCCGATACGAACTCGTCCCGGGTGTGGAACGGCACGTGCCCTTTGGGCAACCCCGCCTGCGCCGGCGGCACGCTGGAGAGCGCGTACTTGCCGAACATTTTGTATTCCTCTGCCACCGCGGGATTGTAGGTGAGGTACTGCGCGGGGATGATCTGATCGGTATCGACGTTATCGCCGAGAACGTAGGCTTTGCCGCTGATTGTGGATTGCATGGTGAGGATCTCTTCAGCTTGCGGGTTGGAATTTTAGCTTGCGAGTGAGCGTTTCATCTGTCTATCGACGGGAAACTTCGCCATCACGACACCTCGGCCTCTGCCACAAATGCTTCCAGGATGGATTCATCAAGATCGATGACTTTCGCCCCAAAGGTTTCGATGGGAAAACGAATCGTCGAGCGGACATCCGTCAGGGCTTCGTCGTAGGTATCGCCCTGGCCCACGACGGTCCCTTTCAGCCCGATCGGATACGCGACATAGCCGTCGTTGTGTTTCTCGATGATGACTTTGATACTCGGACGTTTTCGCACGGGAAGTCCTCCTGATTACATACACTCGCGCGGATCGCTAATCGTCCCCGATAGCGCGCTCGCCGCCACCGTCAGCGGGCTGGCGAGGAACACCTTCGCTTCCTTGTGCCCCATGCGGCCGGGGAAGTTGCGGTTGGTCGTGCTGATACAACTCAGTGGCGTGTTGAGCCGGCCGAACGTATCGCTCGGACCGCCCAGGCACGCGGCGCACGACGGCGCGCCGATCTTGGCGCCGGCGTTCAGGAAAATCTGTTCGAGCGTTTGCCCGTTGATCAACTCGGCGCGCAGACCCTGAGCGATCTCGCTTGTGGCCGGGACGACGAAGGTGTCGATCTTGACCGTGTGTCCTTTGAGGATGCGGGCGGCGGCGCGGAAGTCGGTCATCTTGCCGCCGGTGCAGGAGCCGATGTAGGCGCGATCGAGTTTCGTTCCCTTGACTTCCGAAACGGCCGCGCGATTGTCGGGGCTGTGCGGCTTGGCGACCACGGGCTCCAACTTGCGCACGTCGTAAACCTTCTCGAAGCAAAACTTCGCGCCGGGGTCGGTCGACACGACCTCATAGGGCTTGCCGCTCTTGTTGCGAGAATTCACGTAATCGAGCGTAACCTTGTCCGGAGCGATGACGCCGTTCTTGCCGCCGGCTTCGATGACCATGTTACACAGGGTCATGCGCTCTTCAATGTTGAGCGCGAAGACGCCGTCGCCGGCGAACTCCATGGCGCGATAGGTGGCGCCGTCGCAGCCGATGTCGCCGATGACCGCGAGGATGAGGTCCTTGGCCATCAGGTAAGGCGGCAACTCGCCGTGAAAGATGAAACGCATGGTGGGGGGGACTTTAAGCCAGAGCTTGCCAGTGCCCAGGACGAAGCCTGCATCGGTGTTGCCGATGCCGGTCGCGAATTCGCCGAACGCACCCGCGGTACACGTATGGCTATCGGTGCCGAAGAGAACTTCACCCGGCCGCGTGTGCCCTTCCTCCGGCAACGCGATGTGGCAGACGCCCTTGTACTTGTCGGTGCCGACGTCGTAGTAGTACGGCAAATTCTGTTCTTTGACGAATTGCCGCAGTGTATCGACGTTGCGGTTGGCCATTTTGTCTTCGGTGAAAATGTAGTGATCGGGGATGATGACGACTTTCTCCCGATCCCAAACGCGCGCATCC
Organism: Planctomycetia bacterium; assembly: GCA_005799265.1. Lineage (GTDB taxonomy): Bacteria > Planctomycetota > Planctomycetia > Gemmatales > Gemmataceae > SIAQ01. The sequence continues at coordinate 1,217 of SYHD01000303.1, read as the reverse complement.
TTGCCGAAGTGGTGCTTGAATACGCCGATGGTGCCTGGGCCGCAAACATCGTGCGTCATGAGGATGTCGGCATCGACCCAGATGTTCTCATCGGGCACGACGCTGGCTTTTTGGGCATGGCGGGCGAGGATTTTCTCGGTCATCGTCATCGCAGGCATAATGGAACCTCGGCGTAGATCGGTTGGCCTCTATGCTCATCATATGCCCACCCGCCGTTGCCGCAACGGGAAGGGATCAGGCGCATGAATTCGTACTCCAGGTATTTCACGACATGTCCTGGTTTTTTCAGCATTTTCTCTGCGATTGTTGTTGACCTTCGCGCCGCTCCAAATTAAAGTCTTAACAATCTTCATAACGCAATAATTCCATCTCTTTTTGCGTAGGGAGAATCGCTCGTGTTCGCACGGCTCAAGTGGTTTCCCAGGTGGTTCGTCAATCTTGTACGCCAAGGGGGGGGCGACACGCGCGTAAAACCGTGAAACGCTCGCCGCGAATCGTGCAACCGCAAATTGAATGCCTGGAAGACATCATCGCTCTGAGCGGCAATCTACCACCGGTCGCGGTTGCGGATGTGTACACAGTCCATCAAGGCGCCACTTTGGTCGCCAGCCCGTTGGCGAATGACAGCGACGCCGAGAACGATCCGCTCACGCCGGAGCTTGACGTTGAAGTCGTGGCCGAGCATGGCTACGCCTATTTCGACGGCAACGGCGACTTTCACTACCAATCGTACGGCGGCTTCGTCGGCGCTGAAATCCTGTCCTACCGCATTGCCGACGGCAGCGCCTACAGCGCGTTCGTGGACCTCGGCATTCAAGTCGCGAACACCGCGCCGATTCTCGTGGACGACCTTGCGGAAGTCCATCAAGGCCAGGCCGCCGTCTTCACGCCGGCCGAATTCTCCAGCGACGCGGATGGCGACGTTCTGACCTTTGTGATCGAGGCCTCCCCATCGCACGGCTACGCCTATATTGACGGCGCGGGCGCGTCGCACTACCAGAGCTACGGCAATTTCGTGGGCCTCGAAACCGTGGCTGCGCGCGTCTTCGATGGGGCCGAATACAGTGGCACGCTATGGATTCTGGTGACGAATACCGCGCCGATTCTCACGACCGATGTTGTCGAAGTGCATCAAGGCCAATCCGCCGTGTTCACGCCGCTCGAATTCGCCAGCGACGCCGATGGCGACGCGCTCTCGTTTGTGCTCGATTCCCAGG
>SYHD01000302.1 GCA_005799265.1 Planctomycetia bacterium | reverse complement strand
GATGAGCGGGAGGTAGAAACGGAGCAGGGTGGGATACTCTGGCACCGGCAACCGAAAGGGCCGGCAACCTGCATGGCCCACCTAAACCGCCGCGCTACCTCTCGACTCTACTGGTATAGTAACTCCTGCCAATCGCCTTATCGATTTTGGCTCTTGAATTGCAAAGTATGAAGAGCCAATCGCGAACTACGAAAGAAATTCCCAGCTCTTCTCGCACTTCGCTCTTCTTCTTGGCCGCGCCGCCGACGAGCGATCCGTCTTCCATCACAGAGTAGGTTCTTGGTATGTTCTCCAACGGATCAAATAGCCGCGAGAAACGAAATGTCCCTCGCCATCCTCCAGTCCGGTATTCACACCAGCGCGACCTGGCGGCGTTTTCTATGGGCGTGCGCGATCGTAAACGGCGTACTCGGCGTGGGCTGCATGCTTTACGTGGTCGAAACGCTATTGCTGCAATCAGAACGCCGTTTCGTCGAAAACCCCGCCGACACCATGACGCGCGCCATGGGCCTGACGCATTTCACCATCGGCTGGCTATTCTTGTTTACATCGCCACGTCTGCGTAATCGCGCCGCCCTCGCCAGGCTGACTTTTTGGACGCTTTTCGGCGTCGCTTTCTGCGCTGTCTTCGCGTGGGCCGGCGGCGACAAGAACCCGCTCGGCATCATCGCGTTCTACAGCTTCTTTTTCTTTCACGAGACCTACGACGAGGCCCATCTCTTCAAGCACTCCGGCGAACTCTCACCCGCCGCGCCGCAGCCGGATCGTTTCCTGAGTTCACTGGCCTTGAGCGTGTCGCTGACGTTTCTGGCACTCCTTGCTGGCTTTCAGATCGTGCGCGGACCGCTGCTGGGACGATCCAACCTATTGCAGCATGTCTCATCATCGTGGTTGGTTGCGGCCGCGTTCGCCGCTTTGATCCTCGCCGTCCTGGCCTGGGTCGCCACGTTGCAACGCGCGTGGATTCTGCACGGCTCGATCCGTGAAACCATCGCGAACTACCAACCGCTCTTGGCTGTCTACGCGGGATTGATCGCCATTCTCTTGATTGGTTCACCCCTTGGCTCGGTCGGGTACAACTTCGTAATTCTTTTGCACGGTTCGATGTGGCTCTTCTTCGCGTGCGGAAAGATGAACGGACGCAATCCCAAAGGCGCAAACCTCTGGACTTGGCTACGGCACACCCCCGCGGGACTCATCACGCTGCACGTCGCCTTGATGATTGCGGCACTTGCCCTCTTCGCGCTACGGTCACACGTCTGGGAACGCACGGGCCTCGTGTGCGATCTCGTGTCGAAGAGCTGGTTCCCTTATTGGGGGATCATGCATATCGCGATGTCGTTCTGGCGCAAGTAAACGAGGCGAGCCGAGCCTCTATTCCAACTCTTCCGGCTTCGTCGGCCACGCCCAGCGATCGAAGAACATCCAGATCACTCGTGCATAGCGCGTCACCATCGGCACACAGGGCACGAACAGCGCGACGCAGATTAGCACGATCCAGCCGAGATCCATCTCAGGCGCCAACAGGCTGCCGATCCATAACCCAGTCATAAGTGTGCCGACCGCCAGAGCGTAGCTGATGTAAAGCGAGCCGACGAAATAGCCCGGCTCGCGTTCGAATCGAAGATTGCACGCGGGACAGCGCTCGTTCATCGTCATGCCGCCGGCGTAGATCCGGCCTTGGCAGCAGTGCGGGCAACGCTGTGCCAGAAGCGCCCGCCATTTTTGCTCTGCAGTTGGAGTCATCACCGTAGTGCAAGCATTTCACTTGCACCCAATTTCTATAAGCGAGACGTTTGCACTAGGGGCGAACATGAATCGGCCGCGGCGCCAATGAGCGTTCAAGGTCGGGCAAGTCGTAGTGTTTCAACACGCCGGGGACGACGTTGCCGAGTTGGTCGTTGCTGACCGGCTGTGCGACGACATCCAGCCATGAACGCGGCGAATTCACCAGCGTGATGTCGCGGATGCGCTCATCGAGGGCGGCCGCGTGCAGGACCACCGGCCCGGTCGTGCCGACGCCAACGATTTGCACGCTGTCGGTGTTGATCGCCTTCAGCAACGACAACACGTCAAGCACGCGCTGGCCCAGGAGCGGACGATTCAGGTGCATCGCCAGAAACGCGTTCTTCTCGTCGGCGCCGAAATACTTCGACGGTTTGCCCGTCGGCGCCGTCTCGCCCAGGCCGCGCGGGTCGAACATCCAGATTTCCTGATGGTTCTTTTGATACTTCTCGTCGAGCCAAACCGGCAGTTTGCCATCCTGAGGCAATCCCGCATCCGTGAGGAAGAGCACCGGCGGCCCCTTCGGCTGAATGTGCTTGAAGCGCAGACCCGGCAGGAGGATCCCCTTCTCGGTTTCGTAGACGACCTTGTGCGTGCTCAGGCGATCTTCGAGATAGTGAATCTTTTTGCTCAACTCCTTTGCCATCGGGATTTCGTCGGGCAAGCTCAAGAGACTGCGGACGACAACGCGCTGAACCTTCGACGGGTGCCCTGCGAACTTAGCGCGTTCGCCGGCGTACTTCTTCGCTTCGATCAAGTTCAGGCCGAACGCGGACACGCCCTTGAAATCGGCGAGCACCTGGCCGGAACGCGTGCATTGCAGCTCCTCGTCAGTGAACGATTTGAAGTCCCCTTCTGCCGGCGCGTCGTTGATATTCAAGAGCCAGCGGCGCATCCAGCGCATGGCGGCTTCGCGGCGCGGCTTCGAGAAGCCGTGCTTGTCGTCGTACTCGAACAGCGATACACGTTCGCCATGGCCGAGTTTGGCGTAGATCTGGCTCGCCTCGCGGAAGGTCGCCCACGAGCCTTGTTGATCGAAATAGTCCTGCGAGGCGATGCAGATGAGTGTCGGGCGTGGGGCGCGCATGGTGACGTAATCGACGTGCTCCATGCCGAAAGCGACTTGGCCGGGGATGTTCTGCTCGGCGTCCTGTGGTCCGATCGTCGCGAACAGACGCTCAAGCGAGGTGATGTAACACGACGGGGCGGCACAGACAATGCGTTCGTCGAGGGCCATGAGATACGCGGTGAGCGTGCCGCCGCCGGAGTTGCCGGTGCAGCCGATGCGTTTCGGGTCGATTTCCGGGCGTGAACAGAGATAGTCGATGGAGCGCATGCCGTCCCAGATGCGATAGCCTGCCGTCGATTGGCCGACGAGCAGCGCGCCGACGCCGACCATCGTGTGTTCATTGACGCTGCCAGCGACGGCGCCTTTCTTGCCGTCGAGCAATTGCAGACGCTCGCCCTGGCCGATCGGATCGTAGCAAAGCGCGGCGATGCCGTTCTGGGCCAGGAGAATCGACGCCCGCTGATAGGCGTCCGCCGCCTTGCCGTTGGCACTATGGCCGCAGGGAACGATCACGCCTGGGAATGGGCCTTTGCCGTCGGGGATGTAGAAATTCGCGGTGACGTGATGATTCGGCCGGCTCTCGTAAATGACTTTCTCGACGCGGAAACCGTCAGCTTTGAGTGTGCCGGTGACTTTGCCGTTGAGCGGCCCCTTCGTTTCCGGGAAGCCGCCGATCGCTGCGATGAACTTCGCCTTGAGCTCGGCTTGTCGTTTGTGGATCTTGTCCGCCGTATCGAGCGCCGCGACGGTTTTCTTGCGTGCATCGAAGTGCTTCTGGAGTTCGGCGTGCAGGAAGCGACGCAGCATCGTGCGCGGCTCTTGATCGGCGGCCAGAATTTGCAGTTTGTCCTGAGCCGGGAGCGGGTTGGCAATTATCACAAGGGCCAAGACGACAAGCGCGGCGCGCATGGGGATGTCTCCATGAAGAAGCGGCAAGTAGATTCAACGATTGTGACCGATGCCCGCCGAATGTCAAGTGGCGCACAACATTCCCTCAACCCCAGAACTTCCACCATGGCTTGTGGAACTGCGTATTCTCGACAAGCCGCGCCTGCGCCAGCATGCGTTGGAGAAGATCGGCAGACAAGTCGGGCCGCATCAGAACTCCGAGCGAATGGCCCATAGATCGGGGAAGATGGGTCGCATAATCGTCGTCCGCAGATACTCCGCTCCCGTTGAGCCGCCGGTGCCTTACAATGGTGATGG
>SYHD01000301.1 GCA_005799265.1 Planctomycetia bacterium | reverse complement strand
GCCGCAATCGGGTGAACCCGCGCGTGGTCAAACGCAAGATGTCGAAGTTCGCCAAGAAACGTCCAGAGCATCGTCGTCAACCGCCCTTAAAGAAAACCTTTGCCGAGACAGTGGTTGTAACTTAAACGAACGGTATTGCGGCTAAACGACACAGGCATTTCCGCCTTCTTCTTTTTCCCTTCCGGCGGCACCTTCGAGAAATCGAACTCCAGCGGCAAAGGCTTGTCGCTCCGCAATGGCTGCTTGTCGCCGAAAATCTGCTGTGATTGCTTCAGCGTCCGCATCAGGCGCTCGACGATCATGGCGCGGGCGGGATCGTCAATCAGGTCCTTCGTTTCGTGTGGATCTTTGTAGAGGTCGAAGAGCTGCACCTTGTTGATGTGCGGGTAAGCGATCAGGTGAAACTGCGAGTCGTACACCGAACGCTGGAACTGGCGATACGCCGTGAATATCGACGAGCGCGGCCCCGTCGCCAGCGGCCCGTTCATCATCGGCACAAGACTCAGCCCCTCGTTCCCCTCGGGCCCCTTGACCTTGGCGAATTCGCCCAGCGTCGGGAAGATGTCGAACAGGTAGCACGGACAAGTCGTACCAAACGTCTTCCCCTGCGGCACGCCCGGCCCCGCGAAAATCATCGGCACGCGCATCGAATGATCGTAGAGGTTCTGTTTGCCGAACAGCCCGTGGCTGCCGATGGCCAGGCCGGAATCGCCCGCGAAGACGATGATCGTGTTCTCGTCGAGCCCGGCCTCGCGCAGCGCCTCGACGATGCGGCCGACCTGGGCATCGATAAACGTGATGAACGCATAGTAATCCGCGAGATGTTGGCGCACGATCTCCGGCGTGCGCGGCCACGGCGCCAGGCGCTCGTCGCGCACGATCAGCTCGCCGTTGTTGAAGGGATGCGTCGGCAAGAAGTTCGGCGGCAGCGGCGGTTTGTTCTTGTTGTAATAATCGTGATACTCCTTCGGCGCCAGGCGCGGATCGTGCGGGCCGTTAAGGGGGACGTACGCCAGGAATGGCTTGGTACCCCCCTTCTGCTCCTTGATGAATTCGATCGCGCTGTCGGTGAAAAGCTCGCACGAGTGTTTGCCGGAGAGCTTCTTCTCGGTGAGGGTGCGTTTCGGCGTGATGTCGGCGACGGGGAGCCTGTCGGGAAAGCCCATGCCGCCGAAGAAGATGTTTTTGCCTTCGCTGAACGCCGCCAAAACGGACGGCGGCTGGTTGTGCCATTTGCCGGTGATGAAGGTGCGATAGCCGGCGCGGGCGAACATTTCGGGCCAGGTCGTGATGCCCTTGAGGCTGTCGTTGATGCGAAAGAGGCTGCGGCCGCTCAGCATCATGGCCCGCGACGGCACGCAGACGGCCCCTTGCATCGAGCCCATGCAGTAGGCGCGCGTGAAGGCGGTGCCGCGTTTGACGAGCTTGTCGAGGTGCGGTGTCTTGATGTGTGCGTTGCCGAGGGCGGCGATGGTGTCGGCGCGGTGATCGTCGGTGAAAATGAAGACGATGTTCGGGCGCTTGGGTTTTTCCTGAGCGAAAGCGAAGGTGGGGCCAAGGAAAAACACGGATATCAACACGAGGATGCTACGCGGCATGGGTGGCTCCGTATTGCCGCTTGCGGCTTTGCGCTCGGATTGAACCCTGCGAGCGTTAAGCCGCACGCGGCAGTAAATCTATAGGCGTGCCAGCGCCGCGGCGACGCGGGCAGCTTCCAGCAGCGATTGCGGGTCGGCGACGCCTTTGCCGGCAATGTCATAGGCGGTTCCGTGCGCAACGCTGGTGCGCACGATCGGCAGCCCAAGCGTGACGTTGACGGCGGCGAGCCCGGTCAGCAGCTTGAGCGCGATATGCCCTTGATCGTGAACCATCGCGACGACGCCGTCGAACTTGCCTTTGGCAGCCTGCACGAAGAGCGTATCGCAGGGCAACGGGCCGACAACATTGACACCCTCTCGCCTGGCACGCGCGACGGCAGGCGCGATGATGCGTGCTTCCTCGTCGCCGAAGATGCCGCCATCGCTGGCGTGCGGATTAAGCGCAGCCACTACGAGTCGCGGCATTTCCCCCCTCTCCCGTTGGGAGAGGGGCCGGGGGTGAGGGCCGTCCCTCAGCTTGGCCATCACCCTATCCAGCAGCCGAATTTTCTCAAGCACCGCCTCGGTCGTGATGTGGTCGAACACCTCGCGCAGCCGCATGTGCAAGGTCACATGAACGACACCGATCGCGTGCGGCCGTTCGGGCGTCGCTGGCGCGTACAGCATCATTCCGAAATCTTTGACGCCCGTCCGCTCCGCGAGGATCTCCGTGTGACCCGGATAGAACAAGCCGGCGGCGTGCAGTCCTTCCTTGTTGAGCGGCATGGTGACGATGCCATCCGCCTGGCCGGCACGCGTCGCATCGATGGCGGCACAGAGAAAATCGTACGCCGCCCGCCCCGCCAGTGCGTGGACCGCGCCAGTTTCGACGCCGGCCAGGTTCGTCGTCGTCGCTTGCAGGCACGGAATAATGTGCGGCGCGTACGGCGTTCTGTTGACTTCGTTGATCGATACGACGTCGAGCCTCTGTGGCGCGAACTTCGTGGCGCGCCGCAGCCAATCGACATCGCCGACTACGACCGGCCCGCAGATGTCGAGCAGATCGACCCAAGCCTTCGCGACCACCTCCGGCCCGATGCCGGCGACGTCGCCGAGGGTAATCAAGAGTCGCGGTCGATGGTCCATACTCCCATCTTACGCTCGTGGCATACGATTCCAATCGTGGGATGCGCGAGAAACCACACGATTGGAATCGTATGCCACGGGCACAAATCGCTTGCAGTGCTTCGCCTGTTGCCGTAAATTGACCTGCGACTTCTTCTTCGGAGCATCTCAATGTCATTCCTACGTCTGATCTACTGGAGCGCCCTCATCGGCGGTTGGGCGGCGTTCATTACCTGGCTCCTCATGGAAGTCCCGTTCCGTTATCTTGGGATCGATGAGGGGAAACCCTATATTTCTGCGCTTCTGGCCATCGTGATGGCAACCATCGTCGCGGTCACGATTGGCGGCGGAGTCAGCCTCGCGTCCGGCTTGACTAATCCCAAGCTCGTCAATTTGGCCAAACGCCTCGTCATCGGCTTCATCGGCGGCCTGCTCGGCGGTTTGCTCGGCAGCCTGATCGGCGCCTGCATCTTTGCCGTCCTGCAGCAGGTCCCCGTCCTGGGCTTCATCAGCCGGGTGCTCGGCTGGACCCTCATCGGTCTGGGCATCGGCGTCTCGGAAGGGCTTCTGGACCGCGACCTGAAGAAGGTCCGCAACGGCGTCATCGGCGGCGGACTGGGCGGTTTCCTGGCGGGCCTGTTTTTCGTTCCCGTTTCGCTCATCATCGGCAGCCCGATGTCGAGCCGGGCACTTGGATTTGTCCTGCTCGGCCTCTTTCTGGGCCTCTTCATCGGTCTGGCGCAGGTGCTCCTCAAGGAATCGTGGCTGACAGTCGAACAGGGCTTTCGCGCCGGCCGACAGTTGATTCTGGGCAAAGAGCAAATCACCATGGGCACGTCGGAAAAATCGAGTCTCATCTTCATCGCCTATGGCGCCAAGGGAGTCGAGCCGCTCCACTTGAAGATCACCCGGCAAGAAACCGGCGGCTATGTGCTCGAGGACAATCAATCGCGCACCGGCACACTCCTGAACGGTCAGCCTGTGACGAGCCCGATGCTGCTGAACGACGGCGATTCGATCCAGTTCGGCGTGAACGTGGTGCGCTTCAACGAGCGCGCCAAGCACGGCGGTCAGCGTTTGCCGGAGCCGAGCGTGCCGAAACCGGCGGCGCCGCCGATCCCTGCCGGGGCGATCCAAACAAGCGCGCCAGCCACGAGCGCGGTGCAGGCGCCGGCACCCGCGCCGCCGCCCAGACCAGCGCCCGTGCCGATGCCGAACGCCATCCAGGCGACGCCGCCGAAACCGACCCCGCCGCCGGCGCCCCCGAAGCCGGTCGAAAGTTCGTGCCCGATTTGCGGTAAGAAGATTACCGGCGTCCCGGGCGAACGCCGGTGCGTCAAATGTTTCGTGACGTTTTAGACCCAATTCGTGTTAGCCGGACGCGCAAGCGACGGAAACGATCTTTCGTCGCTTGCGCGTCCGGCTAACCAAGACCTCAGCGTGCGGCCACAGGGAGCTCGAACCATGTCCGACCTCGGAAAATACCTGATGGACGGCATCGCCGGCGTCGCCCTCGTCCTGGCGCTGATGATCGTCTTCTTCGTCGATTTCCTTATGTCCTGGATGGGCGGTCCCGGCAAGAACACGCTCGAGGGCGTCACGGTCATCTCCATTGCCTCCCACGGCAAGAAACTAAAGCTCGGCGTCACCGAGACCGGCGAGCAAGTGAATCCGTTCACGAAACAATTGGAAAAATACGACGACATGGGCAAACTGCTCAAGGAACTCGGCGCCGGCTACAAGGACTTCGACAATCTCAAGATCAACGACCTCGTCAACACCAAGAAAATCTTCGACTACGACGTGGTCTTCCTCACCTGCCACACCGGCGGCGAGGAAGAACTCAAGAATGTGCTCAAAGATTACGTCATGGAAGGAGGCATCCTCTACGCCTCCGACTTGCGCTTCAATGCCGTCGCCAAGGCGTTTCCCGATGAAATCGCGCAGAGCCTCGTCGGACAGGGCCATCCCCAGGAACTCGAGGCCGACATCGTCGATCCAGGTCTGCGCGATTATCTTACCGCCGATAAAAAAATGGCCGATCATCTCAAGAACGGCAAGATGCCTCTCAAATTCGATCTCGGCGAATGGCGCCCGGCGGCGTTCGGCAGTCCGCGCACCAAGGTCTTGTTGCAAGGCAAGTACAAGAAACTGACGCGCCCCGGCCAGCAAGATCAGGGCTTCGCCGACGCCCCCTTGATGGCGAAGTTCCAGCTCGGCAAAGGAACCGTCGTCTTCACCTCGTTTCACAACGAGAAGCAAAACAGCGAAATCGAGAAGAAGCTGCTGGAATATCTCGTCTTCAGCCTCGTCACCGCCGGCGTCGATGCGGATATCAACGCCAAGCTCGATCAGAGCGGTTTTGCCGCCCAGCGTTCGAATCTCCTCAGTACGCCGAAGAACAATCCGGAAATCAAGAAAGAGTACAAGAATGAGAAGGTCGCCGATCTACGCTTTGCCCTCGGCTTCCGCGACGGCGAGAAGGCCAAGCTGCGTTTCCACATCAAATCGCCCGACGGCAAGGAGTACACCGTCGAGCGCGAGTCGAGCGTCATCATGGAAGTCGCCGGCGCGAAAGCGGGCAACTGGACCTACACGGTGACCGCTCTGAACCTGCCTTACGAGAACTTTCCGTTCACGGTGACCGTGGGTGAGAAGAAGAAGTGACCCCGCCGCTTGCGGCTATTCATCGCCAAACAACATCATGGGCGTCTCCCCCGGCCGTCGAAACGCCGCCGTCGACAGCGCCGGCCGACCGGGGAAGCCGAGCTTCTTCTTCGTCACGTTGAACATCTGCTTGATCGTGTCCGCGATGGCGCCTTCGCCGCGCATCCGTGCCGTGAAGCGTGAATCATTCATCGCCCCGCCGCGCATGTCGCGCACCCGGCTCAGGATCTTGTCCTTCTTCTCGGGGAAATGTTGCTCGAGCCAACTCCCGAACAGTTCCGGCAACCCGTGCGGCAATCGCAGCATCGTGTAGCCGGCGCCCATCGCGCCGGCGGCGCGCGCCGCGGCCAGGATCGCGGGCATCTCGTGATCGGTCAGGCCGGGGATGACCGGCGCGACCAGCACCAGCGTCGGAATGCCGGCCGCGCTCAGTTCGCGGATCGCCTCGAGCCGTCCCGCCGGCGCGGTTGCTCTCGGCTCCATGACGCGCGCCAGCTCCGGGTCCAGCGTCGTGACGGCGATGGCGACCCCGGCTGCCTGATGTTCCGCGAGCTTGGCGAGCACATCGAGGTCGCGCGTCACGAGTCGATTCTTGGTGACGATCGTCACGGGGTTGCGAAACTCCGCGAGTACTTCCAGACACCGGCGCGTCAGTTGCAAACGCCGTTCGATCGGCTGATACGCATCGGTGACGCCGCTGATGCCGAGCACTTGCGGCGTCCACTTGGGCGAGTTGAGTTCCTTGCGCAGGAGCTTCGGGGCGTCCTCCTTGACCATGATCTTGGTCTCGAAATCGAGCCCGATGGAGAAGCCGAGGTATTCGTGATAGGGGCGCGCATAGCAATAGATACAGCCATGCTCGCAGCAGCGATAGGGATTGATGCTGGCGTCGAAGACGATGTCCGGGCTGTCATTGGTCGCGATGATGTTGCGCGTATTGTCACGAAAGAACAACGTCTGCGGCGCGGGCCGTTCATCGCAGGCGCCGTCCTCGAGCGGCTCGTAACGCATCAGCTCGAAGCGATTGGGCGGATTCGCGGTGGCGCCGCGGCCCTTAGGGTATGGGCTGTTCATGGTGACATTATGTACATGTAGCCTCTCCAAGCAAGCCCTTGGCTCGCCTGGATCGTCTTTATTTGGTAACATCATCACGCGCCGAGCGAACCAAGGAGCATCCAATATGCGGCGACTCTATCTGACGATTGCGTTGCTGTCGCTCGTGCCCGTCGTGAACGCAGGCGGCGACGACGAAAAGCGAATCCTCGGCCACATCGACAAGCTCGGCGGCAGATACAGCGCCAACAGCTACGCACCGAGCATATCGGTCAATGCCGTCGATCTGGGCAGCACTCCAGCGGACGACGGCGATCTGGAGGTCGTGACGCCTCTGAACGAGTTACGATTCCTGTTTCTGCGCAGCACGAAGATCACCGATCAAGGACTGAAATACGTCGCGCCCCTGGAAAAGCTGCGCTACCTGTTCCTGGGCTCGACTGGCGTGACCGACGAGGGTCTGAAGCACGTCGCCGGCCTCAAGGGGCTTGAGAATCTCGAACTCTCAGGCACGAAGATCACGGACGACGGCTTGAAGCACCTGGTCAAGTTGCCGAATCTTACCACGCTCGATCTCAGCGAGACGCAGATAACCGCGGCTGGGCTCGAGCAGCTGATCGGCATGAAGCGATTGCGAACCCTGTATTTGCCCGCGCGCGTTAAATCCGACCACGGGCTGCGCTACTATGTGCAGATCTTGCAGCCGACCGACCTGGACATTCATAGTTGGCCGATCACGGACGACGGATTGAAGCATCTTGCCAAGCAGAAGCAGCTCAAGACGCTTGCGATCTACGGCACGCGCGTCACCGACAAGGGGCTGATCCATCTCGCGGCGTTGCCGAATATGGAGTCGTTGAACGTGAGCAGCACGGCGGTCACGGGATCGGGCCTGAAAGCACTGCGAGACTTGAAGCATCTGCGGGTTCTCGTCCTGTCCTACAACAGCGTCAACGCAGAAGGGATGAAGCAGGTCGGCAAGCTGCGGCAACTGCAGCGGATTCATCTCGCCGACGTGACATCGCTCACCGCAGAGACCATGAAGCCGCTCGCCCAGCTGCCGCTACTGCAGTCGGTCGAGCTGAACGACTCGTCCATCGACGACGATTGTGTGAAGCACCTGGCCGAGTCCAAATCGATTATCTCACTGAGCCTGTACCGGACGCGCGTCACCGACCTGGGTTTGAAGCACCTCGCCGGCATGAAGCAACTGCGTGCGCTGAGCTTAAGCTACACCTATGTCACCGCCGAGGGCATCGCCGAGTTGCAAAGTGCCTTGCCGAAGTGCTCCATTACTGCGGACTTTCTTCGCTCGCGAAAGAAGAGTTGATGGTTGGCAGCTGTCCACGTTTAGCCGCGGGTCGCAGACCCGCGGGGGGGGGGGGGG
>SYHD01000300.1 GCA_005799265.1 Planctomycetia bacterium | reverse complement strand
GCGTTGCAAACCCGCTTACATCGTGCGCGGCTCTTTCGCATTCATCATCCGATTCAGCACAAAACAAGCTCTCTCTATTTGCCGAATTCAGTTTGCGCCGACTAAACCCTTGACATTCACGTCATCTCCGCTGAATGTAAACCCTAAGAACTACTGCGGACTACTCTGTCGCCAATCGAAAGGGCCGCCATGCCTCGCCGTCTCGTCGTCACCGCACTGCTGCTGTTTGTCGCGCAACTCTCCCACGGCCAGGAAGCGAAAAAATGGCCGATTCCGAGTAAAGAGGCACAAGCGCGCGTCGAGACCTTGCTCGATGAGCTCTACAAAGACGATTTCGCCAAGGCCCAGAAGGACCCGATCCTGCGCAGCCGGCTCGCGCAGACACTGCTCTTTGAAGGCCGGGAGACGAAGGACGACGCCGCCGGACGTTACGTGCTCTTCTCGAAAGCACACAGCTTCGCGGCCCAGGCCGGCGACGTCAACACGGCGTTGCTGGCGGCTGACGAGTTGGCCAAGGATTTCGTCATCCTCCCCGCGACAATCTTCCGCATGAAGATCGCCATGCTTCAGCAGGCGAGCAAGGTCGAAGGCGCCCCGGCCGACGCCTATCAAGCGGTGATAGATCGCGCCATGGTCACGCTCGACGACACGCTTGATGCCGACGACTATACGTCGAGCCTCGATCTGATCGCCGCTGCCGACCAGGCCGCCCTCAGGCTCAAGAATGTGGCGCTGGTCGTGACGATACGTAAGCGTCAGGAGGAGATTGCGCGGCTGCAAAAAGAATTCACGCGCTGGCAGCCGTTCGCGGATAAGCTCGCCAAGAATCCGGCTGACGCGGAGGCGAATCTCGAGTTGGGCAAATATCAAGCACTCATCAAAGGCGATTGGGACCGCGGCCTGCCTCTTCTGGCACGCGGCGCGAAAGGCAAACTGCAAGCGCTAGCGCAATCCGATCTCGCGGCGCCGACCGCGGCCGCGCCGCGCCGGGTCGTCGCGCTTGGCTGGTATCTATTCGCGACGGACAAGACCGTCGACCCCGCCATGCGCACGCACGCGCTGTTGCGGGCCTATCACTGGTATCAGGAAAATCTCGTGGATGCCAGCGACAAGGACCGCGCCCTCATCGACGGCAAATTACAGGAAATCATCAAGCTCTTGCCGAGCGAATTCCGCATGGGCGAGATCACTTCGGAGCTGAAAAAATTCGACGTCCCAAGTGGTCCCGTCTACGGTTCCGCGTTTGCGCCGGACGGCCGACGCTTCCTTTCCACCGGCTACGACGGCGCCCTGCGTCTGTTCAGCACCAAGACCGGCAAGGAGTTGCGCCGCCTCGACGGGCACGCCGGCAAGGTCTGGGCCGTCGCCTTCGCTCAGGATGGCCAGCGCGCCGTCTCCGGCGGCTTCGACAATTCCGTGCGCCTGTGGGACCTATCCTCTGGCACCGCAAAGACCTTCGATGGGCACAAGGATTACGTCCGCTCTGTCGCCATCTCCGCGGACGGCAAGTGGATCCTTTCCGCCGGCGACGATCGCACCGTGCGTCTCTGGAACATCGCCACCGGCAAGGAAGAACGCACGCTGCCCGGACACGACCACACCGTCTGGTGCGTCGCCCTCTCACGCGACGGCAAACGCGCCCTGTCCGCGAGCCTCGACAAGACCGTCCGCCTTTGGGACTTGGACAAAGGCTCACTCATTAAGCGGCTCGATGGCCACAAGGACACGGTCCTGTGCGTCGCCTTCACTGTCGACGGCCGACACGCCGTCACGGGAAGCACCGACAAGACGCTGCGGCTCTGGGACCTTACCACCGGCAGCACAACAATGACGTTCGAGGGGAGCGCCGGCTACATCCAGTCGGTCGCAATTTCCCCTGACGGCCGACGCATCCTCTCGGCCGGCGCGGACGGCGTCGTGCGGTTATGGGACGCCCAGAGCGGCCAGGAAATCCGCAAGCTCGAAGGCCATCGCGAACAGGTCTGGCACATTGCCTTCTCGCGCGATGGCCGACTCGCCGTCTCCAGCGGCCAAGACAACACGGTACGACTGTGGACCGGATCGCGCTGAGTGTGACCACGCTCCCAGTGGACCGCGTCATTTCCACCGGTTCTTGCCGTTCGCGACTTCAAGACCCAGCGTGAAAAACTGCGGATAGCGCGTCGCCGCGTTTTTCGCGTCGCCCAGCACCGCCGACAGGATAACCGCATTCGCGACCGAATTGGCGCACATGTTCGGCGGCGGCGGCAACTCGGCCTGACCGGCGGGCGCGATGCTCCCACTCGAAAAGAACACCGCCATACCGATCTGACCTGCCGGGTTGCCGAACTCCGCAGCCTCCGCAAGCTTGAACGCCGCGCGCCGCTTCTCGTCGGTCGGCTGCGCCACCCACGCGTCGGCTGCGTCAAGCACGGCCGCTTGCTTCGGCGGCGCCGCGGCTCCATATGACATCCGCGCAGAGACGCACGCCCACCAGATCGCCTCGCGGCGCGGCAACGCGTGCGCAGCGAGATGGGCAGCATCGACGTAGTGCTTGGCCGCAATCAGCCGGTCCAGGAAGGGACGCGGCAAATCGTCCGGCTTCAAGATCGCTTGCCCCTCTTCGCTCAGCTCAAAGTTCTTGCACACATCCGCCGCGCGCGTGACGCTCATTTGCTGACCTCGTAGGATCGTGGTGGCAAGAATCCGATCTTGCCGAATTGGAAAGACGGCTAGATCGAAATCATGCCGCCACGTGTGTAGTCTTACAGCGACAATCCGCGATCCGCAATCTGCATTTTTTTTGCGCGCGCCATAAATTGAAGGTCAACGCGATTCCACGTCGGGAGAATCTCATGGCCACGAAGGTGTACACTCAGGACAACCGTCCGCTCGCCGTCAGCACACCACTCGGCAAGGACGCGCTCCTGCTCGAGAAATTCAGCGGCAGCGAGGCGATTTCGACACTCTTTCGCTTCGATTTGCAAATGCTCGTCGAAGGGAAGGAGAGCATCGCTTTCGACAAGCTGCTCGGCCAAAACGTCTCCGTCGTCGTACGTCCACCAACCCTGGTGCCACGTTACTACCATGGCATCGTTAGCCGGCTGTGCGAGGGAGTGCGCACCATCGGCTCCAATGGCACGTCGTTCATCCGGTATCGCGCCGAGATAGTGCCGAAACCTTGGCTCCTCACGCGCGGCGCCCAGAGCCGGATTTTTCAGCAAATGACCGTGCCCGATATCCTCAAGGAGGTGTTCGCCGATTTCACAGTCACCTGGGATATCCAGGGGACGTTCGAGAAGCGCGACTACTGCACGCAATATCGGGAATCCGATTTCGATTTTGCCTCGCGTCTTATGGAGGAGGAAGGCATTTTCTACTTCTTCAAGCACGAGGAGAGCAGCCACACGATGGTCGTGGCCAATACGGCCCAAAGCTACGTGAAAACGGCGGGCCCTGAAACGATCAGCTACGACGAATTATTCCGCGGCCCACGTGACGCGGAGCGCATCAGCAACTGGTCCAAGAGCCAGGAAATCCGCGCCGCCAAGGGGACGCTGTGGGACTACTCCTTCGAGATGCCCGACAAGAACATGGAATCCAAGGAGAACATCCTGGAGTCGATCGCGCTCGGAACCGTGACGCACAAACTCAAGATCGGCGCCAACGAGGCGCTCGAAATCTACGACTTCCCCGGCGCCTTCACGCAACGCTTCGACGGCATCGACTCGGCCGGCACCGCCCAGGCATCGGAATTGGAGAAGGCGTTTAGCGACGGCACGCGCACCGTCGGCATCCGCATGGAGGAACAGGCCGCTGTCGGTTTCGCCATCGACGCTTCGAGCGACTGCCGTTTGCTGACGCCGGGGTACAAGTTCACACTCGACCAGCATTACAACGCCAACGGCGACTACGTCCTCCTGTCGATCCAACATGAATCAAGCATCGCGGGCGCCTACACCGAGGATCAGCCCCGCGCGCTGCTATATCGCAACAGCTTTCAATGCTTGCCCGCCGCGCTCGCCTTTCGCCCGCCGCGCAAAACGCCGCGGCCGCGCATCGACGGCACGCAAACGGGACTTGTCGTCGGTCCGTCGGGCGACGAGATCTCCACAGACAAGTATGGCCGCATCAAGGTGCAGTTCCGCTGGGACCGCGAAGGCAAGAAAGACCAGGCGAGTTCGTGCTGGCTGCGCGTCGGCACGCCGTGGGCGGGCCAGCAATGGGGCATGATCCACATCCCGCGCATCGGCCAGGAGGTGATCATCGCCTTCGAGGAAGGCGATCCCGATCAGCCGATCGCCATCGGCAGCGTCTACAACGCCGACATGATGCCGCCTTATGTGCTTCCCGACAACAAGACGCAGTCAGGCGTCAAGTCGCGCAGCACGCTCAAGGGCGAGACCGACAACTTCAACGAGTTGCGCTTCGAGGACAAGAAAGACGCGGAGGAAATCTACTTCCACGCCGAGAAAGATTTCAATCGCGTCGTCGAAAACAACGACACGCTCAAGGTCGGTTTCATCAAAAAGGACAAGGGCGATCAGACCATCGAGATCCAGAACAATCAAACACTCACCGTCGGCAACTCCGAGTCGGACGACGGTAGTCAGACGATCACCATCTGGAAGAACCGCACCGAGACGATCAAGGAAGGCGACGAAACGATCACCATCGAAAAAGGCAAACGCACCGAGACCATCACAAAAGGCGACGAAGCCGTGACGCTGGAAGCAGGCAGCCGAACTCACAAAATCAAGAAGGACGATTCACTCACCATTGAGGGCAAACAAACCATCGAGGTAACAGACGACCGCACCATCACCGTCAAACAAGGCAACGAGACGATCGAAATCTCCACGGGCAATCGCTCGGTCACCATCAAGACCGGCAACGACACGACCAAAGTCAGCGCCGGCAAGAGCAGCACCGAGGCGATGCAGTCGATTGAACTAAAAGTCGGCGGCAACAGCATCAAGATCGATCAGTCCGGCGTCACGATCACGGGGATCGCCGTCAAGGTCGTAGGCTCGGCATCGGCAGACGTCCAGTCGCCGGTGACGACCGTCAAGGCGGATGGCATGCTGACGCTCAAAGGGGGCATCACGATGATCAATTGATGGGATCCTGGTCGCTTGCGGTTTCACACCGTCGCCCCGTGAATCCGTAAGCGAGGATTTGAAAAAATTGGCTCTACGCCATCCGTGCGGGAAAAGTTGTAGGGTGGGTCGAGCGTAGCGAGGCCCACCCTACAAGTCCACATAATTGGCGCAGTGGCAAAAAATTGTCTTCACCTTGCTCCTCAGCTGACCGTTGCCGTCACGCGAAATCCGGTGTACGCATCGCGATTATACGGCACGAGAGCATTGCGATACGCCGAACGGCACGTACCCGCTTGATTACGCCATGAGCCGCCGCGCACGACGCGAAACTGCCCCCCAGCCGGGCCGCGCGGATCACGCGAGGGGTTCTTTGGGTAGTACGTCTCGCCGTACCAATCCGCGCACCACTCCCAGACGTTGCCGTGCATGTCGTACAGTCCGAAGTTGTTCGCAGGGAAGCTGCCGACACGGGTCGTCTTCTTGCCGTCGATCGTGCCCTGCCGAGCCGACAGCGACGCGCCGAAACTAAACGGCGTGATCGTGCCCGCCCGACAGGCGTACTCCCACTCGGCCTCGCTCGGCAGGCGATAGGCTAGTCCATCGGGCAGACTGGTCAGTTTTTGGCAGAATGCGAGCGCATCCTCCCAGGAGACGTTCTCAACCGGATGCTCCGGCCCACCGCCATTCTCGCGCGTGAAGTAGGCGGGGTTCTTGCCCATCACCTTCTGATATTGCTCCTGCGTGATCGGCATGACGCTCAGGTAGAACGGTTGCACCAAGATCACTTCGTGCATGGGACCTTCGTTGAGCCGATGACTTGTCTCATTGGGCGGCGACCCCATCGCAAACGTACCGGCAGGAATGAGTGAGAGTTTGACGCCGGCCGAGTTAGTGCGCATGTTCGCCAGCTTCGGCGCTTCCTGCTGAAGCGTGTCGTAAAGCTGATCGAGCTGTAGGCCACGGCCGCGTTTGCGAGTCGGGCCAATATCATCTTGTGGATTCATTGAGTACCTCTGGAGTCCCGTAATCGAGCATCAACGGTGCGTAACACAACAGTCCAAGGCAACGCCAGGATATGCCCGAGCCGAAGTAAAGCCCTGAAGAGACGCAACACAAGCTGAAAACGATTGTTGCGCCCTTCCAGGGCCTTAGCTCAGGACGGACTTTTTTCCAGGGTGTTTTCCCGGGCTGTCATGTTACGCACCTTCGGTGGCCAGAACACTTCGACGCTGATTATTTCGTTTCACTTTTCGCCCCATGCCTTAACACCCGCCCCGCAAGCACGTCGGTCGCCTTACCATTGTCGATCGCGAGTCGGCCGTTGACGAAGAGATAGCGCACGCCGGTCGAATACTGGTGCGGCACGTCGAACGTCGCTTTGTCGCGGTAGGTCTTCGGATCAAAGACGACGATGTCCGCGTAATGACCGACTTTGAGGTAGCCGCGTTCGGGCAGCCGCAGAATGTCTGCGGGCAATCCACTCGCGCTGCGGATAGCCTGTTGCAGACTGATGACCTCATCCTCGATCGCGAAACGGCCGATCTTGCGTGAAAATGTGCCATAGCTGCGCGGATGTGGTACGGTGGCGGACGGGATCATCGCGCTGCCGTCGCTGGCCGTGGCGACGTACGGTTCCTTCATGAAGAGACGCATCTCTTCGTCGTTGATGCCAAAATTGACGATCTGGGCCCCGCCGCTGCGCGTGATGTCGAGGACGATGTCGAGCGCGGATTTCTTCTCCAGCTCGCCGATCGTGAAGAGGTCCTTGCCCTGCCAGCTCGTATTCTTGACGTAACGGGCGATCTTGATGCTCTTGCCGCCGAGATGGCCGTCGAGGCGGTCCGCGATGGCCTTCTTCATTCTGGGGCCGATTTCGGGATCGTCGAGCCGTTGGATCATGTCCTTCGTCGAACCCTCGCGAAACTTGGCCGGGATCACCGTCGCGGTCAGCGACGTGCTGCTTGCGGTGTACGGATATTGATCGGCCGTGACGTCGATGCCGTCTTTGCGCGCTCGGCGCAGCCGCTCGATGACGTCCGGTCCCTTGCCCCAGGCGCGACGGCCAGAGACCTTGATATGTGAGATGTGTACGCGTAATCCGGCGCGGCGCGCGATCTCCAAGATCTCCTCGATCGCGGTGAGGACGCCAGTGCTCTCGTCGCGGATATGGCTGGCGTAAAAGCCCTTGTGCTCGGCGGCGATCTTGGCAAGCGCGACCAATTCGTCGGTCTTGCAGTAGGTTCCCGGATTATAGATCAGTCCCGTCGCGAAACCGTAGGCGCCGGCCTTCATCCCCTTGTCGACGAGGTCCTGCATCGCCTTGAGTTCCTTCTCCGTCGGATCACGGTTGGCGTTGCCCATGACCTTCTCGCGGACGGCGTTGTGCGGAACCTGATGAATGACGTTTGTGCCGACCCCGATCTTCTCGAGCTTCACAAAATACTCGGCGACGTCGGCTGGCCCGAAGCCGCAGTTGCCAGTGACGACGGTGGTGACGCCCTGCGTTTGATAGTTGTAGTTGGCATTGGTCTTCTTTTCTTGCAGCGGGAAATCGGAATGGGTGTGTAGATCGATGAAACCGGGCGCAATGACGAGGCCGGCGCAGTCGAGTACGCGCGGTGTGCCTTTGACCTTGAATTTGCCGATGGCGACGATGCGATCGTTTTTGATGGCGATGTCGCCGACTTTGCCCGGCTGATCGCTGCCGTCGTAGAGCGTGGCGCCGCGTAGAACGACGTCGGCTTCTACTATGGCGTCGGGCTGAGCGGCAACTTCGAGGGGAACGTCAAGCGGAAGGAACAAGAGAAGCGACACGGACGCGAGAATTAAAAAACGGAACATGCCTGCGACTCCAGGAAGACACGATCGACATCAGGAGATTGATCGTATCCCAAGGAAGGCGGTGATGCAAACAGATTCACGTCACGCCTGGCGCGGCGGACGATGACGCAACTCGCTGAGCCGGATGTTTAGCGAAATGCAATCGAGGCAAGTGCCGGGGATCATGGCGATGGGATAGTTGTGCACGAAAAGGACCAACATATCGGAGCACGGACAATGACCTAACGCTGGTTCGGTTTCAAGACGTGGATCGAGAATTGACATTCGCGTGGCCGGCAGATACACGCACAGCGCTCGCTTGGGCGGCGCGCTTGCAGATTCGATTTCGGCAATCATCCGCGCTCCTCCGCACTCGGCAGGCGATTAAGACATCGCGACCATTATCAGCTAACGGGATGCCAAGCACGCGAAACTGTCGAACCAGGACGCGTCGCTGGCCGGAAGTCCTTGTTGCAATTGCCTTTGCAATTCAAAACTGATTGGCCGCGAGAGGTTCATTGACTTACAACTGCGCGGCAAGAAGCAACAACCACGGTGAAAATTGCAACTCCGCAGGGACCGCGCGAGCGTTAAACGTGATAGCGCGTCGGATCGGGCATCCCGATGTCACGAAAGGCATCGCGGCGTTCACCGCACTTGCTGCAACGGCCGCAGTGTATGTCGCCGACCGGACCGGCACAAGAGATCGTGTGCTCTAACGGCAAATCTTTGCCGAGCGCCATCACCGCGACTTTTTTCATGCCGCCGAACGGCAAGCGCACTTCGACGTTGCCTTGCAGAGCTTGATTGACGAGCCCCTGGAAGCCGCGAAAGAACGCCGGCGTCGCGTCGGGAAACGGATTGGTTTGCAGCGACCCCAACGCCAGGGCAGGCACGTTGTTCAGGTGACACCACAAGAGCGATTTCGCGAGCAGCAAGACGTTGCGGCCGGGCAGGAAGACGGCTTCCTCGGGCGTGCCGATCAGCGGTACGTCTTTTCCCGTAATGCTCCAGTGCGGGCCATACACGTCGACAATCGGCTGCTCGAGGACCACCAGCGACTTCAAGGCGGGGCAGCGCAAGGCGTCGAGAAAGCGACGAAGATAGGCGAGCTCGACAGGCTCCCAGTACAGGCCGCAACGCATATAGATGGGCACGACGACTGCGTGACGGCGTAGCGCATCCCCCAGGAGGATCGCGCTGTCGAGGCCACCGGAGATCAGGACCGCGAGGGTGTCGTTGGACATGGTGGGAGTTTCCACTTGCGGCAAAGCGTCAGGGAACGACATTCCAATCGCTAAGCCGCAAGCGGCGATTCGTTTTCGTCAATCCGAGCCGCCGAGCGCGTCCATGGCTTCTTGACGATTATCGTAAATCGCCCACAGCGTTTCGAGGTCGAGCAGCTTGAGCAATTCGCGCGCCGGTTCGCTGGCGCCGGCGAGAACGATTTCGCTGCCGTGCTTGCGTGCTTGCGAATGGCAGCGCAAGAGGAACGACACGAAAACGGAGCCGAAGTAGGTGACCTGGCTGAGATCGACGACGATGCCCGACGGCGGATCGGACTTGAGCGATTGGATGACCATGCGCGCGGCTTGCTCGATCATCGTCTCGTGCATTTCCTCGACCTTGGCGGACGGAGTGACGACGGCGACTTCGCCATGCCGTTCGATCTTGAAGGACTCGTGACCGGTTTGGGTGCTCATGGCTGGGTCTCGCTGCGGGTTGCGATTGGGTGCGCTGGGAAACCGTCTAGCGATCGCATGCGTATTTGCGAACGCTAAACGAATCCCCGCGCTGATATTATACAACATCCATGGCGGTGGTTTACTTCTTTTGCACACGCACCGTAAATGCCGGCGAGGCATTCGTCAGGTTATTGAGCGCGGTGGCGATGCCCGAGACATCCACGCCCGCAACCTCTGCGGCGGGAGCGGTCGGCAACACGGAAAGCTCGATCTCGACCGAGTTTTGATTCTCGGCGATGATCGCTTTGCTGGCCGTAACCATGGCCGGCAATTTGCGGACATCCATGGAGATCGGCCCCTTGTAGCCGCCCTTGCGAATCGCGGTCACTTTCAACTTTGCCTTCTCCCCCGGCTTGAGCGACACCAAGGCCGGCTCGACTTGCAACTCAAACGGCAGACCCAGCACCAGCATCAATGGCGGCGTCGCGGCAGAGTATTCCTTCCCCTGGTGCTTCGTCTTGGCCGACATCAGCACGAAGTACTCTCCCATCGGCGTCTTCACGTTCAGATCAAGCGGAAAGGTGATTTCCGTCTTGTCCTTCGCAATGGCGCCGAGCTTCGGCACCGGGATCGTCGCCGGCAAACCCACCGGCGGGTTAAGTGTGATCTCGTCCACGAAGCCCGGATCGCGCGTGGCCGTGATCGTGACGTTGGCTTTCCCGCCCGGCACTCCCTCTGGCGGATCCATCTTGATCGCCAGGCTGAACGGAGCTTTCTCCTTCACGGCCAGCGACACAAAGGTTTGCAGATGCATCGGCGGGAAAAGCAGGCCATTGAGCGACGCAGCGATCATGGCCTTGGCATTCGCGGTTTGCACGCTCGGCTTGCCGTCAACGGTTGCCTTGGCAATTACCTGGAATTGATAGGCCCCCATGGGCAGGTCTCCTTTGGACACGACCATGAGCACGCCGGCGTTTTGTCCGGCCTTGAGCGTGACGGTTCCGCTCAAGCCCACTTCGCCGCGGGTCGACAGCTCGATGGGCCCGGTGTAGCCCTTGCGCACGACTTGCACGGGAATCGCGGCCACGCCGCTGGGCGAGACGTCGAAGCGTTCGTTCGGCAGGTTGATGTCGAAACCCGTCGAGGGGCTACGCAGCGTAACGTGGTACGATTCGCTGTGTCCGCCGTAGAAGTGCAAGTGCTGGACTTCGAGGACGAAATCCGCATCTTCGCCGGCGGTGAAATCGATCTTCTGGTCCGCGCCGCCCGGCGCCTGCGGATTGCTCTTGGCGAGTTCGGCCCCGGTCTTGCCGTTCCGCACGTACATCTGCACCAGCGACGGCGAATAAAGTTCAAGCGTCTGGGCTTCGATGGTAAGCTTCTGCCCTTTCTTGGCGGCAAAGACGTAGCAATCGACATCATTGCTTTGCTGAAATCGTCCGGAGACGCCGCCCGGAACGATGATGCGGTTGGCCTTCATGGGCTCGTCGTTCGGCTCCTGCTCGACGGCTTCGTCCAGGTCGCTCAGCGTGAGCGGAACGGCCCAGCCGTGCAGCCCGGCCGCGCCTTTGGGCGCGACCCAATGAACGCTCAACGCCGGATCGTTAGGCACATCGACGTCGACAGCCGCGGCGCCTTCGATGGCAGGGCCGGCGAACGCGATCTTCGCTTTCGTGCCGCGCTTGGCGGCCAGAGGCATCGGCGTGGTCGCGAGCGGGAAGTCGCCGACGCGCAGGCGATAGAAAAACTCGGCGCCGCCGCGCCTCAAGACATCGTTGACCTCGACGAGATAATCCCCGGCGTCCTTGAAGGTGTAGGTGATGCGCGGATCGGATTGACAGCCAGGCGAATCGTTGTCGTAGGCGAGTTCCCGCATGCTCTTGGCGTCGTAGACGGTCATCTGCGCGTCGATGACGCTGCCGAGCCGGCGCGCCTGACAATCGAAGCTGAGCCGTTGCCCCGCTTTGACCGTGAACTTGTAGAAATCACCCAGCTCGGCAACCACGGCTCCGGCCACCGCGCTCGGGACTACGATCGCCTGCGCCATCGCGCGGCTGCGATTGGTGTTGTTGCCGGTGAGCTGCGGCACATCATCGACGCACACGATACGCAGATTGGATACGCCCTTGAGCGTCGCGTAACGGAAGGGGTACCAGCCGATCGGCGTGTTCGCGGGAACTTCAATGCGGACCTTGCACTTGCCCGCGTCGGTGCCGTTCTTGTCTTCGGTGGGAATCGTCACTTTGGCTAAGCATCCCAGGGAAACCCCGGTCGGACTGGCGAGATTTGTTCCGGTTAGCACGATCTCCGTCACGCTACCCCGCTGAACGCCGGCGGGCACCAGCGGGTTGATAGTCGGCGCCTGCGGATTGGCGGGAGGCGGCGGTTTTTGTGCCCAACTGTTGGATGGACTTACCACACAGAACGCAAGAGCCACAATGCCCGTTGCGCAGGTCAACATTAGTCGTGCAAATTTCATGTCCGACCTCAAAATGGAGGATTGGGCTAACAATTATCAGGCGGGATTTTCCGAGCAATCGTCTTCTTCAACATTATAATGAATCCGGAACCTGATTGGAAAGGAAAATAAGGACCAAGACGATGGCGGGAATGCTAGAAGGATTTTTCCTTAATTCGATCAGGTAGGTATTTCCTCTTCGAGGTATAATGGTCGTGGAATAAAGTCCCGCGCGCCTGGGCTTTCGGAAATATCGCCATGAAGGAAAACAACGAATTGGCCACCGGGAAGCTACGACTTCGTTTGCGCGGCATCAACGGCAACGTCGAAGGTAGGACCTGGGAATCGGACACGATCATGAGGGCTGGCCGACTCACCACCCTTGAAATCGTGCTTGACGACACCTCGGTCAGCCGTCGGCATGCGGAAGTCCGCCCCACAAACGACGGTTGGCACGTGCGCGATCTGGGCAGCACCAACGGAACCTTTCTCAACGGCACCCGCATTGGGCCCGGCGAGTGGGTGGTTCGACCTCATGACATCCTCCGCTTCGGCAACGTCACGATCGTCGTCGACGGCCTGCGCGGATCTGAAAGCTCGGACTCCGACTCACCCTCTCCGATCGAGGCCATGCAAGTCGCCGCCGTAGGCAATAGCAGTTGGGAGGAAGCGTTCAGCTTAGCGTTCGTGGGGGAAGAAAGTTCCCGACCGCGGTCCGGCGAGCAGTTGCAAGCTTTGCTACGGGCGGGCCATCATCTGGTTCATCTCGAGAGCGAAGAAGATCTGCTGCACACCATCCTGCGTGACGCTGTCAGCACGCTCAAGGCGCAGCGCGGGGCCATCGTCCTCGCCGACGGCCCCGACGGTCCATTGAAATTGCGTGCCCTCGACACCGGCACTAGCCAGATTGCTAATCGCACGGCCTTCAGTCAAAGCCTCGCCCAACGTTGCTTTGCGCAGGGACAATCGATCCTCTGTTGCAGTGTAACTGAGGATCCCGAACTGCTCGGCGCCAAGAGCATCGCCGAAGGAACGATGTCCTCGGTGCTATGCGTACTGTTGCGCACGCCACGTAAGCAGCTCGGCGTTCTGCACCTTGACCGTGGGCTGCTCGATGAGCCATTCACCAAGGACGACATGTATCTGGCGGATGCACTCGCCGCACACGTGTCGGCCGGCATCGAAAGCTCGCAGCTGTTGAAACGGCAGCGCGAGCTGTTTTACGCCACCGTGTCCGCTCTGGCCCAGGCCGTCGAAATCCGCGACCCCTATACCGGCGGCCACACCGCGCGGGTCACCGCCTACTCCATCCTGCTCGGCCAGCAGCTAGAACTCCCCACCAAGGAAATACACCTGATCAAGATCGGCACGCCGCTGCACGATCTCGGAAAAATCGGCATCGACGACCACATTCTCCGCAAGCCGGGCAAGCTCACGCCGGAAGAATTCGAGATCATGAAGACGCACACCGTCAAGGGCGCCAAAATGCTCGAAGGCGTCATCGAGTTGGCCGAGATTCTCCCGATCGTTCGCTCCCACCATGAACGCTGGGACGGCAGCGGCTATCCCGACGGCACCGCGGGGGAGAAGACGCACCGGCTCGCCCGCATCGTTGCCGTCGCCGACGCCTTCGACGCCATGACCTCCGACCGCCCCTACCGCAAAGGCATGCCTATCGACGCTGCCTTTGCCGAGGTCGAGAAGATGCGCGGCAAGCAATTCGATCCGGAGTGCGCGTCAGCATTCCTGGCCATCAAACATCGCATCATGCAAGAGATGCAATCCGAGACGAAGAATATGAATATGCAGGCGCTCGGCTTGTTGCGCCTGGCGGCGGTGGTGTGATGCAAGTGCAAATTCCCGCGCGTCAAAGCGCCGAATCACTCGGCGTTTTTCTCATGAGCCAATCCGCAAACGGCTTCGTCGATCTCCACACCAAAGCCGGGGCCAGACGGCGCTGCGATCAATCCATCAACGATCGCCGGCTGACCGCCGACCCAAGTCATCCACGGACGGCCTGATTCCGCGAGCGGCTGCGGGTCGAGCGTGGCAAGAGCGTGCAGACCCCAGATCTCGGCGCCGCGATGAGGGCAGACGCGGACGCCATGCGCCTTCGCCGTGCGGTAAATCTTGACCAATTCGGTCATGCCGCCGCACCAGCAAACGTCGGGTTGCACGATGTGATGCAGTCGTCGCTCGATAAGCTCGGCGAACGCTGCCGCGGTGAATTCATGCTCACCACCGGCTATGGGGATCGGGCACCGTTGCACCAGTTCCGCATAGCCGGCGAAGTCATCGGGGGACAACGGCTCCTCGATCCAATCGAGCTTCAATGAGGCCGCCCGTTCGGCAAAGCGCAATGTGAACGGCACGTCCCACTTCATCCAGGCGTCGATCATCAACGCGACATCCGGTCCGACTCGATCGCGCGCGCGTTTCATCACATCCACGAAGGAGCCGACGTCCGCCGCATCGGTCATTTTACCTAGATGAATCTTGAACGCCCTATGCCGGCCAAACTGCGCGGTGGGTATGTGGTCCCACACAGTCGTATAGGTCGGCATGACGGCATGAATCGGTCCGCCGAGAAGCTGAGCAACCGATTTGCCGGCGACCTTGCCACGCAGGTCCCAGAGGGCGAGATCGACGCCGCTGAGCGCCATCATGGCGACGCCCTTACGGCCAAAAGGGAGCGTGGCCTGATACATATCGTCCCAGATCGATTCGACCGGTTCGGGCACTCGGCCAACGAGGAGATCGCTCAAGACAGTGCGAACGATGTGGATGCCCGCCGCCCCGCCGCCGCCGACGCCATAGCCCGTGATGCCGGCGTCGGTGTCGATGGCGACAAGAATCTGTCCGAGAGAGGTGCGCCAATCGGCAGGCGAGTTGCACGGCGGCTGACAGGCGCGAATATTCGTGATCTTCATCAGGTAGCCCCGTGATCCGAGCACCATGCGGCACGGTCAAACGGGCTGATTCTCGGGCCGCAAGTAAACGAAGCTCTTCCCTAGCCGCCCGCCATAATTACCGGCGGAGATCTTGACGAGACCGGGCGTCTCCATCGATGCCGCGATCGCCGCTTGCGTCGCTTTGGCGATGGTCGGCAAATCGCGGCCGTTGATGATGATCTCCTGAATCGCGGCGACGCCGGGCGGCACTTTCGATTTCTCGCCGAGTTTGTCGCGCAAGGTCGGGCAATACGCTTCATAGGTGCTCGCGATCGCGAACTTGTATCGGCTCCCGGCTTTCGATCCGCTCGACGCGACTCCGCCCGGAAACGGCAGGATCACGCCGGGCATTTCGCTGGCCGCGTGCGCCGCCCTCTCCGCAGCGAGTAGCGCGGCATCCGGGCTCGCTCCCATGAACCACAGGTTGCCGCCCATCAATCCATCGCGATAGCCGAAGCGGCGATCGAGTACGAATTCACCGGAAAGGATTGGGATCACCCACACCTTGCGGCCAGAACGTTCAGCACGAAATTGATGGCCATCGCCGAAGAACGCGATCTTGCGGCCCAGCTTAAAGAAGGTTGGCTCGTCGAGAAGGTTGAAGCACGCCGTCGTCGGGCAAGTCAACACGTTCTGGCTGAGGCGAACCAACAGTGCGCGTTCGAGCCGTTTGTCGCGGTCTTTGTGAAAGCGCGGCACATGAAATTGGACGACGGCGCCGGGCCGATGGTCGGGCGTGGCGTCAGAGTCGAGATAGCGATCGAGCCCCGCCTCGCAGTCGCACAGAATGCTGCTGGATGCGTTGCCTGTGACCGCGTTGAGTGCGTGGCCGAGCCAGACGCGATCGCGCGCGGTTATCAGCACCTCGGCGTAGATGCTGCGAAACGCCTCGGCGTAAGTGTCGTCAATTTCAGCACGCTGAGACATGACAGCTTCCCTGTGTTGCCGCTTGCGGCTTAGCGCTCGCGCGACGCCACGTTAACGCATAGCCGCAAGCAACGTCAATGTGCGCGTCCCTTGCCTTGGTAGTTGGCCCGCTCTGTGATGACCAAGTCCATGTAGATATCGTGCGCCGCCGTCGGAATCTCGTCGAAAAGCTGGCATTCAAATGCCAATGCCACCAGCGGCGCATCGAGCCGGGCGTGCTGCAACAGCTTGTCGTAATAGCCTTTGCCGTGCCCCATGCGAGCGCCGGCGCGGGTGAACGCAACGCCAGGCACCATGACCAGATCCAGGTCGGCCGCCTTGACCTGCTTGGCAGGCAACGAACGAAGTTCCTGTTTCGGTTCGAGAATCTTGTACATGCCGATGGCGAGTTCGTCCATGTTCTCAAGATGAAAGAGTTCCAGTTCACCCTGGTCGTTGCACCAGGGCACGACGATCTTCTTGCTCTGCGTCAGCGCGTCGGGCAGGGCGAGCCGTGTGCGCACCTCGCTGCGAACGTCGATGTAATACATCACGATTTTGGCGTGAACGAATGCCGGCAAGGCGGCGAACTTCGCGCAGATGTCCTGGCTCAACTCGTCCTTGTTCGCCTGGGCATTGCGATTGGCATGCGCCTGCTCGCGAATTTTCTTCTTGCGTTCCTGGATCGGCTCGGCTGTTTCGTTCGGCATGAATTACTCTCCCGGACCGCGATCGCTTGGATCTTGATCTACCCGGCGATTGCCTTACTGAGTCATTGATAGCGTCGCCAGACGCGACTGTCTCGTCTATATCAACAATCGCTGACGCGACAATTTCAACTGGAGCCTGAGAGTGCCAAACACGACACGCGATGGATTCCTGTGGGGCATCGCGGCATACGGCTGGTGGGGCCTTGTGCCGATCTACTTTCATTGGCTAGGCAAGGGCATCTCTCCATTCGATATCCTGGCGCATCGCATCGCGTGGTCGGCGGTTTTTCTCGCCTTCGTGCTGACCTTGACGCGCCGCTGGCCCGACACGGTCCGCTGCCTGAAGACGCCCACGCTCCTATGGCCGCTAGCCGGCTCGGCGCTGCTCGTCGCCTACAACTGGCTCATGTACGTGCTAAGCATTCACTTTCAGATCATCGTGCAGGCGAGCCTCGGCTACTTCCTGCTCCCTCTTGTCAGCATTGCCCTGGCGCTGTTGATTTTTCGCGAACGCATGCGCCCGTTGCAGCAAGTCGCGATCGTCTTCGCCGGCGCGGGCGTCGGCCTCTTGACGTGGGAGGTCGGCGAGTTGCCGTGGCTGTCGCTGGCGATCGCGATCTCATTCGGCGTCTATGGCATGGTGCGCAAACAAGTCCCCGTCGATGGCTTGACGGGCCTGGCGATCGAGACGATCGTCTTGTTGCCTCTCACACTGACGTATCTCGCCGTCAGCTACGTTCAGCGCGGCGAAATCGAGGACGCGCCGCTCCTGTTCAAGCTGTCGCTGAGCGGCATTGTGACAGCGGTGCCGCTGGTCTGTTTCGGGCAGGCAGCCCGGCGTTTGCCGCTCGCCATGCTCGGCTTCATGCAATACACGTCGCCGAGCGTCCAATTCTTGTTGGCGGTTTTCCTGTTCGGTGAATCAGCGCGCGGCGGCTGGTGGAACTATGGCCTGGTATGGACGGCGCTGGTGATTTTCTCCATCGATTCGTACCGTTGGTATCGCCGTGAACACGCGGGAACTGGAGCGGCGACGATCGAACCGTGAATGGATTTGCCGATTCTGGGTCTTTCCTGTTGACACTCGCGTGACGCCGTCCGTAAACTTCATTTTCCTGGTCCACGTTCCAATCCGCACCGCTGGTTCTCACGATGAGCGAACCCACGGCCGACTCCATTCGCTGGCAAGCCTTTTTTCAACAATCGACGCAGCCGTTATTTCTGGTCAATCGCCGCCGGCGCTTGTTGTTTGCCAATCGCGCGTGGGAGGCGTGCAGCGGCTTGACGTTGGCCGAGGTGCGCGGCCGCGTATGTCGGCGGCGGGCCGTGTCGGCCGGCGAAGAGAAGGAGGAGGCGATCCTGGGCGCCTGCGCGCCGCCGACGGATGCGCTTGCGGGACGGGTTTGCCTGGCACATCGACGCGTGCCCGGCCGTGCCGACTGGTGGGAGATTCAATATTTTCCGCTACTCGGCCCCCAGGGGCTCCTCGGTATCCTCGGCGCCATTCGCGTGCTGTCGGCGCCGACCGACGTGTCGTTCAAGCTGCCCGTCAAGCTGACGGCGCTACGCGATCGCAAGGCAGCGTGCTATCATCTCGACGAAGCCGCGACCGCCAGCGCCGCGCTGTCGCGCGTTTATGAGCAAGCACGCCTGGCAGCGCAGACGCGCATGCCGATCACGCTCCTGGGTGAACCCGGCGTCGGCAAGGAATGGCTCGCCCGCGCCATCCATCAACGCAGCGAGGAACGGCTACGCTATTTCGCCCGCCTCGACGCCGACAAGCTGCCAGCTCCCCGGCTCGGCGAACTGCTCTTCAATCCGCGCAACCGGGCGACGGGTTTGGGCGTCATCTACCTCCACGATCCGGCAGCGTTGCCCACCGAATGGCAGAGCCGGCTCGCGGACACGGTGAAGCTGCGCGAAAATCCCGATTTTCCGCGCCTCATCGTCGGCTTCGGCAGCGATCCGCGCATCGACATGCAATCGGGACGCCTGCTCGAAGAACTCTACTACGCCGTCAGCGCCGTCACGATCGCGATCCCGCCGCTGCGCGAGCGCCTCTCCGAATTGCCTCGCTTCATTGATCTGTTCCTTGGTCGCGCGCGCACGTTACAGGAGCACACGGTCAACGGCGTCGGCGGCGAGGCCATGAACGTCTTGCGCGCGTATGCGTGGCCGGAGAATCTGCGTGAACTGCAAGCGATGCTGCAAACCGCTTGCCGCCGCGCCAAGGGAGAGCGCATCGAGCTTGCGGATTTGCCGTTTCATTTGAAGCATGGTTCGCTGCCGGTGGAACGCCGGCTGCCACTCGATCGCCTGCTGGAGCAAGTCGAACGGCGGCTCATCGCTCTGGCTTTGAAGTTGACCGATGGCAATCAGACGCGCACGGCCGAACTGCTTGAGATCTGGAGGCCACGCTTGCTGCGCCGCGTGGAGAAACTTGGACTCGGAAATACGGGAAGTTAGCCGGACGTGCAAGCGACGGATCATCGATTCCGTCGCTTACGCGTCCGGCGAACAACGACTATGCAACAAACGCAAGTCATCACCTTTGGCATCGACGGCGTTCTCGCGGATCGGTTACGCGAGCTAGCGGAGACGCGGCGTTTCCGACTGCGTGAGACGAGCCAGTATGCCGCGTGCCGCAATCTCGTGCAGATGGCGCCCCCTAGCGTTCTTGTTCTGACGCTAGGGCGCGATCTCGAACGCGAATTGGTCCTACTGGACGAGGTGCACACCTGCTTGCCCGCGACCGCGACGATTGTCATTGGCGAAACCGACAACCCAGTGCTCGCGGGCCTGGCATGGGACCTGGGCGCGACGTTTGTCCTTTTTCCTCCGACGCCGCTCGAGGGTATCACCGAGATCATCGATAGGCTCTTGACGACGGCAACGACATGAGCAAAACGCACAAGAAACGTGTGGTCGAGTCTCTATGGCGGCACGTCGAGATGCCGGTCGTGGATGAATCGCTGTGTACTGGGTGCGGTTGGTGTCCGCAGGCGTGCCCGACGGATTGCCTGGCGATGGGCACTCACTTGCCATGGTTGCCGCGGCCGCTCGATTGCGTCAGTTGTGGACTTTGCACACTGATCTGCCCGGCGGAGGCGATCAAAATGGCAATGCGGGAATAATGAGTGAGGCAACGAAGAGAACGACCGCGACGATCAGCATGAAGCCGAACATGCGAATGCCCCAGCGAAATGCCTCGATCAGGATTTCGTCCCACTGCTCGTGGCGGGTCGCGCTATAGACGAGGCTGATGACAAGGAGCATGAGCGGCAAATGGAGGTAGATCGCCATCGCGAAGAGCATCACGCTACCCCTTCCTTCTTCGCTTCCGCGGACGCTTTCGCCGACTCCTTCGTCGTCGGCTTAGGTACCGTGAAAATGACCGGCCCCGCGTAGGCGTCGTACATGACGAGGATATTGAGCATGCCGGCGACGACCGTGTAGACCCAGCCGAGGTCGGGCGCCTTGTCGCTATTGCTGAAGAACTGGTTTAGCTTGCCTTCGTCGGGCATTTTTTGGTGATCGCGGATGACCTCCGGCAATGGCACCTTGAAATGCTGGGCGAGCGCCGGCCAGGCTGCGGCGCCGATCCAGAACTGTCCGCCGTAGTGCCAGCGCATGACCAGGGCGGAGAAGCCGCCCCGACCTCTCTCGTCCACGGAATGAACGTAGACGTTCTGCCAATTTCCCATCGCCTGGCCGAGGAAGAACATGCCGAGCAGGGAGACCATGAAGAGCACGCCCTTGCCGTAGCGGCCCTGATAGATT
The DNA here is from genome assembly GCA_005799265.1 of Planctomycetia bacterium. Classification (GTDB taxonomy): domain Bacteria; phylum Planctomycetota; class Planctomycetia; order Gemmatales; family Gemmataceae; genus SIAQ01. The sequence goes on along the minus strand of SYHD01000300.1, from coordinate 9,812 downwards.
TGGCCGAGACCGGGTATGATGTAGCTGAGGACCGCGCCCAAGGGGGAGGGTTCGTGTGGGGAAAGGGGCCCTGAGGCGGACGGCGCCGAACTCATGATCGTGGCTGCTCCGTGGCTTCTTCTTGTTCGCACGCGGCGGGCGAGCATTTTACATGCTCAAGTCGAGTTATCTTATGGAAGCTCACTACCAGTGCCAGCCCAGCAGGTCCTTCACAAGCCAACCTGCCGACCCGGCCAGGAGCATTACGCCTGCAATTCCGAGCAAGGCTCGACCGCCGGGGCCGCGCAGCCATTCGCCCGCGCCACCGAAGATGCTCGACGTGCTGTCGTAAAATTGATTGGTCCCGACTAGCATTCGATAGACCCAATGGGTCGTAACCTTCGGCCGTGGATCAGGGATGTCCGCCAGCAACGGTTCCAGTCGCGTCAGCAAGCTGGTCGGCGTCACGTCGTTGTTGAACGATTCCGGTTCTGGGTCGGCGAGCTCGGGTTCGAGAGCCGGCATGGGGCGATGAGGCGGATTCAGACGCGCGTGCGGCAGCGGGGAGGACGCTTCGCCTTGCTCTTGAACCTTGGATTCGGCCAAGTACTGCGCCAATTTGCTTTTCCGCGGCGGCTTGTTCGCCGGCGTAATTGGGGCCAGTGGCGGCAGTTTTTCCACCTTCGGAGGAGGAGGTTCGACGTGCGACGGCGCCGTGGCCGACTCGATGGGCAGCGGCGGCGCGTTTTCGAGATCGTTGACCGGCAGCGTCAGCATCCGTTCCATCAGCGCGTCGAGTTCGTCAAGCATCTGTTTCGTCGACTGAATCGGCGCATCAAGTGACTTCTTTGACATGAGACTCCATTCCTCCTCTCGCCCCGGCGACCTTGGCGGCGTACTGTACCATAAATGTCTGCACGATTTTATGTCAATTTGCCGCTCGCCCCAGGGCCGTTCCATCTCGATGGCTCGGAAGCTCACCATCTTGCCACGGTATGCCGACTTCGCCCGGGCGCCGAGGTCTGCCTCTTCAACGGCGACGGCCGGGAATACCCGGCGTGCATCACGCAGGTCGAACGCAAGCAGATTACGCTGGAGATCCTCCGCGTCGAGCAGCCCGAACGCGAACTGCCTTTCACGCTCGAAGTTGGCGCGCCGGTTCCGAAGGGGGATCGCTGTCAGTTCCTGCTTGAAAAGCTGACAGAACTCGGCGTCACGGCATTCGTTCCGCTCTTGTGTCAACGCTCGAATACACATCCGCGCGAAAGTAAACGTGAGAAACTGGAACGTTACGTCATCGAAGCGAGCAAGCAATGTGGCCGCAATGTGCTGATGCGCATCGACGAACCCATGGAATGGGCGATCTACGCAAGCCGCACCCATGCTGCGGAAATGAGCATCCTGGCTCATCCTCATCAAGCGGAGCAATTGACGACGTTGGCGAAGCGATTCAAGGAGGCCAAGGTGATCCGCATCGCCGTTGGCCCCGAAGGGGGCTTCGCCGATGACGAAGTGGCACTCGCCGTCGAACACGGCTGGCAGACGGTCAGCCTTGGACCGCGAATATTGCGCGTCGAGACGGCAGCGATCGCGCTTGCAACGATCGTCTGTGGCGTCTAGAGCTTGGGTGGCGTCACGCAAACGCTAAACGGGGAGACGTCTACTGCAAGCCTGCCAGGAATTCCACCAGATCGCGCACTTCCGTGCGTGACAGCTTTTGCACGAGGTCGCTCGGCATCGCGGACGGACCACGCGTACGGTCGTCGATCTGCGCTTTCGAGATGGTAAGCGTCTGCCCTTCCGCGGTCATCAGGCGAATCTCCTTGGCATCCTCGCTTTTGACGATACCGGTCTTGACGAGGCCATTCTGCAAGGTGAGCACCGTCGTTTCATAACCTTTGGCGATCTGCTTGTCGGGATCGACGAGCGCTTCAAGCAGGTATTCACGTTTGTATTTCTTGCCGATGCCCGTCAGATCGGGGCCGACGTCGCCGCCATTGCCGGTCACCTTGTGGCATCGCAGGCAGGAGACCTCGGTCTTTTCGAAGTAGATTCTGCGGCCATTTTCCGCATCGCCGCCGACTTGGGCCTCGCGAAAAACGGACAGCGGGTTCTTGGCGTCGCGCGTCATTTCATAGGCGGCTAGCTTCGGGTTGCCGACGAACCGCTTGCGGCCATTGACAGCGAGCAAAATATCGAGATGGATCTCGGCGGGGGCCTTCTTCGCGAGCATCTGTTCGAGCCAGTGTTCGAGCAGTTCGTCGGCCTCGGCGGACGGGATGGCCGCAAGCAAAGCGAGGGCGCCCTGGCGTTCAACGAGGGCGCCGCCGTCGAGCACCGTGGCCAACGTCTTCACCGCCTCGGCTTGCGACGCCTTCTTCAGAAGAATGCGGCGGGCTTGATGGCGCAGGCGCGCGTCAGCGTCGGCAAGGGCGGTCTGGGCGGTTTGTTCGAGCTGCCCATCCTTGAGCGATTCCAACGCCTGCAGCGATTCGATGCGCACGCCGGACGGGCGGGCCTTGTCGGCGACGAGTTGCCGCAGCGCCGGGCCGATTTCCTTCATTCCGTGCATGGCAGCGAGCTTGGCGGCTTCGGTGCGCACCTTGTCCGGCCCCGTCATCAGCGCAGCGAGGGCTGGACGCAATGCGTTGGCGACATCGCTTGCTGGCCGTGTCGGCAGCGGCCGCCAAAGACCGACCACCCAATCACGGCCCGACGGTTTCTCCCACGATTGCAGCATCTTGAGTGCGTGTTCGCGCGCCGGCATCGCCACATCGGAGCGGGCGGCGACGCTCAGCAATGCACGAACGCTCGAATCACCGCCGATGCGATAGTTCGCGGCGAGCACGCGCAACACCGCGGGGGCGGGCATGTTCGTGAACGATTGCCGCGCAAGCTCGGCCAGCTTGGGCAGCGCCGCGGGAATCGGCACATCGTAGATGGCGCGGGCGGCTTCGAGGACGATCTTCGGGTCCGCATCGTTCAGAAACGCCGCGATCTCCGCCATCTCCAGGCGGCGCATCGCCAGCAGCGCGGCCAGACGCACCGACGCGGATTCGTGCCCGCCGGCGCTCTTGATCGCGCTCTTGTCGTTGATGCCAACCAGCGCCATCACGCCGGCGTGTCGCAGATACGGATCGGCGTCGTTGTTCTCTTTGAGCATGTTGAGGACGTCGGGCAAGACTTCACGGCTGCGAAATTTCCCGGCTGCCTGGGCCGCGAAAAAGCGTACGCGCGGCTGCTCGGCCTTCAAGCCGCGCCGAAGCGCCGCCGCGCCGTCGGGGACGTGCAATTCGCCCACCAGTTTCAAGGCCTGGGCGCGAACCTCCGCGTCCTTGTCGTCTGCCAAGGCGAGCGCGATTTCGCCCACTCGGGCGTTCCCCCTGATCTGGCCCAAGGCCCATATGGCGTGCAAGCGTGCCAGTTGCGGGCCGTTTTTGGCAACCTCGGCGAGGCGATCCGCGGCCGGCCGATCTTTGTCCACGAGCGCGAATTGAGCCTCCTGGCGCACGCGCTGGTCTTTGTGCTCCAGCAACTTGGCGAGTTCATCAATCGAGCGCTGGCTGAATCCCTCCGCGAGCAGCTTCTTGACTTCCTTCACCGTCGCGTCATCACGCTTGCTCGGATCGCCGAGCTTGAAGATGCGGCCCTTGTTGGGCATGCCCCAGCCTTCGTGCCAGTCGCTCAAGTAGAAGCCGCCGTCGGGGCCGAAATCGCAATCGGTCGCCAGGATGGCGGAAGCGAAGGCTTGTCGATTGGTCACCTCGAAGGATGCGCCCTTCGGCTTGGTTTGAAACGCGTGAATGGAGCTGCCGCCCGAGCCGCCGCGGAAATCGCACAGGAAGAAATGGCGTTCATACTTGGATGGCAGCAAGCTCGCGCCGGGATGGTACGTCAACCCTGAAGGTCCGCTGCCGATGTGGGCGAGCGGCGGGAGCAGGTAAAAAGCCGTATTGGTCGGCTGCGTGTGCCAGAGTTTTTCCTCGTTCCAGACGCCGAGGCCCTTGAGTGATTGGTAGCCGAGTCGCCAACCGGAATCCCCGCCCTCGACGAGATGGACCCAGCGTGCTTGATCGCCGCCATCGGCATTGTTGTCGCCAGTGAAGAGGTTGCCATACTCGTCGAACGCGAGTTCTTGCGGATTGCGCAAGCCGGTCGCGAACAGTTCCAGTTCCGAGCCGTCGGGATTGCAGCGCAGCACCGAGCCTGTGTCGGGAGCGGAGATCGTCTTGCCGTCGGCTTCGACATGCAGACCGCGATCACCGATGGAGAAGTAGAGTTTGCCATCCGGTCCGAAACGCAGGCCGTGCATGTCGTGGCCGAGAAAAGCGGTGTGCACGCCATAGCCGGTGTGGAGCGATTTCTTGACATCGGCGCGGCCCGTTCCCTTGGTGTCTTGCAGCAGCCAGAGATCGGGGATGCACGTGTACCAGACCTTGCCGTTGCGCGCCAGGACACCGGAGCCAAGCCCGTCGGCGGCGTTCTTGAAGCCATCCGCGAATACCGTGGCCTTGTCCGCCCTCCCCTGCCCCATCGTGTCCTCGACGAGACGCACGCGATCGTGGTCGACTTCGTAGCTAGAGAAAGTTCCTTTCAGATGCTTCTTGTACATGGCAACGCGGTCCGCCACCGTCCGACACGCCAGTTCGTCATCCATCCAGCCCGCTTTGCCCGCGTGATTGCGATTGTCGGTCACGCCCTTGTGCAGGCGAAACGTCTCGGCGACGTAGCAACGCCCTTTTTCGTCGAAATGAAATGCGACGATGTTGGCGACGTGCGGCTCCGCGGCCCATAAGTCGGCCTGAACTCCCGGCGGCAACTGCATGCGCTTCAGCGACTTCTTCCACTCCTCCGACGCCTTCGCGATCTTGCTCGCATATGGGTCCGGCTGCGCTTGCAACGTGGCAATCAGCAGAATGGGAAGCAACATGGCGACGACAATCGATACGAGACGGTGCAACATGGAAGGCCCCTGAGTTAATCCGTTTTGCGCTCGCATGGTCCTGCGAGCGCAAAACGAATACAGGGTTGTTCTACACCTTGAAGAAAATTCGGCGACGATACAGCCAAAAACACAACAGCCAGAATATGAACATCACCAGCAACGCAATGAACAGCGGCCGCAGCGTGTTTGCGAGCGCCGGCGCCGTCGGCAGCACCAGTCCCGCCGAACGCTGGGCCCATTCGTGAAAGAGCCGATAGCTGACGTAGACAAAGAGCGGATTGCGCCCGATGACCGCCAAAGGCACGGCCCAGAACTGCACTCCGAACGCGTCCATCAGAAGATAGAAGTAGGTGAAGAACAGCATCGTCCAGCCGACGGACGTCATCGCGAAAGTCCAGGTGACCAGACGTCTGTTCATGGGAATGACGGCAAACCAGGTGACGTCGATCACGCCGCCGCCGCCCGACAGCGCCCAACCGAGGAAGATGAGAATAAAGCTCAGCGCGGTCATGATCGCGACCTTGATACCGGGCACGACGCCGCTCTTGATGAGTCCGCCAACCAAAGAACCGCACAGGATGACCGCGGCCGAGGAGATGACGCCGAGCGTGATATGGTGCCCCGAATCGGGTCCAAAGCGCATCAGGCCGTCGAGCACGGTGTCGATGTTGTTCGCCTGGATCCAGAGATCGTTCCCGGCGGCGAACGAGTGCAAGACGTGAGCGGCCGTGTGCCCAATGAGAAAGAAACCGACGCTCACGCCCTGCGCCGCCAACCCCAAGGGCACAACGAGGAATGCCAAAAGATAAGCGAGGCCAATCTGCTGCAAGTCGGAACGCAGGTCGAAGACGAGCTTGTTTTTGTCGTAAGAGTCAAGATAGATGCCGATCAAAAGGAGCAAGCTGGCGCGAATCAACGCGTGCAGAAATTGCCAGGGCCAGCCCTGTCCCTTGGCCTGGCGATTCGCGTAGGAATACGGCATGCCGACGCCGACGCAGAAAAGCATGGCGGGCAACAGCAGACTCCAGAGAGTGCAGCCGTCCCAGGGGCGGTGGTCCCATTGGTTGGTGACCCAGTTCCAGCGCGGATCGCGCAAGATCTCCTTCATTCCGAAGCCGGCGCCGATGAATAGCAGCAGGATAACGCCGCGCACCGCATCGAGGCTGGAGAGACGCTCAACCTTGACGGGCTTGTCGTTTTCGGGCCTGTTGTCGCGAAGTTTGACCATGAGGAGTTCGTCCTGGTCCCGTCTTGTTTTGCTCTCGCGGAGGTGCGTTACGCGATAAAATCCTGATTGTGTGCGCAAAACGGGACGCGGCCAAGGTCCATTTCAACAGAAGATACACAAGTTCGGCAAGCACTATCAAAGAAAAGGCATGCTCGGCAAGCCTCGTGTGCCTGGTAAAACTGCTAAAGTCCGCAACATTGCGAAGCCGATTAGGATGATTGACGGATTGATAGCTTACGGCGCTCGCGCCAACTCGGCCGCGACCGTTCACCAGGAAAGGGTTATCCCATGAACACCATACTAAGCGGCAGCCTGTTGGCAGCCTCGTTGATGCTGGCGCAGCCGGCGGCTGTGCCGAAATTGACGCCGTTGGGTGAAAGCCGAATCAATATCGAGGACACCGCGCCGACACCATTGCAGCAAGTGCAGGCCAAGACGCCTATGCCGGGGCAACGGCCGTTCGTCGGCTGGTTCCAGCGTGAAGAGAAGCCGATCCTGTCGAAGATGCAAAACTGGTTCAAGCCGTACCAGCCGGATCGGAACGGACCGGCGCCGACGTTCCTGCAACCGGCACGCGGCGGCGTCATCCGCGAGACGGCTCCCACGCCGATCGTGCCTGCGCCACCGATCAACGATTTCCCGCGCAAGCTCCCGAATCCGGCAACCCAGCTCAAGGCGCAGCCGACTTCGATGGCGAGGGACCTTCCCTACACGCCGAAGAACGTTCAGCAGACGACGAATTATCAACCTGGGTATATGCCCAAGAACATCCAGAGCCCCATCCATCCGCAATTCGCCGACAAGATCGGCCGCGATGATCGCTTCGAGTGGATCACCGGTCAACTCGAAGTCGAGAACAATAACCTCGTTATTTACTACGCGACTCCCGAGACCGTGGATAAATATCACGGCCGTGTCTTCCTGATCCCCCAGAAAGACGAGCTGAACGCGTTCCGGCGCGGCGATCTCATCTCGGTGCGCGGTCAACTCCTGCAGCGGCCGACGGCACAGGGCATCGTGCCCGTCTATCGCGTTGAGCAAGCGCATCCGATCGAACGCCCGCGGCAGTGAGTGCGACGAAGCGCGCAATGTTACTTGTCCCTGTGACAAAAACAAGCGAAGTCGGCTTCCTCAGAACAAGGAAGCCGACCTCTTATTTTTCGCGAACAACTTACGCGATCGTTCAGCCCCTTCTCCACCTGTATTCAGGGGGAGAGGGGGGAACGGTTCCAATTTTCACTCAGCTATTGCCCTTTGGAATGGGCAGGGCATGCGGAGGCAAAGTGGGCGCGGGCAAAGGCGTCGCCACGGGGGGAGCAATACGGTCACCGAGACTCCAACTCCCCGTCGTGACCGGCCCATTGCTCGGCGGCGACGGCGGCGGGACGATCGGATCAAACTTCGGCGCCGGCAGCAGCACATTGCCTGGACTCGGTGACGCCGACCCATTCGGAACGAACGACGGAATCGGCGCCGGCGCTATCGGCTGCGCACTCACGGGCGCGGGCGTTGGCGTCGGTCCAGGCAGACCCACCGGCGGAGGCACCGGCGGCAAACTCGAAGGCGCCGCCGTGGGCACGCTCAATCCATCATCACTGTAGATCCGCATGCTCTGATCGCGCAGAACCGGATCTTTCAAGCCGTCCGCGCGAATGCACGTTCGGAAACGCACGTCTCCCGCCGCGATGCCGCGCACCTGTACGCGATAAATCACGTCCGCCTTCGGGGCCAATCGTGCCAGCGGCTCAAAAATCAGCTCCCGGCCTTCTTGGCGGCAACCTAACGTCGTCGAACATCTGGCCCCCTTGAACTCGAGCTGTTCCGGGATTGTGCAGATGATCTGCACGTTGGTTTCCGTCTTCGTTCCCGTATTGACGAGGCGAATCTCGAACGCCGTTTCGGCCCCAACCTCGATCGGGTCATCGACATGGCCGACCTCGATCGCCAAGGACGGCAGACCCTCGACCTGCGTGCGAACTTCCGCTTCCGACTTGAGCCCGCGCGTGGCCTTCGCCATCGCGAGCAACCGATGCTCGCCGGTTTCGATCGGGACGAGATTGACGGTGACTTCCTTGGCTTGACCAGGCTGCAATTCGCCGAGGTTCCAGGTCACCAAACGCGTCGATTCCTGGAAACGGCCGTCGTTGCTGGCCTGATGAAACTTGAAGCCGGTGGGGATCAATTCCTGCACCTCGACCTGGTTGGCCGGCGCACTGCCCGGATTGGTCACCTTTAGAGTGTAGGTCGCGGGGCGATCGAGATAGCGCAGCTTCGGTCCGCTCATGGCGACGTTGAGACTGGGCATCAAGATCTCGAACTTGCACGTGTCCTCGGAGTTCAGACTGCCGTCTCCCGTGGCGACGACCACGCACTTCTGAGTACCCTGCCCCATCGCCTGGCACACGAGCTGCATGGTGCGGATCTCCTTGGGCGCGAGACTGCCGACGTCAAGCTCCACGACTTTGCCGCGCGCGTGTTCAACGCCATCCGGCAAGATCGTCTTGACTTTGACCGCCTCGGTGATGCCGTCCCCCGGATTGCTGATGGCGTAAAGGAGTGTGACATTTTCGCCGGCGACGATTTTCTCGGGTGCCCGCACCTTTACGACAAGCTGTGGTTCGCGCACTTGCACCTGATGGGCAGCGACGGCAGTAAAGGTCACACTCGCCTGGCAATTGAGCGGACCGCGCGTCGACGACTCCAGATGCAGTTCAATGCGGCGGGTCTGTTCGGGCGCCAGTGTCCCCAGTTGCCAAACCAATTCGCCGCCGTCGTTGACGGCTTGTGGCTCGCTGAACTTGACCGTGACACCCTGGCCGAGCCGATGGCGCACGACCACGTTTTCCACCGTCGTCGTCGAAGTGTTCTTGACATGAAACTGCGCGGGCAGCTTCTGATTGACACGAATCGTCGGCGGACCCGTCCACTCGATCGTGAGCGCCGGCTGCTGTTTACCCGAGCCCACGACCGACGACGCCATCGGAAGCCCTGGCAAATCAATTTTTTGCGTCGACAATGCTTGGGATGGTTCGACCTGGATCCGCGCGGGATTTAGCTGCGCCGGCAGTGCCGGATTCGTCGGCTGCGTAATGACCATCGTCGGCGCGGCCGGCTTCTCCAACGGCAACCCTGGCGGAAACTCTGAAATCGGCTTGGGCGACTCCGACCCCTTCGGCTGATCCGTGGGTTTGCTCCCCACGTCAATCACGGTCTGCGGTTCCGGCAAAACGACGAGCAGCGCATTGGGCTGCGGCCCTGATGCCTTCTTGTCCGGCTGCCCCAAAACGCTCTGACCCAGCAGAGCAGCCAACAATCCCGCCGCGGGAAGGCCCAAGATCATCCACCATTGCATTCGTCGCATCGGTCCCCCTCCGTATAGACCCTCCTCGGCGCCCCGGGGCCGAGGATCTTTTGGGTCTTTACTTGTGTTTTTCGGACAATGAGCCAGGAGGTATAGCGTGGTTTTGCAATCGAGCAAGAGGAAATTGGCGAGAAAATGAACGCGCGGGGTTAGTGAATTTGCGGCGCTCGCGTCGTCGTCGTGGTCATCACCGGCGGCTTCTGGAGCGTCTGATAGATCACGCAATAGCGCTTGGTCAGCTTGATGAGCGTGTCGATCTGTTCGGACGCCGCGTCGGTGTCAAGGTCGATGAACAGGCG
>SYHD01000299.1 GCA_005799265.1 Planctomycetia bacterium | reverse complement strand
GGCGGTGCCTGGTGTCGACCACGTCGTACGCCTGCGTCGAGACCTCCGCGGGGGGCGCGCTCGCCGCGACGAGGCCACGCAGCTTCGCGCCGGTGCGTTCGATGCGGCGATACTGGATCGCCTTATTGCCGTTCCAGGAATTGAAGACGGCGTTGATGGACAACATGAGTTGCTTCTTGGGATCTTGCGGGAAATCGTCGCCGACGTGTTTCTTGTAGACCGCTTTATAGCGTTTCACGAGTTCCTTGAGGTCATCGACGTTGAGGTCGGTGTCGAGCTTGACCTTCTTCTCCGCCTTGAGCTTGGAGATTTCGTGTTCAAATTCCTCGTGCTCGACGCCCATCGCGGTGGAGCCGAACATGTCGATGACGCGGCGATAGCTGTCGTAAGCGAAGCGGGTGTTGCCGGTTTTTTTCGCCAAACCTTCGACGCTGGCATCGGTGAGGCCGAGGTTGAGGATAGTGTTCATCATGCCGGGCATGGACAGGGCGGCGCCGGAGCGGACGGAGACGAGCAACGGGTCCGTGGGATCGCCGAACTTCTTGCCCGCAAGAGTTTCCATCTTGGCGAGGGCGTCGTTGATCTGCGGAATGGCGTCTTCGGGGATCTTCTTGCCGTGATCGTAATAGGCGGCACAGACTTCGGTGGTGATGGTGAAGCCGGGCGGGACCGGGATGCCGATCTTGCACATCTCGGCGAGGTTTGCCCCCTTGCCGCCGAGAAGTTCTTTCATCTTGCCGTCGCCGTCCGCCGTCTTGCCGCCGAAGGAATAAACATGCTTGGCCATTTCAGGTTCCTGTGAGGAGATTTTGCTTGACAATTGAGGAAAGTATACGGATTGACGACGGCTGCTCAAGGTGCTCGAACAGCCTGGCGCTGATTTGGGAAAGCTATGGTGTGATGGGAGGCATTGGTCCTGAGCCTTGCAGGCGCTTCAAGAGTTCGACAGGTTCGAGCACTGGAATCGGCGAGTGGGCGAAATCGGCGGGATTGCGCGTGACAATGGCTTCAACCGTCGCCGTGACTGCCGCCGCGATGAGAATATTGTCCTCGAAATCGGAACCGGGCATGACGTCGGCGTCGAGCAGCGTTTGTTTGTCGATGGCGAGGATCTCAAGAGCCATCATGTAATTTCGCACGCCAGTCCGAGCGGCTGTGGTTCCAACCGCTTTTCGACCGACATAGAAGCTGGTCGCCAAGGAGAGTGTTGTCGCGGCACATTCGACTTGCCCTTGCGATAGGGCGCGCAGGATATCGTCGGCATCCTTGCACCAAAGCGCGCGTTGTACCATCGCGTCCAACATTACATTGGTGTCGAGCAATACTCGTATCAGCCGTACTTCTTCATTCGCGCTTCGTCGATGATTTTCTCGACCTCTTCGTCGCTCGGCGGATTGTCGGTCTTCCAGATGCCTATCAAGCTCAAAATGGCTTCTTTCCGTTCTGGCGAGACGTAGTATTTTTGTGCCGAGCCGGGAACGCGTGTGGCAACCGTTACCGAAACCTCTTGTCCCTCGGGCAGTCGGGCGCCGCCATCGAGGACAATAACGCCGTTTTTCACATGTCCGCGGACTACCATGTGGCACCTCCCGATCGTAACCAATTCCTACTTACAGCTTACCGAGACCGAACGAAGAAATCCACGGACAACCTGCGCGAGCGCCAAGTCGAGCGGATTGTTCACGAAGAGTTCGATGTAAAGCTGCGTCAGATTCAAGCGAACGACCTCGAATCTCGCCTCTTGGCCTCCGCCGCGGAAGATGCGTTCCTCGATGATGTCGTCGAGCGTAGCCGGGAATCGACATGGATCGAAGTTGCGCTCTTCCACCAGGAGCCGAACGATGGGCTGACCAAGGACGTTGACACCCGGTTCGAGCTTCCATCGTCGTGTCGAGGTTTCCTCGACCTTCACGAGGAGGTCCTTGTACGGTCCCGGCGACTTGAGCTCTTGCACCGTCGGTCGTATCTTCATCACGGGATCTACTTTGAAGATCCCCAAGTTTGCGAGCTTTTTCTCGGCGATCTGGAGCTTGCTGCGATCGAGAACCTGGCCGGGATAGAAGCCCAGCGCCTCACGAATGACGCGATCCTGGCTAATCGTGTTGCCGATGATGATGATTTCGCCGACATGCTCGATGGGCTTGTCGCGGGCAGGCTGCGTCGCACTCGGTTGAACGGCAGTAGTCAATAGTATCAAGGCAGCGACGTGGTTCTTCATGCAATGACTCCATTCCCCATCCAAGCCTACCAACGCCGACGAGTGCAGCCAAGACCAAATGAGATCGTTCCTTGCAATGGTTGCTCTGATCGCATAGGATTCTGCCGATGCAACCCCTCGTCATCCTCAACACCGTCGGCCTCACCTCGCGTCTCCTCCCCTTGGCGCCGCGACTGAACGCGCTCGCGCTGAGCCGATGGTCGCGGCCACTCTCCGAAGTGCTCCCCGCGGTTACCTGCACGGCCCAAGCGTCGATGCTCACGGGCAAACTGCCGAATGAGCACGGTATCGTCGGCAACGGCTGGCTCTATCGCGATACCATGGACGTGCGCTTCTGGCAGCAATCAAATCGGCTCATTCAAGCGGAGCCGGTCTACGCCACGCTCGGCAAGCACGGTCTCCGCGCCGCAAAATTGTTCTGGTGGTTCAATCAAGGCGCGGCCGTTCATCTCGCCGTGACGCCCAAGCCGCACTATGGCGCTGACGGCGGCAAGGCGTTCGACGTACTCAGCTATCCCGACGAATGGGCGACCTGGATGGTGCAGAAGCTAGGCAAGTTCCCGTTCCCGAGTTTCTGGGGACCGAAAGCGGGGTTGCCATGCACGGAATGGATCGCACGCTGCGCCGCAGAATCAATTTTGGACTGTGATCCGCCGCGCGATTTGACGCTCGTCTATCTGCCGCATCTGGATTATGAGCCGCAGCGCGTTGGGCCCAAGCATTGCGATTGGAAGAAGATCGTCGGCGAGCTCGATGCGGCCTGCGAACCCATATTAGATGCCGCGAAGAAGGTCGGTGCGGCCGTGTGGGTCGTGAACGAGTACACGCATGTGGACGTGGATCAGCCGATTTACATCAATCGACTTCTGCGTGAAAAAGGATGGCTCATTGCTCGCGATGGTCCGTTTGGCGAGCAGTTGGAGACGTTTGCGAGCCGAGCGTTCGCGGTTTGCGATCATCAGATTGCCCACATCTATGTGAAGAATTTGGCGAACTGCGCCGAACTGCGTGAGCTGATCGTCGTACAAACCGGCGTCGCGCGCGTTCTCGTCGGCGCGGAACGCGCGGAGATCGGGTTGGATCACGATAGGGCAGGGGACCTCATCGTGCTCGCGAATCGGAACGCCTGGTTCGCGTATCCGTTCTGGTTCGACGATGCCGTTGCGCCCGATTATGCCCGTACGGTCGATATCCATCGCAAGCCAGGTTACGATCCCTGCGAGCTGTTCTTTGACCCGCAGCTATTGTGGCCGATGGGGCGCGCGGTCACGAAAGTGATGCTTAAGAAACTCGGATTGCGTACGCTCGTCGATGTGATTCCGCTCGATGCGAGCCTCGTCAAAGGGAGTCATGGTCTGGCGATCGACGAGCCGCTCGATCGTCCGGTGTTCATCGGATCTGGCCCCATTCCCGATGAAACAGGGATAATGCAGGCGGCGATTCGCGATCGGATTCTGCGACATTTCGAACTGGATGACTGAATGCGTTCGCGAGGCGTCGTGCGAGCGCCAAACAAATCTCCCTTAAATGATCATTCCGGCAAATCCCTCCGCGCCGAACCATGCCTGTGAGTTTGAGCGGAGCGGGTTTGCGCGGCGGATCACCCGCGAACATTGAAATCGGCGGGCTATTGTGTGTATCACTCGCTCTGTACGTTCGTTCGATCCGGCTCGGCTTCCTCGCGCAGCCGTTCATGATAACGGATGAGGCGTTGCAGCGCGTTGTTGGCCATCAGCATCCAGGCGATGAACATGCACACGGCGACAGGCTGAAAATACGGGATCAGCATGAAGATGCATGCGATAAGTCCGGGCACCCAGCCTGTGTTGTGCGTGCGCGCGGGAGCGAGATAGCGCAGCTCGTCCTGGATTGCCGTGGACAGGCCGGGGATCACGATGAACATCCAGTAAAGATTGAAGACCGGCACAAAGAGCAGGCCGATCTTCAAGCCGGGCGAAAAGTCTTCATCGCCGCGCGCGACCAGCCGCCACGCTTGATAGAGCCACATTATTGAGCAGACCAGGAATGCAAACACGGTCACGCCGCCGGCGATACAGCCGATGACGAAGGCCACTGCGCCGATCCATCGTTTGTGCAACCCAACCAATTCGTGGACGAGCGGACCGCTGACAAAAAACATCAGCGCCAGCGGAATGAGGACGGCGCCGACGACCGCCAACATATTGCTCATGGGCGGCAGTACCCGCCAGCGCGGCCGGCGGCGCTCAGGCAGCCGCTCCTCAAGCATGTCATGCACGGAGAGGCCGCAGGCGGGACATGAATCTTCGGTCTTCGCGAACTTCACGCCGCACTCGATGCAGTAGATTGACGGAACCGGCGCCGCCCGCGCTGTCGGATTGCTGATGGGGGCGTATGCCGATTGCAGTGGCGGCTCCGGCAGCGACGGCAGCGGGTTCGCGGGTTTGGGCGGCGCGATGACGGGCCTGGGATCCACGTCCAGCGCGAGCGTGGCTTCCTTCTGCGCCTCGAAATCAAGAGCGCATTGTGGACACGTCACGACCTGCCCGACGTAGCTCTCTGGCAACGTCAGTTTGTGCTTGCAACCGGGGCATGTGATGAACGAGGTCAAGGTTAGCCGTTCGTCGGAGGAAGATTCGCGCGATTAGGTTTTTGTATCGTAGTCTGACGACTGCGGCGTGTCCAACAAATCCGCGGCCGCTTGCATGGTCGCCCGGCTTCCGCTAAACTAACACTAGGTAATCGTTCGATACATCCATGAAGGGGGCTTGATGGCGGCAAAACGCTATCTCATGAACGCGGGACGCACGACCAAGCAGGGTCAGCAGATCAACATCGGCAAGGATTCGCCGGAGTATCTCGCGATCGTCACCACCATCTTCATGAACGTGGACGATTTGAAGGAAGCCGGCATCACGGCGGGGACGGACGTTCGCGTCCGCTCCGACAACGGCGAAGCGGTCTTCCACTGCAAGGAAGGCAAAGTCCCGCCCGGCATCATCTTCGTCGCTTACGGCCCGCCGACGTGCAAACTCATGGGACAGACCACCGACGGAACCGGCATGCCGACGTCGAAGGGCTGGGAAGTCGAAGTCGAACCCGTTTAGCCGCGGATCGTAGATCCGCGCTGGAGTGTCCGATGAACTCGAGTGAACCCGAAATCCTCGGCCCCGATGGCACGCTGGATGCGCCGACCGACGACGTGGTCTCGGCGTGGGAGGAAATCGCTCCCGGCCGTTACATGCCGCGCCGCGTGCGCGGCAGTTGCCATGGGCGTGTGCTTGGCTGAACGTTCACGGTGCCGTCCGGTCCGGGCGAACAATCAACCAGGGACGTTTAGCCGTGGAGCGAAGGCCAGCGCGGTTCTGCGAACCGCGGCTAAACAAGGATTGATCCATGACCTTGACCATAGTCAAAAACGCCACCTGCACTTTCTGCGGCTGCGTGTGCGACGACATCGAGCTGCACGCCGACGAAATCCGCATCGTCGAAACGAAACGCGCATGCAGCCTCGGCGAAAGCTGGTTCAAGAATCACACCGCCGAGCATCTCTATCCCGACGCGCTGATCGACGGCCATCCCGCGACCGTCGATGACGCCGTCGAAGCCGCCGCCGATTATCTGCTCAACGCGAACATGCCGCTCGTCTATGGCATGAGCAACATCACCTGCGAGGCCCAACGGGAGGCGGTGGCGCTGGCCGAATTGATCGGCGGCGTCGTCGATAGCCATACCTCGCTCTGACACGGGCCAACCGAAATCGCCGCCCAGTTGGGCGGCAAGGTGACCTGCACGCTCGGCGAAGTCAAGAATCGGGCCGACTTCATGATTTACTGGGGCGGCAATCCCGCCGAATGCCATCCCCGCCACTTCACGAAGTACAGCCTCACGCAAAAAGGCAAGTTCACGCCCAATGGCCGTAAGGACCGCACGATGGTCCTCGTCGATATCCGCGAGACGCCCAGCGCCAAGGCGGCCGACGTGTTCCTGCAGATTCGGCCCGGCAAGGACTTCGAACTGATCGGCATCCTGCGCGCGCTCATCAAGAACCAGCGCGTCAACGAAGCCATGGTCGCCGAGACCGGCTTGCCGCTGAGTAAACTCGAAGAACTCGTCGCCATGATGAAGGCCGCCCGCTTCGGCGTCATCTTCTTCGGCATGGGCCTGTCGATGACGCGCGGCAAACACATGAACTCCGCGGGCGTCCTGATGCTGGCGGCCGAGATGAACGCGTTCACGAAGTTCGTCGCCATGCCGATGCGCGGCCACGGCAACGTCACCGGTGCCGACGTGGTGATGCGCTACACCACGGGCTACCCGTTCGGCGTCAACCTGTGCCGCGGCTATCCAAGATTCAACCCCGGCGAGTTCTCGACGGTCGATCTTCTGGTGCGCGGCGACAACGACGCCTGCCTGGTGCTCGGCGCCGACCCCGGCGCGACGATGCCGCAGCCCGCGATCGATCATCTCGCGCGCATCCCGACGATCACGCTGGACCCGAAGGTGACGCACACGAGCCGGCTGTCGCGCGTCCACATCACGACCGCGGCAACCGGCATCAGCGCGCCCGGGACCGCGTATCGCATGGACGAGATCCCGCTGCCGTTGCGGCCGGCGCTGAAGTCGCCGTATCCGACGGACGAGGAGGTCGTGCGCCGCATTCGCGAGGCGGTGGCACGGCGGCCGGCGTGGTTGCCGGAGCGGAATGGGGAGATGGTGGTGTAGCCCATGCTGATTCTGGTATAATGCCTTCATGACTTTAGCCGAACGCGATGAGTTGGCGAAACTTGTTCGTGAAATAGGGGCTAATTTTTCCAATGGTAGCTTGGGGCCGCTGTTTGTCGATTTTTCTAATTCCACACGCGCTACGACATTTGGTTCGTTCTTGGATATGCCAGACACCGAGGTGCTTGCAACCGCTCGCGAATTTGCCGAATGTCTGAACTCGCCGGTGCTGCCGATTCCGGTGACGCCGGCTGTGGAGGATGAAACATGATAGCCGAAATCACACTCGCCGATCGCGGCCGCGGCTTGCAGCTTTCTACGAGCCGTATTACGGTGGCGGACCTCGTGCCGTATTTCAAGGACAACTGTTCCTACGACGAAATCACTCGCTGGATACCCAGCCTGACGCCAGCAGAAATCGCAGTCGTCGAGGCGTATTATCTTGAACACAAGGAGGAACTCGACGAGGAAGACCGAAAACTGATCGAATACCGCGAGGAGCAAGCACGCCTACAGGCCAAGCGATTTCCCATTCCAGACGAGACTCGGGAAGAGAAAATCGCTCGCTTCCGGAAGCTGATCCAGGCGCGTCAGGAGAAAAACGGTGAAGGGAATTCTCGCTGACGCAAACGCCGTTGGTCATATCGACGCCTTGGTCCACCAAATGCAAACTGGCGAGTGGGCCGACTTGTGGGCGGCGCTCGGGTTGGTGCTGCGACATTTCGAGGACGTGGGGCTTTCGCCGGATGCGTCCGATCTGGAGATCTGGCAGACGTGCCAGGCCGAACAGTTGGCGTTGATAACCGATAACCGCAACCGTGATTCCGTGGATTCGCTGGAAGCCGTTATTCGTCAGTACAATCAACCGCAGAGCCTGCCTGTGTTTACGATTTCCAACAAATCAAGATTCCGCAAGAGCCGAGCGTATGCCGAGAGGGTGCTTGAGGATCTCTACGACTACCTGATGCGAATCGACGAAGTCCGCGGCACCGGGCGGCTGTATTTGCCGCAGAAGCCTTGAGGAACGACCGAATCACACGGGCTCTTATTGTATTGATGGGCTTCGTGGGTTTATTGGGGTGTGTCATGCTTCGCATCACCGGTGGCAAAGTCTACGATCCCGCCAACAACATCAACGGCACTATCCAAGACGTCTGCATGGACAACGGCCGCATCGTCGCCGACGTCCAGGGTGGCCGCACCATCAACGCCACCGGCATGGTCGTCTTCCCCGGCGGCGTCGATATTCACACGCACGTCGCCGGCGCCGCCCTCAACTTCGCGCGGGCCATGACGCCGGAGAACCAGCGCGCCGCCGCCAAGTTCATGCACACCAAGACGACACGCGCCGGCATCGGCGGACCCACGCCGACCACCTTCGCAACCGGCTATCTCTACGCGGGCATGGGCTACACCACCGTCGTCGAAGCGGCCGTGCCCGTACTCTCCGCCAAGCACACCCATGAAGAGCTGCGCGATACGCCGATCGTCGATAAGGCGTGCTGCCTGCTGATGGCGAACAACGAGATCGTCATGGATCTCCTCGAGAAGGGCGAAACCGAGCGGGCCAAGGACGTCGTCGCCTGGCTCATCTGGGCCGCCAAGGTCTACGGCGTCAAGGCGGTCAACCCCGGCGGCGTCACCGCCTGGAAGTGGGGCAAGGACGCCAAGCAGGTTCACGAGCCCGTCCATGGCTACAACAAAGTCACGCCGGGCAAGATCATCGCCGAGCTCGCGAAGATCGTCGACGAGCTCGGCCTGCCGCACCCGATGCACCTGCACTGCAACAACCTCGGCGCTCCGGGCAACGTCGCCACGACGCTCGAAACGATGAAGGTGCTCGAAGGCAACCGCGCCCACATGGCCCATCTGCAATTCCACGCTTACGGCGGCGACGACTGGCACACCTTCCGCTCCGAAGCGACGCAGATCGCCGACTACTTCAACAAGCACAAGAACCTCACCTGCGACGCCGGTGCCGTCCTGTTCGGCAACGCGGTCACGATCACCGCCGACGGCCCCTGGCAACACTTGCTCTATCAACTGACGGGCCGCAAGTGGGGCAACCTCGATGTCGAAAACGAGACCGGCTGTGGCATCGTCCCCTACACGTACAAGGGCTCGAACCTCGTCAACGCCGTGCAGTGGGCGGTCGGCCTGGAGCTGCTGCTCTTGATCGACGACCCGTGGCGCGTCTTCCTGACGACCGATCATCCCAACGGCGCTTGCTTTTGGCGTTACCCGGAGATCATCCACCTGCTGATGAACGCCGACGCGCGAAAAGAGCGCGTCAAGAAGCTGCCGGCCAAGGCGTTGTCGCGCATCGTGCTCGCGGACCTCGATCGGCAATACAGCCTTTACGAGATCGCGATCATCACGTCCGCCGGCCCCGCGCGGGCGTTGGGCCTGACGCAGAAGGGCCATCTCAGCGTCGGCGCCGACGCGGACATTGCGATCTACAATCAGAACCCCGACGGCGAACACATGTTCCGCTACCCGCGCTACGTCATCAAGGCCGGCGAGATCGTGGTCGAAGAAGGCGACATCAAAAACGTGCGCGACGGCCACGAATTCATCGTCAAGCCGCAATACGATCCGAAAATCGAGGACTTCCTCAAGCCGGTGTTTCAACAGCAGTACACGATGTCGTTCGAGAACTACCCGGTGGAGCTGGAGCGGGTACACGGGCTGCAGCAGGTGAAGATCTCTTGACCAAGATGGCCAGATGGCCACGCAAGACGGTGGCCATCTGGCCATCTGACTCGTCGCTTGCGCGCCTGGCAAACACGCGAAAAATCTCTCGCGTTTACCGCCTGTGCGTCGATATAATCAACACCATGACCATGACCATGCCAAGCCTCCCACCCTGCGGCCGTATCGATCCCGTGTTTTCGCGCCGAGACCTGCTGCGCAAGAGCGGCACCGGTTTTGGAGCCCTTGCGCTGAGCTATTTGTTGCGTGACGATGTACTCCTCGCCCAGCCAGCCGCGCCGAATCCGCTGCGCGCTCGACCGCAGCATTTCGCGGCCAAGGCGAAGAGCGTCATCTTCTGCTTCATGGAAGGGGGGCCGAGCAGTCTCGATACGTTTGATCCGAAGCCGCTCGTCAATCGGCTCGCGGGGCAGCGCATCCCGGACAGCTTTCGGCCCGTCATCACGCCGATGGGCGAATTCTACTCGCCGATCCTGGCGTCGCGCCGCCGCTGGGCGCGGCACGGGCAAAGCGGGCTGTGGGCGTCCGACTGGCTGCCAAACATCGCGACCTGTATGGACGACATCGCCGTCATCCGTTCGTGCTGGGCGAACGGGCTGAATCACTCCAACGGCGTCAGTCAGATGAACACCGGCTCGATCGTCGGCGGCCGGCCATCGCTGGGCTGCTGGGTCACCTACGGACTCGGCACCGAGAACGAAAATCTACCTGCGTTCGTCGTAATGCAAGACAACGCCGCCAGCGTCAACAACGGCGCACGCAACTGGGGTACTGGTTTCATGCCGGCCGTCTATCAAGGCACGCGCATCAACGCGACTACGGAGCCGATCAACTACCTCAACCCGCCGCCGCAAGTCTCGCCCGAACAGCAGCGCGGCCGGCTCGATCTCTTGAATCAGCTAAACCGCGAACACCTGGGACGCTATCCCCAAAGTCCAGGGACGGCTGTCCCTGGGCTGGCCGAGCTCGAAGCACGCATCAACAGTTACGAGCTTGCGTATCGTATGCAGGCCGAGGCGCCGGAAGCCGTCGATCTGGCGCTAGAGACCGCCGAGACGCAAGACCTCTACGGCATGAACGAGCGCGAGACCGCCACCTATGGCCGTATGTGCCTGTTGGGCCGTCGCCTCGTCGAACGCGGCGTGCGATTCGTGCAACTCTATCACGGTTCCGGCAGCAAATGGGACGCCCATCGCGGCATCGAACGCAATCACGCCGACAATTGCCGTGGCTCGGACAAGCCGATCGCGGGCTTGCTGAAAGACCTGAAACGCCGCGGCCTCTTGGAGTCGACGCTTGTCATCTGGGGCGGCGAATTCGGCCGTACGCCGCAGTCCGAGCAAGGAGATGGCCGCGACCACAACCCGTACGGCTTCACGATGTGGATGGCCGGCGGCGGCGTCAAGGGCGGTCAGGTGATCGGCTCGACCGACGAGATGGGGCTGCACGCCGTCGAGGACCGCCTGCACGTTCACGATCTGCACGCCACCATCATGCATATCCTCGGTCTCGATCACACGCGCGTTCTCTATCGCCATCAGGGGCGTCCCGAACGCGCGACCGTCAACGAGGGCGAAGCGTACACGCGCATCACCGGATAGACGGTTGGCCGGATGCGCAAGCGACGGAGCGGATGTACCGTCGCTTGCGCGATCGGCTTGCCCAATTCACCTTTCTTCTTGCACTCCCGCGTTTTCGTCCCGATAATCAGCCGATCTTCTACCGCACCATTTCCTCTTCAACCAGGAGCAGCACCATGGGACGTTACACCCTCGAATCCTTTCGCGCCCACAGCGTTCAGAAGGATCGTCACGAAGGCGTCTTTGAACTCGAATCCGACCGCTTCCTCGAAGTTCACCTCGATGGTATGGTCTGGACCAAGATGGGATCGATGGTCTCGTATCTTGGCAACATCACCTTCACGCGGGAGGGGATCCTCGAGCACGGCATCGGCAAATTTCTCAAGAAGATGTTCACCACCGAGGGCATGCAGCTCACCAAGGCCGAGGGTCATGGCGTCTTGTATCTCGCGGATTTCGGCAAGAAGGTGACGATCTTGCAACTGCAAAACGAGGCGATCTGCTTCAACGGCAACGACGTGCTGGCGTTCGAGCCGAGCTTGAAGTGGGACATCAAGATGCTCAAGTCAGTCGCCGGCATGTTGTCGGGCGGTCTGTTCAACGTGCGTGTCGAGGGAACAGGGCTGGTCGCGTTCACCTCGCATTACGATCCGCTGACGTTGCCGGTCTATCCTGATCGCCCTGTCTTCACGGACCCGAACGCCACCATCGCCTGGTCGGGCAACCTGACGCCAGAGCTGAAGACCGACATCAGCCTCAAGACTTTCTTCGGGCGCGGCAGCGGCGAGTCGTTCCAGATGAAATTCCAGGGGGAAGGCTTCGTTGTCGTGCAACCTTACGAAGAAGTCTATCAAGCGGGCAAATGACCGTCGCGCTCGAAGGGCTCGTTCCCAGGCTTCGCCTGGGAACGAAGAGACATTCTTGCCTTTTCTTGTTGCCGGGTTCCTTTCTTACCTGGATAATCACTCGACCGGCACGGCCAAGTGAGCCGTCCATTTCCTGAAAGGACCAACAACATGGGACGCTATTCCATCGATGCATTTCGGGCTGCCAGCGTTCAAAAGAACGACCAAGAAGAAGTCTTCGCCGTAAAGTCCGACCGCTTTTTGGTGGTCCAGCTCGATGGCATGGTCTGGACCAAAAAAGGCTCAATGGTCTCCTATAAGGGAGACATCAACTTCACGCGCGAAGGCGTGCTCGAACACGGCCTTGGCAAGTTCTTCAAGAAATTCTTCACGACGGAAGGCATGCAGCTTACCAAGGCCGAGGGGGAAGGCATGCTTTATTTGGCCGACTACGGCAAGAAGATCACGATCCTGGAACTGAACGACGACGCCATCTGCATCAATGGCAACGACGTGTTGGCCTTCGAGCCGAGCTTGGACTGGGACATCAAGATGCTCAAGTCGATCGCCGGCATGCTGTCGGGCGGTCTGTTCAACGTTCGCCTGGAAGGTTCGGGGCTGGTGGCGTTCACATCGCACTATGATCCATTGACGCTGCCCTGCTCGGAAAAGCGCCCCGTGTACACCGATCCGAACGCCACCATTGCCTGGTCGGGCGATCTGACGCCGGAGTTGAAGACCGATGTCAGTCTCAAGTCTTTCTTCGGCCGAGGCAGCGGCGAGTCGCTGCAGATGAAATTCCAGGGCAAGGGCTTCGTCGTGGTTCAGCCGTTTGAGGAAACCTACCAGGCAGGCGGGTGAAGCCTCACGAACAACGGCACACGTAATGTCTCGGATCGAGTGCGCCGGCGGACCAACGCTTCGACTTGTGCGAGCGGCGATTCATTTGGATTTACTGGTTTGGCACTCAATATTGGCCGTGCTGATAATGATCAGAGCCTGAATCGTGAACGAGGAACGCATTCACGCTTCAGGCTCTAATTGTCTTTTCCGGCAGCACTCTTTGTCAGTTCTGCTTGATATCGTAGCACAGGATCTGCTCGCTGCCGCGTAGATACAGGCGGCCTTGATGGATGACCGGGTGCGGCCAGCCGTTGCCGCCGATTTGGGGGCGGAAAGAGCTCTTGAGGTTGTAGCCCTTGGGTGAAGCCTCAATGAGGGCAACCTCGCCGCTCTCGTAGCGGAAGTAGAGATGCCCATCCGCGTAGAGAACGGCCGCCGACCCACTGCCGGGGCCGCGCTGTGGATCCCAGGCGAACTTGCCGGT
Organism: Planctomycetia bacterium; assembly: GCA_005799265.1. Taxonomy (GTDB): domain Bacteria; phylum Planctomycetota; class Planctomycetia; order Gemmatales; family Gemmataceae; genus SIAQ01. The sequence continues at coordinate 35,704 of SYHD01000299.1, read as the reverse complement.
CTTCCATTCGAGGCAGAACGGGAGCCCCTGGTTGTGTCCGTGGCCCCCATAGATGTAATCGCCGAGCATGATCACGCCGCCGTGGTGATTTTGCAGTTGCTTGCCGGTCTTGACGTAGACCTCGCTCGCCTTGACGCCGCCTTGGCCGTCGGATTCAAGACTCAAGAGGGCGGCGCCAGCGCCATAGCCGGTGGAGGTGAAGACGAGTTCCCCCTTGACGATGGCAGTCGGGATGTTGGCGGTGCCGTTGGCGACCTTACGATAGTTCCAGAGGAACTTGCCGGTGTTGGCATCGACCCCAACCAGGCCAAGCTCCGGTCCGAGCAGTGTGATGTACTGCTTGACGCCACCCGCCTCCGCGGTGACGATAGAAGCGTAGCCGGCACCCGAACTCGAAGGGGCTTGGCACTTCCAGATGACCTCCCCGGTCATCTTGTTGAGCGCGACCAGGACCGCCTGTTGCCCGCCAGGCGTGCAAATAAGATTATTGCCGTCGATCGTCGGCGATTCGCTGTAATCCCAGCCCGACATCATTTTGCCAGCGAAATCTTTCTTGAATTCCTTCTGCCAAACGACGGCGCCGTCGGCAATTTTCAGGCACGAGAGGATGCCCTGCCGCGTGACGGTGTAGACGCGATCACCATCGACGGTTGGCGTGCAGCGTGGGCCGTCCCCCTGGCTCGGGCCGACCTTGGTCTTCCAGAGTTCTTTGCCATTGGCGGCATCGAGGCAGAAGACGTAGCCGTCGCCCTTGCGAACGGTTTTCTTCTCGAGCTTGTCCCCCTTTTTGAATTCGACGATGACGGGAACTGAAAGGTCACCCATGGTGAAGATCTTGCCCTGCGCGATGGACATACTGGAGTAACCGGTACCGATCGAAGGGACGTTGTTGACCTTTTTTGAGTCCCATAGCAGAGCCGGCCCGCCTTTGGGCCATTCGCGCAACAGCCCCGTCTCGGTGGAGATGGCATTGCGTTCCGGTCCGCGCCATTGGGGCCAGTCGCCGGTCTGGGCGTTCTTGATGCCCTTGTCCTGAGCGTCGGCCTGCAACACATTCATGGCGACGGCGAAAGCGAAAAGAGAACCACAGACGAGAAGATTACGCATCGATCAACTCCGAAAAACGCGGCGGGAGGGTGGGGGGCAAAACCGGCGGGATCGTTCAGAGGACAACGTAGTTAATCTAATCAATCCCAGTCCAAAGAGCAAGGGATCGCGGCGCAGCGGATATCCCGCGACCATGGTCGTCGCAATGGGAGTCGCGTATGCAGGCAGCCCATTGTCTGCCGAGCAAGGCAACTTCGACACGTTCGAGCCGCGCTGGGCCGTCGAGGGCATCGACGTCAACGCCCTCTCGATGGGAGCGAAGGACCACGCCATCCTGATCGCCGACCCTTCACAAGCGTGGATGCTCAAGCTCATCGGTCAATCCTACCACGGCATCCTGGGCCGCACGTTCTTTGAACGCTTTCTGGTAACGCTGGATTATCGTACGAAGCAAATAAGGCTGACGCCGCAGGGGAATTGAAGTCGCCGAGGACACAGAATTACGGCAAGAACAACCTGCCGGTTCCGCGCACATCATCAATCCGCAGCAAATAATCATACAATGCTGCGACGACGCGCTGTTCGTAAGCCCGGCTGGCGCCGAATTTGTCGAGGTCGGCGATCGTGAATACAGGTAACGATTCGGACGTGTTGAATTGACGGATAGCGGCGTTCAGCGACTCAGGCGAATCGTCGTTGCGATTGTCAGTGATGAGGACTAACTCGTCTGTCTGACAGCGCTGCCAGATTTCCACATCCGTAGCAGTGATGGCAAGGCCGACATTTTCGAACCGGACCAAAACCAGGCCCAGGGCGTGCCAGAAATCCTCCCAGCCATCGGCTTGCATCAGTTGCATGAGATAGGCGACTTGGCCGATCACATTGTGGTCAGCCAGGATGCCCTTCACCGTTTTGCTCCTGACGCCGCTGGTCGAGAAGTCGCCGCAGCCGGGCCTTGGTTTCTTCCGGGGTTTCGTTTGTTTCGGGAAACTTCTGGCGTTGAAGGCGAATCTGTTCCGCACGCCGTTCTCTGGCACACCGGTCTTTTTCGTCGAATTCGGCTTTGTGTTCCAGGTAGAATTGCTCGACGACCGCGATCTCACCGTCACTCAAAGTCGGAATCCAGCGGCGAATCTCGCCGGAGGAACTTCCCTTCTGGAAATACCTTACAAGGTCCAGGACCGTGATCCGGCATGTCGAAAGCTCGGGACCTCGCCCACGATCGATTATCTCAATGATTTCCGTTTTCATGGTAGTCTCCTACCGGCCAGCTTACGCAGGATGGCTCGGGCTGTCAATTCACGCCAACAGGGATCGCGGCGCAGCGGATATCCCGCGACCATGGTCGTCGCAATGGGAGTCGCGTATGCAGGCAGCGAATTGTCTGCCGAGGACGGCAACTTCGACACGGTTGAGCCGCGCTGGGCCGTCGAGGGCATCGACGTCAACGCCCTCTCGATGGGAGCGAAGGACCACGCCATCCTGATCGCCGACCCGTCACAAGCGTGGATGCTCGAGCTCATCGGTCAATCCTACCACGGCATCCTGGGCCGCACGTTCCTTGAACGCTTTCTGGTAACGCTGGATTACCAGGCTGACGCCGCATGGGAATTGATTGAACGAGAATCATCCCATCGGCCAGGAATCCCGCCAAAAAAAAAGGGCATCAATTCGAGTGGTACGGCCACTGGCCCAAATCGAGGAGTGTTTCGCGCAGGGCTAGCCGATTAGGTATACTGCGCTCGGGCGGAAATGACACATTTGCCTCACTAGCCCGCAGCGCTAGCAAGGGCAACCACGGACATCCCTTGCTGGCGCTGCGGGCTAGTGAATGAGTCAATCCTGACCGCGTGCAGTATAGATTCATGCCAAACACCACGACCGTCGCACGGCCCAAGGGCGTCTTGCCGACGATTGTGATTCCGTTCCAGCGAAAGTGGCGTTCCCACCGTTGGCGCCGTGGATTGAATAGTCGCACGATCCGTTTCGTCTTTGGGTCGATGCCAGACAGGTTGCTCGATTTGTGGGAGTTGCAGAAGTAACACGCTAATGCGAGATTGCCCAGGTCGTCGCTGCCGCCGTGTTTTGTCGGAATGATGTGTTCAACTTGGAATTGAATGAACGGCTCATGCTCCTGCCAAAGCCGGCAGTATTCGCAGATCCCGTCGGCCCGTTGCCAGACGAGCGTTCGAGTTTTCTTGTCCATTATTATTTCTTGCGCTGACGCGCCAGCACGGCGCGGGCCTTGGCTTGAAGAATGGCAATGACGTTGTTCGCGGAAACGAAGGCATCGTACTCCGCCTTCTCTTCCGGCGTCAGTTTGCCTTCCGTGCAACGGCGTGCGAGGCGTTCCATGTTAGCCTGCAATTCGGCATCTGCGCGGAGATTCACCAGGGCTTGGGCCGTCTTCACGCCGAAGCTCTTGCCGACTGGATCGAGCATTCGGACAAGTGTTGGTATCGTATCCATGGTGGGATTATACCCTGATAAGACCCGTCAAGCGAGAGCATTTCACGCCAACACCTCCGGCACCACTTCACCCGCCACGTCCGTCAAGCGAAAATCGCGGCCAGCGTGCCTATACGTTAGCCGCAAATGATCGATGCCCAGGCAGTGCAGGATCGTCGCGTGCAAGTCGTTGACGTGGATGGGGCGTTCCGTCACGTTGTAGCCGAAGTCGTCGGTGGCGCCGATCGTCAGGCCTGGTTTGATGCCGGCGCCGGCGAGCCAGTAGGTGAAACAGCGCGGATGGTGATCGCGGCCGAACTCGCCGGAAAGGTCCCCCTGTCCGTAGGCGGTACGGCCGAACTCGCCGCCCCAGATGACCAGCGTCGAGTCGAGCAGGCCACGCGTTTTCAGGTCGCGGATCAGGGCGGCGATCGGCTGATCAACATCACGGATTTGCCGTTGCAGGCTGGCGGCGACCGCGGTGTGCGCGTCCCAGCCGCGGTGGAAAAGCTGCACGTAGCGGACGCCGCGCTCGAGCAAGCGGCGCGCGAGCAGGCATTGGCGGGCAAACGTCGCGGGATCATTGACGTCAGGGCCGTAGCGTGCGAGCGTGGTCGGCGTTTCGTTGTCGATGTTCATGAGGTCTGGCACCGACGTTTGCATGCGGAAGGCCAACTCGAAGGCGTTGATGCGTGTTTCGATTTCGGGGTCGCCGACGTGTTCATGGCGAAGGCGATTGAGGTCGTTGACGCCGGCCACGATCGCGCCGCGCGCCGCGTGCGACAGGCCGGGTGGGTTCGAGAGGTAAGAAACCGGGTCGCCCGCGGCCTGAAACTGGACGCCCTGATGCTGGGACGGGAGAAAGCCGTTCGAGAAGTAGCGCGGCGTGATTGGTTGGTCGAATGCGCCGGACATCATGACGATATAGGCGGGCAGATTGCGATTCTCCGAGCCGAGGCCGTAGCTGAGCCAGGAGCCCAGCGACGGCAACCCGGCGTCCGGGCGGCCCGTTTGCATGAGCGTAACCGCGGGATCGTGATTGATCGGCTCCGTGTGCATCGAGCGGATGAACGTCAGCTCGTCGGCGACCTCCGGCAAATAGCGCCACAGGTTGCTCATGTCGTGCCCGGCCCGGCCGACCTTGCGGAAGCCAAAGTCGGTCGCGGCCGTCTGAAAGTGTCCTTGATTGCGCGTCATCAACGTAACGCGCTGGGTGCCGAGGATCGACGCCGGCATCTCCTCGCCGTGGCGTTGACGCAGCGTCGGCTTCGGATCGAACGTATCGACCTGCGATGGGCCGCCGCCCATGAAAAGGAAGATGACGTTTTTCGCCTTGGGCGCAAAGTGCGTGCGTGTCAACACGCCGGGTACGGCCTGTTCGTCGGCCAACAGCGACGCGACCGCGGCCATGCCCAGGCAGGCGCTGGTGCGCGTCAGGAATCGGCGGCGCGTCAAAATCGATTGGTTGTTCATGAGATCAGCCTTCGCATACAAGCCCGTGGCGCAAGCCGATGTCGGAACGGTGGCCGTGCGTTTGGGTACAGGTGGCGCACTCGTAGGACATAAGTGATACTCCGCAATTGCTTGACGCCGCGCTCACTCGCGCGTCAGGACTTCGTCGAGGTTCAGCAGCATGTTGCCCAGAGCCGTCCAGGCTGCGAATTCAACAATGTCGAGCCGGGCGTCACGCGGAAATTGACCGACGTTGATGAAACGCTCGGCGGCGCCTCGATTTTTCGCAAAGCGGACGCGTTGCTCCTCGAAGGCATCGCGCAGCACATTCAACTCGGAATCCTGCGGCACGCGACACGTTGCGCTCTTGAACGCAAACGCTAAACGGGCGTCGTGATCCTTGGGGCCTTGCGTGAGGATCTTCTGCGCGAAGACGCGCGCGGCCTCGACAAAGGTCGGGTCGTTGAGCGTCACAAGCGCCTGAAGCGGAGTGTTGGTCCGCAGCCGCGCGACGGCGCATTCTTCGCGCGTCGGGGCGTCGAAGGTCACGAACATCGGATGTAAGGCCGTGCGGCGCCAGAAGGCGTACAGCCCACGGCGATACTGCTCGTCGCCGCCGCTGGAGGTCCAGGGCCAGTCCTCGTTTTTGAAGCGGTAATAATCCTTCGGCTGATACGGCATGAACGACGGGCCGCCGATCTTGTGATTCAACAGGCCGCTGATCGCCAGGGCACTGTCGCGCAACTCCTCGGCGCCGAGCCGGTGACGCGGCGCGAACGACAGCAGCCGATTGTGTGGATCGATCTTGACGGAGTCTTTGCGATAGATCGACGCCTGCTGGTACGTCGCCGAGAGTGCGATCGTGCGAAGGATGTGCTTGATGGACCAGGGGCGTCTTTTTCCCGTCGCTAACGCTTCCGGCTCTGAGAACTCGATGGCCAGCCAATCGAGCAACTCCGGGTGCGACGGGTAATCGCCCTGTGTGCCGAAGTCGCCCAGGCTGCGGACGATGCCGTGGCCGAACATTTGCGCCCAGAGACGATTGACGGCCACGCGAGTGGTCAAGGGATGCTCCGGGCTGACGAGCCAGCGTGCCAGGCCGAGCCGATTCGCCGGCGCGTCCTTGGGCAACCGCGGCAAGCTCACTGGTACGCCGCGCTCGACGCGCTCGCCTTTTTGCTGAAAGTCGCCGCGCATCAAGATGTGCGTGGGCCGCGGCCTGGCCATTTCTTCGGTGATGAGGGTGTGCGGGATCGCGTCTTCGATCGCCTTGATCTTCTCCGTAAGGTCCTCGAAGTCGCGGTCGTAAAGACCGATCGTGTCGCGCGCATCGACATGAATCTTGCGCAGGTAATAATCGCGCAGCAGTGTTTTTTGTTCGGTGCTGCGCATGGCGGGGTGGGCCTTGATCGCCTCGCGCAGTTCCGGGCGCAGATTACCGTCGCCTTTCGCGTGCGCCTCCCAGGCACGCTGCGAACGTGCCGCGAGATCGGCGGTGATTTCCTTCGGCAGGGTCTTGCCGTCGAGCGGATCGGCATACGAGAACCCACCTACTGCCTTGGTGATCGCCCTGGCGACTGGCTCGAGCGACTTGCGCAGATCCACAAGCGCGGCAGTCTGTTCCGGCGTGGGGATCTTCAAAAGGGGCGGCAGCGCTTTGCCGTGGACACTGAGGCCTTCCGCCATCGTTTCGGTGATGCCGTTGAAGTACGCGAGGAGCTGATAGTATTCCTTGTGCGTGATCGGATCGTACTTGTGGCTATGGCATTCGGCACAGCCCAGCGTCAGGCCGAGCCACACTGCGCCGAGCGTGTTGGTGCGATCGATGTTGTAGCGGATGACGTACTCTTCGGGATCGACGCCGCCCTCCTCGTTGAAGCGCGTGTTGCGATGAAAGCCGGTGGCGATCCTCTGTTTGTCCGTCGGCGTCGGCAACAGATCTCCCGCGAGTTGTTCGATGGTGAATTGGTCGAACGGCATGTCCTTGTTGAAGGCGTCGATGACCCAATCGCGCCACAGCCACATTTGCCGGGTCGTGTCCATGTGATAGCCGCTGGTGTCGCCGTAGCGTGCCAGGTCGAGCCAGGCCAGCGTCATCTTTTCGCCGAAGTGCGGTGACGCGAGCAGCCGATCCACGGCCTTCTCAATCGCTTGCGGTCTAGCGCTCACGTTCTCACATGCTTTTTTGAACTCCTCAACCTCGTCAAACGTCGGGGGTAACCCGATCAAATCGATCGACAAGCGCCGAATGAGCGTCACCGGATCTGCGGAGGGCGACGGCGACAATCCCGCCGCTTCAAGACGATGCAAAACGAACGCGTCGAGCGGATTCTGAACCCACGCTTGATTCTTGACCTTGGGAAGCTCGGCCCGCTGCGGCTTGACGAACGCCCAGTGAAGCTGATACTCCGCCCCCTCGGCAATCCAGCGTTTGAGTAAGTTCTTTTCCTGATCGGTGAGCGATTTGCCCGACTTCCGCGGCGGCATGCGTTCGTCATCGTCAACGAAGAGGCGGCGCACCAGTTCGCTCTGATCCACCTGGCCGGGCACGATTGGCGTCGTGCCGCGGCGGCTCCTCTTCATGGCGGCGTCACGTTGATCGAGGCGCAGCCCTCCCTTGCGCGCCGTCGCATCCGGTCCGTGGCACGTGAAACATCTGTCGGCGAGAATGGGCAGGATGTCGCGATTGAAATCAACCCGCGTTGGCGTCGGCACGGAGGGAGCGTGCGAGGGCGGCGCCGGCGGATGCCAGATCGACAACAAAAGAACGGAGGCGCCGCACAGAAGGCACGCCAGCAGCCGACGGGTCATTCAAATCACCTCTCGCGACAACGATTCCATTGTGACGGCTGAGGCGTCGAATTGCAAGGGCAGCGACCCGCTCAGAGCCAGCGTTTCCAATAGAAGAACGTCACCGACACGACACCGCTCAGGAGCATTAACCCATTGGCAATGTAGAAGCCGGCCGCGTTGTTCTTGTTCGGCACGAACTCCTCGAAATTCATGCCGTAGATGCCCGCGACCAACGTCATCGGCAAAACGATGGTCGAGATCATCGCCAGCACTTTCATGACCTGATTGAGATGGTTCGACTGCGCGGACAGGTACGTCTGCATCAGATCGCTGACCATTTCGCGCGAGCTTTCTATCAATTCCGTGAAGCGCACGAGGTGATCGTAGACGTTGCGATAGTAGACGGTCTCGCGTTCGTCGACGAGCGAGAACTCGCCGCGTGCCAGCCGTACCAGCACTTCGCGCTCAGCTATCAGCGTCTTGCGCAACGTGATGATGACGCGTTTGAGCCGCAGCAGGCGCATGTAGAGTTCCGGCGTCGGCCGCTTCATGATGGTCGATTCGAGATGATCGAGGGTGTCCTCGATTTGATCGAGAACGGGAACGAACTCGTCAACGGTGAAATCGAGGACGAGGTGAAAGAGATAGTCGGGCCCGCGCTGGCTTTGCGCTTCGTGTCGGGCCAGGTATTCACGCACCGCATCGATGCACTTCAGCGGCGCGACGTGGTGTGTAATGAGGATGTGTTCTGTCAAGACCGCGCTAAGCTGTGTCAAGATGCCATTGGGATCGGGGACCGACGTATGCGCGAGCGGATTGACGATAACGAACAGGTGGTCGGGAAATTCCTCGACCTTGGGGAAATGCGGATGGGCGTTCGGCTCGCGGCGCAGACGCGTGACATCCTCCAGCGAGAGCGCGTGGATACTGTAGAACTGCTGGAGGATGAGTCGTTCCTCGTCCTCGCTCGGATTGCACAGATCAATCCATAGTACCGTGTCGGCGGCGCGCCATTCGTCCTTGCGGCTCAATAGATCATCGGGATTGAGCGTGCGCAGTTTCTTTTCCGAGCCGGTCCAGGCGAGAATCGTGATCATGCTGCTGCCTCCACGCCACATATAACAAAAGGGGCGAATGGGACCGTCAAGACACGCTTGCCCATCTTCACGAGCGGTGCATGGAACCTCTGTACTTTCTTTTACCTATCGCGCTGGGCGTGCCAATCCTGCTGTTGTTTTATTGGTGGCGTCGAAGGAAGCACGGCGCGCCGATTGACCAAGGGTCGGCGCAGGCTCGATTCGCGCATGAGCGGACGCGCTTGCAGACGGCATTCTTGCAAGCAGCGTCGGCTTCGGGCAAGCCGCGCGGGCTGCGCTGGAAGGAGTGCCAGTGGAACGATCTGATCGAATGGGTGCGCGACAAACAAACAGGCCATCTGCTCGCTTTGGTCGGCGTGACGATCTCCTTCGAAGCGATCGAAGGGAGCGACATGGAAGGGGTCGAGGCCGTCGGCAATCTTCGCAACGCCACGGCCGTCTTCTTCTTCGATGGCGAATGGCGCACTGTCGGCCGCGTGGTTTTCAACCTCAACCCGGATGAGGCCCTTGCACACTTCAAGAGTGGATTTGAACGCGTGACCGAGGGGGCTTGACTGGGCTATTCCGCAGGCGAATGTCCCAGAATCGTCAGCCCGATACCGATGCTCGCATCCGTTAGTTTGCCGTTGACGACGAGGTTGCATTTGGAGCTGACGACCCAGTGATTCTTCGGTCGTGGGGTGAGCTCAGGAACCTTGGGCGCGTTGGTGGGCCAAAGCATGAAAACAGCCGGGTGGCCCAGGTCGAGGCTTTCGCCGCTGCGATCGTGCAGCATCTTCGCTTCAAGCAAATTTGGCTTGGTGTCGGCCTTGGCGTTGATTAGGAGCACGAATTCCTGAAAGTCCGACACATCGGCGGTGTGCTTGCCGTCGGTAGGCTGATAGCCCAGGCGCATTGTGTAGAAGCCGGGTTTGACCTTCTGCTTGCGATAGTCGGTCCAGTTGACGTGAAATTGAACCGCGCCAAGTATCTCCGTTTGCTTAACTTCGCGGAAGGTCACGCCGGTTTTCAGCTGTGCGGGGGTCGCCTCGGCGGGAAGTTCCTTGCGAAACCAGATGTCGCAGATTGGTTTGCCCGACGCCTCCGTGAACTGAATCGAACTGTCCACGAGCATCTTCTGGATCGGCTCGGCGAATTCCTTTGGCAACGGCGTCGCATTTGTCTTGATCGCGTATTTCTTGCCTTCTTGCGCGGGGGCCGGCGCCAGTGAGATGAAAATCACACCAAAAAAGAGCGGTATCGCGAGACACGCAAGGCGCATCATCGGGGGGGACTCCAAGAATGAATCCGTTTAGCCCGCGGGTCGTTGACCCGCGCGGTTCTGCGAAACGCGGCTAAACGAAGAAAGGGACTTACTTGACCTGGAACGAACCAACGTAGCCCGCGCGACGATCGCTGTCGGTCCACGTTTCGCCCAGGCCTTGGCCGCGGAAGCTTTGCGTCACCACGCCGGCCGGGAGGACCTTCACGTTGTTGGCCATCGGCGGATAGAAGGCGTACTCGTTGCCGCACACCTTGTCGTGCTCGGCGTCGAGACAACGCGTCTTGAGTTTGGCGACGGTGGCGTCCACTTCGAAGCAAGCGTTGAATTTGCACGGGCAGCCGTCGATCTTGATCGGTTGCGCATGCACCTTGACGACGTTCGCCACCAGATGGCCGCCTTGCTGTTGCACGAAACGAACCAGCGCATCGCGTTGCGCGTTGGTGGCCCGACTGTCCACGATGATGACGGCCTTCGCCGGCGAACGCTGTTCGAGGCCGATGGTGTTGGCGGCCGAGATGACGGCGACGACGCTGAGCCCGTCGAGAGAAACGTCCCCGGCTTGCCCCTTGTCGATGCGCCAGGCCATGACGCCTTGTTTGCCGCCGATGTTGAAGTCGGCGTTCGCGAAGCACGGGCCGGTCCAGACATCGCAGGTGCGAGCTTCGAGGTACGTGCCGTTGGCGGTGATGTCGGCGGCTTTGTTCGACGCGGCGACGTGGGCAACACTCATGAGGCCCAAGCCGAGAGCCGCGATTGCGAGCAGGGTCCAACGCATGGTCAATCCTCCCCAAAGTGGTGTGAAGGCGGGACTGTGGTATTTTCGACGACGGACGCGCTTGCGTCAAGGGCGAATCTCGCTTTGCTTTGCTGGTGCCGGCTGCCCGGTATATCAATAAACTATCATTCCCACCGGATATTACACCACGCCAGCCCGCCTTGGAGACTTCGATGCAACGCTGCCTTTCCCTGCTCACCATCGCAATTTTCACCTGCACCGCGCACGCCGAAGACTGGCCCTCGTGGCGTGGTCCTCGCCTGGACGGCAGCTCCCTCGAAAAAAACCTGCCGACCACGTGGAGCGTCGTCAAGGACAAGAACGGCGCCGAAACCATGACCGGCATAGCCTGGCGCACGCCGATCGATGGCATCGGGCATTCCTCGCCGATCATTCACGGCGACCGCGTCTTCGTGACCACCTGTTTGCTCAAGGAACAGAAGCGAGTACTCCTGTGCATCGACCGCACCAACGGCAAGGTCCTCTGGCAACGCGAGGTCGCCGAGTCGCCTCTCGAATCGCTGCACAAGCTCAATAGCCGGGCGAGTTCCACTCCCGCGACCGACGGCAAATACGTCTACACGAGCTTCTTTCGCCTGCGCAAGAAAAACGATAACGATGCTCCATTGAAGCCCAAGGGGAAACTTCCGGTCGACATGGTCCCCGAGGTTGTCATCTCCGCCTACGACTTCGACGGCAACAAAGTATGGGAGAAGTCGCCGGGCCGATTTTATTCCGTGCACGGCTTTTGCAGCTCGCCGATTCTTTACAAGGACAAGGTGATCGTCAACGGCGATCAGGACGCCGAGGCGTACATCGTCGCCCTCGACAAGACGACCGGCGCGGAGAAATGGCGCATCAACCGGCCCAATCGCCTGCGCTCCTACTGCGTGCCCATCATCGTCGAGGCTGGGGGAAAGACGCAGATGGTGCTCTCCGGCGGACTCGACGTGACCAGCTATGACCCCGAAACCGGCGCGCCGATCTGGATCATCAAGGGACCGACGCAACAGTACGTCGCCTCGCTCGTTTATGGCGACGGCCTCTTCTTCCTCACAGCCGGCTTCCCCGATTACCACAACATGGCGATTCGGCCCGACGGCAAAGGGGACATCACGAACTCGCACATCGTCTGGCATGAAAGCAAGACGAAAGCCATCAATGCGTCCTACGTGCCGTCGCCGCTCGCCGTCGGCAAGTTCTTCTACATGATCTCAGACAAGGGCTACCTCTCGTGCTTCGGGGCGCAGACCGGCAAACGCACCTTTATCGAGCAGCTCGGCCGGCATCACAGTGCCTCCCCCATTTTGGCAGATGGGCACGTCTACATGAGCGACGACGACGGCATTACTTACGTGCTAAAAAACGACGGGACCTTCACGGTCGTGAGCCGCAATCCATTGGGCGATGAATGCTACGCGTCGCCGGCGGTGTCAAATGGGCAGATTTTCATCCGCACCTTGCATCATCTGTATTGCATCGGCAAGAAGTGATAGGCGTTATCGTTGGGTGCGTCTCCGACGCACCCAACGGGTAGCAATAACACCTCGGAGAAACGACATGACGCGCTGCATCTTGTTCGCATCGATGACTATGGCATTCGGCTCCATCGCTCCGGCACAGGCAGACACGCCGCCGATCGTCGCGGTGAAAGCGACGCCCAACGATGGCGTGTTCAAGGACTCGGCCTGGAACAAACCGCTCGTGATCCAATCGGCTGACGACGCTGCTAAACACTTCGGCAAAGACGCGCTCGAAGGCTTGATGAAGCAAGTCGATTTCAAAAAGCAAGTCGTGCTCGTCTTTGCCTGGAAAGGCTCTGGCGGCGACAAGTTGACTTACACCGTGGCGGAGTCCTTTCCCGAACAAATCTTCTTCAAGCTGCAACCTGGGTTGACACGCGATCTGCGTTCCCACACGCACGTTTACGCCTTGAGGTCCAATGTGCGCTGGAGCGCGGCTGGCAAGGGGGCCGGCAAAGACAAAGACGCCAAGCCCGGCGTACGGCCGATCAAGTTCAATCCCAAAGATCCGACGGTGGCCTTCACGCTCGGCGGCCTAAATAAACTCACCTCGATGACGGATGCGGCGGCCGTCGAAAAACTCGTCGGCAAGGCGTCCGCGCAATCGCTCATTGACGCGATCGATTTCCAGAAGGAAGCCCTCGTCTTGGTGAGCTGGACCACCAGCGGCCCGCCGGACGGCGTATTGAAGCACGAGATCAAAATGGACGGCAACGCCCAGCGCGTGATCTTCTATGTGCAGGGTCCGACCGGCGGCGTGCGCGGCCAGCGTGCCCGCATCGGCGCCGACTTCTTCGCCGTGCCGCGCGATGCCAGAACGACGTTCGATCCGCAGGAACGTTAGGCACGCGGGTGGCCGATCAATCAACGTATAGGAATTCATTCGCGTTCAAGAGCACCTGGCACAAATCGATCCACGCCGCCCGGCGCGCGTCGATCGTCGCCAGCGGCGCCGAACTGGCGCTGCCGTGCCGTTGTAAGGTCAACCGGCTCGGCGACGAGTCGTTGAGCATGCCGGGGGCGGGCTCAAATTGCCAGTAAGCGACAGTGTTCTTCGACAGCGCGGGGTTCATGAAGAGAAGCTGGCTCTGCGGCAGGCCGATGTTGGACAGACGCACGTCGTCGATCATGCCGTCCCAGGAGCGTTCCAGCTTGCCCATCGTGCCGCCGATGCAGAAGGTGTTCTTGGCCGCGGTCATTCTAACGACCTTGTGCGTCGTCGAGTAAATTTGCAACGGGTCTTCGTCGTTGGCAAGGTCCTTCAGGTAGAACGTAATGCCCTTCTCGCCGGCGTCTTTGAGGTTGACCGACACCGCGACGTAATACGGCCGATTGAGCTGCATGAGGAAACCCGAGAAGATCGCGTCGTAAGCAATCTTGCCGGCGTCGTCTTGGCCCCAGAGCTGCAAGACGAGCGACTGCGGCTTGTACGCCGACTTCTTGCCGGTGACGCCGAACGCCCAGCCCGTCGCCTTCGTGTCGCCGTTCCAGTGCGAGGCGATGGTGCGGACCGTGCCGTCGTCGAAAACACTGCGCAGATAAACGAACGCCTCGAGCGTGAACTGGTCGCTTGGCAGCTTCACGTCGTCGGGGAGTTGGAAGCGTGCCTGCGGGCTGCCGGGCGTGATGACCGCGGCTTTGCCCTCGTGGAACGGGATTTTGGCGGTTTCATAAGGCGCGACCTTGTCCTTCACAGGGACGATGCGTTTCTGCTGTCCAGCGAGGAAGGTTTGCGCGATCTGCGTTTCTTTGCTCGATGGGGAACGCGCGAACGCCAAGCGAAAGGCGCGCTCGATCTTCTGATCGTCGGTCGTGGTGTTGTCTTTGTGCAGTCGGTCCGCGAAGCCGGCGCCTTGCTGGAGCATATAGTTCGAGTTCATCAGATAGAGCGCCTGCGTTGAATTGGTGCTGACGTTGCGTTGGGCGGCGCTGGTGAAGCCGTCGGGCACGTCGAAGATTTCGAGCAGGGGTTCCTTCGTATTGCGCAGCCACTTCAAATAGACGCTGCGGCGTGGCTCCTTGAATTCGACGGACGGCCCGCCGACCTTGCGATCGAGTTTGCCGGTCGCCAGCAGCATTGCGTCACGGATTTGCTCGGCGTCGAGGCGGCGCGTCGTCATCTTCCACAACAGGCGGTTATCGGGGTCCTTCTGCATTGCCAACACATCGGCGGCTGATAGAGAAGATTGCTGATACGTGTTCGATGTCGCGATGAGCCGATGTAGCTTCTTCATGCTCCAGCCATCCTTGACGAAACGGTCGGCGAGCCAGTCGAGCAATTCCGGATGGCTGGGTTTCTCGCCGAGATTGCCGAAATCGCTCGCGGTGCCGACAAGACCGCGCCCGAAGTGCTGTTGCCAGAGGCGATTGACCAGCACCCGGCTCGTCAGCGGATGGTCCGGGCGCGTCAGCCAGTTCGCCAGCACCGCGCGTCGTCCCGACGTTGACTTCGTCGGCGTGATCGCCGGCGCGTCCTGGCCGAGCACCGTCAAAAACGCGGGGGCGATGTCGCTCGCTTTTTTCGGAATCGACGTCGGCGGCGGCTGCGTGCCGACTTCGCGCACGCCCTGGCACATGGGCAGCGGCGGCGGCTTGTCGGCGTCGAATTTCGCGAGTTGCTTACGCAATTCGAGCAGCCGGTCCTTCTCGGCGCCTTTGATCTTCGTGTCGATTTTGTCGTACTCAAACGCGATCTGCCGATACGCCAGCGTCGCGAGTTGCTGCTCCAGCGGATTGCGCTGCGCGTACGGCATCCGCAGCATCGCTTGAATGTCGGGCTGAAACTTGGATGTCATGGACGCCGCGTCCTTGGCTCGGACGGGATTCTCGATCTCGCCGATCTGTTTGCGCAGCGCCACGGTCTTCGCCTCCCACGCCGCCAGCTTCTTGGCGTGTTCGCCCTGTTGCGCTGCGGCGGCGTAGGGCAATTCCTCGCTCGGCATCAGGCCGTCGAAGAACGATTTCAGCGCGAAGTAATCCTTCTGCAAAATCGGATCGAATTTGTGATCGTGGCAACGCGCGCAGCCCATGCTTAGGCCGAGAAACGTCTCGCTGGTGATGTCGGTGATTTCTGAGATCATTTCAAACCATTGGCCGCGCACGTTGCGCTGATTGAACTCGTAAATGCCGTGCGTGAGATAGCCGATGGCGACAAGCGCGTCGGGATTGTTGGGGTCGAGTTCGTCGCCGGCGATTTGTTCGCGAACGAAGCGATCGTACGGCTTGTCGTCGTTAAATGATTTGATGACGTAGTCGCGATAACGATAGGCGTGTGGCCGAAACGTATCGAGGCGATACCCGTCCGACTCGGCGTAGCGTACGACATCGAGCCAGTGGCGCGCCCAGCGTTCGCCGTAGTGCGGGCTGGCGAGCAGGCGATCGACCAGTGTCTCCACCATCGCTTGCGGTTTCACGCTCGCGGTCCAGGCGGCGACAAACACTTCGGTTTCTTCCGGCGTCGGCGGCAGGCCGATGAGATCGAACGACAACCGGCGTATCAACGTGCGCGGATCGGCGTTCGGCGACGGCTTGAGGCCCTCTTTGCGCAAACGTGCGCGAATGAAGCGATCGATCGGATTCGCCTCGTCGCCGGCGGGGAGATCAATGGCCTGCAGCGGCTGAAACGCCCAGTAGCGGCGATCCTCGGCGGTGATCTTGCCGGGCGCGCGCAATCCCGATTTCGCCGGCGCATCCGTCCACGCGCCGCCCGCCTTCACCCAGGCGGTCAAGATCGCGATGTCCTCAATCGCAAGTTTTGGAGCGCTGCGCGGCATTTTGAGCATCGGATCTTGGTGCGTGACCGATTTAATGAGCAAACTCTGGGCGGGGTCGCCAGGCACGAGCGCCGGCCCGTTGTCGCCGCCCTTGAGCATGAAGGCACGCGTGTCGAGCATTAGATCGCCTTTGGCCTTGCCCGCTTCATGGCTATGGCACTTGAAGCAATGGGCGTGCAAAATGGCACGAGCCTTTTTTTCCAGCTCGGTCGGCTGCGCGGAGACGACGCCGGTAAACAGCACGCTGACAAGGGATGCGACGAAAAATCGAATGGGTGGCCGGTTCATGAGGAACGCCTTTGTGCTTGCTTTCGATGACAACGTGGCATGAAGAACAGATTACCAGAAATTGACGCAAGTACAATCGCCAACGCGCCTGCCGTTTGACGCGCGCGGGGATATATTGAGTCTGGGCGGGTTTGGTCAGGCTGGAACGCCCGACCTACAGATGCGTTGCAAAGCCCCTCAAGGGCAACTCGGTTCGGTCACTTCTTTGAGAGGGTGAGGAGCCAAAGGTCCGTTTTATTTTGCAGGAGTAGTTGGTTGGCGCTAATGCGCTGGACGCCGAACCAGGAAGCGAACAACACTTGGTTGGAAGGCATGGACATTCGGAGAACATCGTCAACTTGCCGTCGCTGGTGGAGACTTGACCGGCTGGCGCGGGTTCCATCGCCCAGAAAAAGCCGTCTCCCCTGGCGTAGAAATGGAACCAATGTAACTCGGGACTTTGCAGCCGATTTGACGTGGGGAGTGGCGTCTTGGAAGATGCTCGGTTGTTGGCTGACACCTTTCCCCGTATTATCGACTCCTGGCCCGTTGTCCTTCAGGGTTTTTTTTCCAAGTCCACTCGCTTCAGGCGCACCAATTCCCAACGATCCCCGTCCTGGGTGCGGAATTGGTTTGGACGATTTTCTCCCGCGCTACTCCAGCATAGGGTCAGATGATCTCCTTTCAATTCATAGATGCCTTGAACGATCCTGCCGTCCTCACGCTTGAAGTTGATGGCGTTGTCGCTGTTGGGCACGAATTCAAGTTTGCCATGCGTTACTAGAGTTTGAAGACCCTCGGAAGAGGAGATCATTACGTAGACATCACCCAGAAAACAAAACGCTTTGGAATTCTCAGCGAACTCCCACCTCGTGTCAACCGGAAGCTTCTTTCCGTCTATTTTTTTGCCGTCGAGTTCGATCTCAAAAGCAGACCAGATCCCCGTTATTGGCGGGGTCTTACCAGTGCCCGCCTGATTTTTGGGAGAGGCGAGCCGCCTATAGGCCTCGACTACAAACCCATCCTCGGTGGGAGTGATCTTTTCCGGGCGGCGCAAGGTGGCGTTTCCGCCGTGCATGCATATCGACAGCGTGTTTTCCTTCAACTCAGAACGGCTTCGGATCGTGAAGTTGTTTTCGGGATCGAGAAAATCAATCGCGCCAGGGTCGGTGCTATTACCAACGGAGAACTCAAGCCGGTCAGCGTATATGCTCAAACCAAAATTCCGAATGGTGTAGACGCTTGAACCTTTTATTACTTTCACACATCGAAGAATGCGGTATCCCTTCGGATCCGTTTCTTCGAGCTTTCCTTTATGGTCCCAGCGGCCTGTCTGTTCCCAGATCCCTTGTAATGATGTGACGAGCCGCTCCCGGTGAGCTTTTTCAGTCTCGTTCTTAGTTGGCTTCCCAAGCGTGGGAATCGCTGCCATTAGGGTAGCGAAAAAGCACAGACACGGAACGACAAGTTTGCCCCGCATGATACTCTCCTTTTTGTATGCCGCGCTCGCGATGTCACGCCTAGCCCGGCTTATTCATGCCTCACCGCACCATCGACGCAAGTCCTTTCGTGCAAATGCCTTATGAAAACCAGGTAAAATGCACTATGTTATCGGCGTTCCTGGTGAATTCCATGGTTCGCAAGGGTCATGAATAATCCGGGCTAGGGACGGATTGGCGGGAACCTGTCGTCGCGCGGCTGTGGTAGTGGTGGTAGCGATGGAACTGGATCAAGCGCGTCACGTTCAGTCCGAAGGAGACGCAATCTTTCAGCAGCTGCGTATCGGTCCAAGGCCGCCTCAATCCTTTGAAGTAGCAATTGTGCGCTAATTTGCACCATCGCATCTCGACGAGCTCGCTGCATCGCGATCCACAACGATGGCGTGCGCGAGATTGGCCTGTTCCTGGGCCGCTTGGTAGGCGGCAAGGGCGATCGCCTGGCTTGCGTCGAGCTCGGCGGCGGCAGTGGCGATGGTCGCGCTGAGCACCGCCTCCGCGCTGTCGAACGCGGCCTGGGCGTTTTGTGCATCGGCAATGGCCAGAGCCAACGCGGCTTGAAGCGGCGTGACCGCCGTGTCGTAGGCGGCATCGGCTGCGAGCAGACCGGCCTGGTAAACTTGTTCCGCGGCAGCCACCGCATCGTCGTACGCGGTTTGCGAGGCGGCGATGGCGGCGTCGTAGATAACCACGGCCGCGTCGGTATCCGTTTGATAGGCCGCATCGGCACTCGCTACGGCGCTCCCGTAATCATCCTCGGCATCGGCAATTGCCGTTACATACGCTTGTGTCGCCTGCGTCACCGTGCCTTCGTAAGCGGCGTAAAGTTGGGCAGCGGCGGATTGAGCCGTTGCGCGAGCAGCGTCAATGTCCGCTTGGCGCGTGGCCGCCGTCTCAGTGATCGCATCGGCATAGACCTGATTTGCGGCCGAGACGTCCGTTTGATACTTCGCGTAGAGCTCGCTCGCCGATGGAATGTTGGTGAGGTAAACCGACGCGATGGAGGAATCCGTGCCATACGTGATCCTGTACGACCACACATCCGTGCCGGTGGTGTTGCCAAGGTAAGCGACGGTGTTGTCGAGATTGACCGAGGCAATGCCTTTGGCGCCCTGGGTCAGAATCTCAATGGTTGGCGTTCCGAGTGGGCTGACGTCGTTGGCCAAAACGTCGATGGTGACCGCGGAGCCTTTGACGACGGGCGTAGGCAGAACATCATCCACGGCGAGCAAACCCGCCGCCATTAAATCGCGAATTTCGAGTGGTTCAAGCATGGGACGAAACGGAGTTCGACGCCGACGGATCGGCCGTCGATGCGCCCCCCCCCATGTGGACACGAGCCTAGAAAACCAGCAGATCGGCTTGAACATTAGCTTGCCTCACTTCGCGAAGAAGAAGCGGGAGGCGTAAATGAACTGTTGGATGAAAGTAACACGAGAATGTGTGAAGTCAAGAACAAATACGGCGGATTTTTTGTCTTGGCGCGCAGATGGCGCCTTCGGTTCTCTGAACAGACGAACGCACCCGGGCGCCGCATGCTTTCAGGGTGAGCGCGGCCTGCAGGCTCTTCCTGCAAACAGGCCCTGAAAGCATGCCGCCCGGCTCTTTCGATCAATACTCACGATCGCGCAGGACACCCGGTTGCGGCACCAAGTACTTGCCGTTGACAAGTTGCAAGGGAGCCTCCGAGTCGTTGGTCAGGCGGTCCACCGTCGGCGCGAACTCGTGGGCGCAGTTCAGCATCTGATCGCGCGTGATGATCTGGCCCGTGTGCGCGGCCATGCGGCCCATCGCGGTGATCAGGCTCGCCTCGGCGCCGCGCGCGACTTCGTTGTACGCCCGGTTGTTGCGGATCGCGTCCAGCAGGTGGTTCCATTCGAGCTGGTACGGGTTCGGCTCCGGAGCGTTGACGCGGTTGCCGAAACGCCAGGCAATGTTCTCGGCGTTCGTCATGTCCTGATTGCGATAGATGCGGCAACGCGCGGGATGATGCCCCGATTGCGAGATGACGGCGCTGCCGCGCGTCCCGTGCGCGAAGCTGGAGAATTGCGTGTGAGCGCCGATCACGCAACGGCCTTCCAGAAAGAGTTTGGCGCCGTCGGCGAAGGTGTATTCCACCGAGTACGTGTCGAAGTTTTGATCGAGAGAATCGCCGCGGAAGTGCCGGCCGCCGGACGCTTGAGCTTGTACGGGCCAGGCGTTTTTCATCATGGAGCATTCGTCGATGTTGTGGATGTAGAAGTCGCTGAATGCTCCGCCGCTGGCCCAGAGGAACGAGTGGAATCGCTGGACCTGGTACATCAGATGGCTGATGTTGTCGGGCTTCGGCGGCGAGTTGAAGAAGCCGATCGGGCCGTGCATGCGGTAGGCGCGCATCAAGGTGAGGTCGCCCAGCTGGCCGTCGCGGATGCGCTGCTCCAGTTCCTTGCGGGCGTCGCAGTGCCGGCACATCAGGCCGACGCCGACCTTGAGGTTGTGCCGGGCGGCTTGTTCACCCAGGGCGAGCATGCGGCGCGTGCTCGGACCATCGACGGAGATTGGCTTCTCCATGAAGACGTTGAGCCGTTTCTCGATGGCGTAGGTGAATTGCACCCAGCGAAACGCAGGCGGAGTCGCCATGATGACGACGTCGCCGGCGCGGAGCGTATCCATGGCCCGGCGATAGGCGTCGAAGCCGACGAAACGGCGCTCGGGGGGCACGTCGATTTGCCGGGGAAGTTCGCGCGTCAGGTTGTTGTGGCTGAAGGCGAGGCGATTGGCGAAGACGTCGGCCATGGCGACCAGTTGGGTGGGGCCGCCGGTGGCACGCAGGGCGTCGATGGCCGCGCCGGTGCCGCGTCCGCCGCAGCCGACGAGGGCGATCTTGATGGTGTTATTCTCGCCGGCGTGTACCTGCGGAATGGCGACGCCTGCGAGAGCGCCTGCCGCGGCGACGGTCTTGATGGCGTCGCGGCGCGACACGCCGCTCTTTTTCTGGTTGCTCATGTTGGTTGTCCTTTCATTGGCGCAGTCACGCGAGTCTTGGGATGAAGTTGAATCTTGACTGATACTACCACATTGAGGATGAAGGCGTCAATCAACTACCGCGAGACTTGTTCATGCTGAAGCTAATCTGCCAACACCTCCGCCGACAGCAGTTGCTCCAAGGTCCACGGACATTCGCCTGGGAACGTCTCTTCAGGCAAGTCCGTCTCGTCCGCCGCCAACTCGACGGCTTCCGCATACGTCTCGGCGAGTACGCTCTCGGCATGTTTTCGCAAGGCCCCGCTCTTGAACAGACGAGCCAATTCCATTCGTTGTGCGCTGATGGTGCGGCGCCAGCTAGGTGTGCGTTTGTTCTCTTGATGCAGCCACTTGAGGATATGCATCATGAGAATTGCCAAGCGACTTTCCACTTTGCGTCGATCGCTCCGTGCCATGTCCTTGAGGTACTCCCCGAGATGAACGTAATCAAGGTCCTCCAACCGTCGTTCGGCGATTAGCTCTGACATCGCATCGAGCCACGCGGTCTCGTCGGCCTCGTACAAGACCGTTAGCGGTTCGGGAGTTTTCGCGACCATGATTCAGTACCTCCGCGCAAGTCTCTGTTCTCATTCCTTTGATTCTATCTCGCTCGCCGCGAATACGGCCATCAATTGCCGAACAGGACGCGCATCACTTCGCCGCGGTTGAGATGGACCGGGCGATTTTGGCGATCGCGCACTTCGATTGCCGGATCGACGCCAAGGACGTGGTACACCGTCGCGCCAATATCGTCCGGCGAGAACGGCGTCGTGGACGGATACGCTCCGATGCGGTCGGAACTGCCGATCAACTGTCCGCCGCGAACTCCAGCGCCCGCGAAGACACCGAAAAAGCAGGGCGCCCAGTGGTCGCGGCCAGGCACGGCCGTGGCGTTGACTGCGAACACGCGCGGCGTGCGACCGAACTCGCCGAGCATCATCACCAGCGTGTCATCCAGTAGCCCCGTTGCCTCCAGATCGTCGAGCAACGCCGACACGCCCTGATCAAGCGGAGGCAAGAGGCGGTTCTTGAGTTTGCCGAAGTTGTCCGCGTGCGTGTCCCAATTTTGCACGATGCCCATGTTCGCCTGCACGACCGGAACGCCCGCCTGCACGAGCCGACGCGCGAGCAAAAGCGATTGCCCGAACGGGTGCCGGCCATAGCGATCGCGCACGGCCGCCGGTTCCTGGTCCATCGCGAAGGCGCGGGCAATTCGGCCCGAGGCGAGAATTGAAAACGCCGCTTGCTGCTGATCGCTCAAGCGTCGGCCCTCAGCGCTGAGGGCGAGCTGACGTTGCTGCGCGTCAACCTCTTGCAAAAGTGCGCGGCGATCGTCGAGCCGGACGATGTCGATGCCTTCCGCCGGACGCAGGCTGTCCATGCCGAAGTCGGCGGCGCCGGGATCGCGCGTAATCTGCCAGGGATCGTGCCGCGGTCCCAGGAATCCCGCGTGCTGTCCGGGCCAAACCAGCGGGCCTTCCATCAGGAACGTCGGCACATTGACGCCTGATGGCAATCCATCCGTGCGCGGCCGCAGATAGTCGACGGTGGACGAATAGCTCGGCCAATCATCGCGGGAGGCGACCTTGTCGAAGAACGCGCCCGGCTGCGGATGCCCGGTCAGCACGTGATGCGTTGCGACGAGGTGATTGTTCTCGCGATGTGAGAACGACCGCACGACCGCGTACTTATCGGCTCGTGCCGCCAGCCGCGGCAGGTGCTCGCAGACGTGCAAGCCGGGGACGCTCGTACGAGTAGGGCGAAACTCGCCACGAATTTCGGCGGGCGCGTCGGGCTTCATGTCGAACATATCGAGATGGCTCGCTGCCCCGGTGAGGAAGACGATGATGACCGATTTCGGGCGTGATCTCCTCTCTTCCCCAGGGAGAGGGGCCTGGGGTGAGGATGAACCGGCTTGCGCGCGTTGTCTCAACACCGACGGGAGACCGATGCCGAGCAGCCCAGAGTAGCCGATTTGTAGAAACGAACGGCGCGAGAGTATCTGTTGATGCATGGGATATCCTTGCTCAAGTTTCGCTTGGTTGAGGAATCCGATTGCCGCCTGGCCGCTACACATTTGATTTCCTGTTTTTCTTCCCGCATTTTTTGCGCTTCCAGGGGGACGGGTGAAGATAGGCCTTGCGTCTTCGCTTGGCGGCGTTTCGCAGATGTTTCTTTCGCATCATCGCAGGAAGCTCCTTGAGAAGAAAAGGGCAAAGGATCATTCTATCCGAAGAATTGCTTTGCGTCTCCAATGCCGATTTGGCAAGGTGGCCGTCTCACGGGTTTATTTTCGACCCCAGACGTGTTTGCCATGAGCCCTTTTTCTGTCGTGTTCGGCGCGTCGCTTGCATCCGCTCCTGCCGAATGGTACTCTAACCATTCCTGAAAACGATGCCCATTTTTCCTCCTGCCTCGGCGGTTTGCCATGAAAACGCACGTTCTCGTTTCCATTGCAGCGGTATTATTCGGCACCCCCGCGTTGATGGCGCAGGCGATCACCTTCGAGACGCACGTGCGGCCCATTCTCAAGGCGCACTGCTTCGAGTGCCACGGCGACGCCAAGAAACCGAAGGGTTTGCTCGACGTGCGGCTACGTCGGCTGCTCGTCGAGGGCGGCGACAACGGGCCGGCGATTGTGCCGGGAGACGCGGGCAAGAGCCTACTCATCGACAAGCTGCGCAAGGGCGTGATGCCGCCGGGCAAACGCAAGCTGACGAAGGACGAGATCGCGACCATCGAACGCTGGATCGCCGAGGGGGCCAAGACCCTGAACGCCGAGCCGATGACACTTGCGGCCGGCTTTCAGATCACAGCCGAAGAGCGGGCGTTCTGGGCGTTTCAACCGACCAAGCGCCCCCTCCCCCCATTCCCCAGCAAGTTAGCCGGACGCGCAAGCGACGGATTGCGGACGCCGATCGACGCGTTCCTCCTCGCGAAGCTCGAAGCGAAGGGGCTATCGTTCGCGCCGGAGGCCGATCGGCGCACGTTGATCCGCCGGTTGTCGTTCGATCTGCTCGGTCTGCCGCCAACGCCGGGGGAGGTCGACGATTACGTCAACGACAAAGGGCAGGACGCTTATGAAAAGCTAGTCGATCGTTTGCTCGCGTCGCCGTACTACGGCGAACGCTGGGGTCGGCACTGGCTCGATGTCGCGGGCTACGCGGATTCGGAAGGCTACGCCAGCGAGGATGCTTTACGAAAATCTTCGTATCGCTATCGGGACTACGTGATCCGCTCGTTCAACGCTGACAAGCCATTCGATCAGTTTGTCATCGAACAGCTCGCCGGCGACGAACTGGTGAAGCCGCCGTTCCACAAGCTCAACCCGGCCGATCTCGACAAACTGGTCGCGACCGGCTTCCTGCGCATGGCGCCCGACGGGACCGGCTCGAAAGACGTGGACCTGAAGCTCGCAACGAATCAGACGATCGCGGACACGTTGCAAATCGTCTCGACATCGCTGCTGGGTTTGACGACTCACTGCGCCCAGTGCCACAATCACCGCTACGATCCGATTCCGCAGGTCGATTACTACCGTATGCGCGCCGTTTTCGAGCCTGCTCTCGACTGGAAGAACTGGCGCGCTCCGGCGGCGCGCGAGGTGCTCGTGCTCAGCGAAGCGGACCAGAACAAAGCAGCCGTGATCGAGGCGCAGGCGGTGCTGATCGATCAGGAACGGCTCAAGAAAGAGGCCGAGTACATCGAGGCGACATTCAACAAGGAACTCGCGAAACTGCCGGCCGAGCTGCAAGACGCAGCACGCAGGTCGCGCAACACGCCGCTCGCCAAACGCAATGCCGCCGAGCAGAAGTTGATGCGCGATCATCCGAGTCTCAACGTCACCTCCGGGTCGCTGTATCTCTACGACTCGAAGGCGGCGGCGGATTTGAAGGGCATCCAGGCGAAAGCGGTTGCCCTGCGCGCGAGTAAGCCCGTCGGCGAATCGATCCGCGCCTTGACCGAAATCCCCGGCAAGATCCCCACGACGCATCTCTTTGATCGCGGCGATCACGAGCAACCCAAGGACGCGGTCGCGCCGGCCCACTTGACCATTCTCAGCCCGTTCAACCTCGGCAGCATTCCAGATCGCGATCCGTCAGTCGCATCGAGCGGCCGACGCCTGGCGTTTGCGCGCAGCCTCGTCAATGGCAAGCATCCGCTGACGGCGCGCGTGCTTGTCAATCGCGTCTGGATGCACCACTTCGGCAAAGGCATCGTGAACACGCCGAGCGATTTCGGCTTCTTGGGCGAACGCCCCTCGCACCCGGAGCTGCTCGATTGGCTGGCGAGTGAGTTCGTAGACGGCGGCTGGAAAATCAAGCGGTTGCACAAGCTGATCGTGACCTCGACGGCCTATCGCCAGAGTTCAGCGCGGACCGCCCCGGTGCAGAAGATCGATCCGGAGAATCGCCTGCTGGGCCGCATGAGCGTGCGTCGTCTCGAGGCGGAGGCGATGCGCGACGCGGTGCTCGCGGTCAGCGGCAAGCTGAGCGTCAAGCAATTCGGGCCGCCGGTGCCGATCATGTTCGACGAGTTGGGCCAGGTCGTTGTCGGCGTCGATACCACCGACACCGCGGGCCGGCCGACGGGCAAGGTCGTGTCCCTGGGCGGCGACGAATTCCGCCGCAGCATCTACATCCAGACGCGCCGCACCCGTCCGCTCGGCGTGCTCGAAACCTTCGACGGCGCCATGCCGACGCCGAACTGCGAGATACGCAACAGCTCGACGGTGACGCCTCAATCATTGCTGTTGATGAATAGCCGCTTCATTCACGAGCAAGCGGATTTCTTCGCGCGGCGAGTACAAAAGGAAGGGGGCAAGGATGTTCGCACACAGGTTGTCCTAGCGTGGCGTTTGGCGTTCGCAAACGAGCCGGCGGCGAAGGACCTTGACGGCGCGGCCACCTTCATCACCGCGCAAACCGCCGCCTTCCGCGCCCAACCGAAGCAAACGGAGCCAGAGACGCGCGCCCTGGCGAACTTCTGCCAGGCGCTCCTGAGCGCGAATCAGTTTCTCTACGTGGATTAACAGAGCTTGAAGCGTGAGCGAAGGTAGACACTCTCCTTCTCACGCTTCAGGTTCTGCGGAGAAAATCATGAATAAGACTCTCGCGTGCCTCACTCGCCGGCACTTTCTCTCTACGGGCGCCATGGGCCTCGGCGGCGTCGCTCTGGCGTGTCTCCTCAATCAAGAGGGGTTGCTCGCCGATCCGACGCGCCCGGAGTTGGAGCCGCGCCGTTTCGATCTGACGCCGAAGCCGCCGCATCACGCGCCGAAAGCGAAGGCGATGATCTCGCTCTTCATGCAAGGCGGACCGAGCCACGTCGATCTCTTGGACCCCAAGCCGGCGATGACGCGCTACGACGGCCAAACCTACCCGGGCGTCATCCGCTACGACAACCCGGCTCAAGCGAGCGCCAAGGTGCTCGCCAGCCCGTGGCGCTTTCGGCCGCACGGGCAGTCGGGCATCGAGGTTTCCGAGCTGTTGCCGCATCTGGCGGAGATCATCGATGACCTGACCATCGTGCGCTCGATGCACACCGGCGTCAATAATCACGGGCAGTCGATCAACGCGCTCAATACGAGCCGCACTTTGGCTGGCCGGCCTGTGCTGGGCAGCTGGCTGACCTATGGCCTCGGCTCGGAAAGCCAGAACTTGCCGGCGTATCTCGTGCTGACCGATCCGCACAGCTTGCCTGTCATCGGCGTCGGCAACTTCTCGAACGGCTGGCTGCCGTCTCTCTACCAGGGCACGGTCGTCCGCCCGCAGGAGCCGCGCATTCTCAACCTCGATCCGCCGCGCGACATGCAAGGCGAAGCCCAGGGCCGCTATCTCGACTATCTCGAACGCTTGAATCGCGGCCATCTCGAACGCCATCCCGGCGAGCACGATCTCGAAGCCCGCATCGCCAGCTACCAGCTCGCCGCGCGCATGCAGACGGCCGCACGCGAAGCGCTCGACATCGCCAACGAATCCGCGGCGACGAAGCGGCTCTACGGCATCGACGATCCTGTCACCGCCGACTACGGCACGCGCTGCCTGATCGCGCGTCGGCTGGTCGAGCGCGGCGTTCGCTTCGTGCAAGTGTTCACGCGCAATCAATTCTGGGACCACCACGGCCGCATCCTCACCGCGTTGCCCGCCGCGTGCCGGGCGACCGACAAGCCCGCAGCCGCCCTGGTGCGCGACCTGAAGTCGCGCGGCCTGCTCGATTCGACGCTCGTGTCGTGGGGCGGCGAGATGGGCCGTTTGCCCGTCATCCAGAATGACGCGGGTCAGGCAAACGTCGGCCGTGATCACAACACTTACGGCTTCACGATGTGGTTCGCGGGCGGCGGCATGAAAGCCGGCTGCGTCTACGGTGCCACCGACGACTTCGGCCATCGCGCCGTCGAAAACGTCGTCAACCACTGCGACTATCACGCGACCGTCCTGCATTTGTTCGGCCTGGATCATCGCCGGCTGACTTATCATTACAATAATCAACAGATGACGCTGACCGACAATCAGCCGGCGCGGGTGGTGCGAGAGATTCTGATGTAACACTTCGATATCGCCACTTGCCGTTTAGCGCTCGCAGGGAAGATGCGGAAAGAAAAAGAGGCCAGACCGCGAGCGCTAAGCCGCAAGCGGCCAACCAGAATCGGAGCCATCATGAAACGCCTCGTTGCAACACTCGCCACGCTGATTCTCCTGTCGCCATGCGTGCGCGCCCAGGAGAAGCTCGACACAAAACTCGCGACGGTCGAAAAGGACGTGCTCTGGTACGACGTCAAGCATCTCAACCTCGAAGGCAAGGCCTGGACGGACACCAAGGCGTACTACGATCGTCTGCCCGCGAAGGCCGAGGGAGTCGTACGCGATCCGGTGTGGAGCCTGAGCCGGCATTCCGCGGGATTGTGTGTGCGCTTCGTCACCGACGCGTCTTCGATCCAGGCGCGCTGGACGCTCACGTCGCCCAAACTCGCGATGCCGCACATGGCCGCGACGGGCGTCAGCGGACTGGACCTCTACGTCAAGACCGACAAGGGCTGGCGCTGGCTCGGCGTCGGACAGCCCAAGGAGCAGACGAACACCGCGACACTCGCCGCGGGCATCCCCGCCGGAACGCGCGAGTATATGGTCTATCTGCCGCTCTACAACGGCGTCAGCTCCGTCGAGATCGGCATCGCCAAGAACGCGTTTCTCGCCAAGGGGCCGGCCTATTCGAAAGATCACAAGCCGATCGTCTTCTATGGCACGTCGATCACGCAGGGCGGCTGTGCCTCGCGCACCGGCATGGTGCATACCGCGATTCTCGGTCGCCGCCTCGGCTATCCGGTCGTCAACCTCGGCTTCTCCGGCAACGGCCGCATGGAGCCGGAGGTCGTCACGCTGATGGCCGAGATCGATGCATCGGTGTATGTGATCGACTGTTTGCCGAACATGACGGCGAAGGACGTCGCCGCGAACACGGAGCCGCTCGTGCGCTTGCTCAAGAGCAAAAAACCGGGCACGCCGATTTTGCTGGTCGAGGACCGCAACTATGACAACGCGCATCTATTGCCGGGGCCCAAGCAGCGCAACCAGGCAAGCCAGGCGGCCTTGAAGGCGGCATACAATCAACTCATGAAGGACGGTGTCAAGGGCGTTTATTATTTGCCCGGCGCCGACCTGCTCGGCGATGACAATGAAGGAACGGTTGATGCGTCACATCCGACCGATCTCGGCTTTCTGCGCCAGGCCGACGCGTTCGAGAAGGCGCTGCGGCCGATATTGAAGCGTTGAGCTATTCTGCGACGCGGAGCGTCGCACCACAATGTGGCACGACGCTCCGCGTCGTGATGGACTATCCGATGCACATCGACCATCACCCGCTGCTCGATGCGCACGTCTTCACAACGACCTTCGCGCGCCCGCTCGGCGAGACGCCGACGCCGCCGGAGATCTTCGCACTGCTGTCGTTGCAATCGGAAGCCCCGTTCAGGAGCGACGATGCCGTGCGCGAGGCAGTGCGCGTCCTGTTGCGACATGGCGGATTCAAACCGTCGGGACGCAGCAAGCCGGCGTCGGAGTACCTGATTCGCGCGGTCGGCGACGGCGTTTTGTCGTCGATCAACGCCTGCGTCGATGTGTGCAACATCGTGTCACTGCACAGCGGCTTGCCGATCAGCGTCGTCGATCTGGCGAAAGCGACACGCCCGTTCAAAATCGCGATCACGCCGCCGGGCTCTTCGTACGTATTCAACGCGTCGGGGCAGGCCATCGACCTCGGCGGCCTCGTGTGTCTGTATGACGCGGAAGGACCGTGCGCGAACGCCGTCAAGGATGCCCAGCGCACGAAGACCGACGCGCAGACGACGCAAACGCTCACAGTGATCTGGGGCACGGCCGCACTGCCGGGCCGGGCCTCACAGGCGGAAACGTGGTATCGGCAACTACTCCACGCGCTCGGCGCGGCGACAGCGGATGTTGTCGCGGAATCATCGTCATCATGAACGCGCTGACTGATCGCATCAAGGAACGCGCCCACACACTCGGCTTCGAGCTTGTCGGCATCGCGCCTGCGACCGACGCGGACGGCTTCACACATCTTCAAGAGTGGCTGCAAAAAGGTTGCGCAGGGGAGATGGACTACCTGTCGCGCCACGCCGACGCTCATCGCCATCCCGAATCAATATTGCCGGATGTCAAGAGCGTCGTGATGGTCGGCATCAATTACAAGCCGACGACCGATACTCGGAACTCGGAACTCGGTACACAGTACTCAGAACTCACCGGTCACGTGTCCTGTTACGCCGGCGGTCTCGACTATCACGACGTGATACGCGACAAGTTGAAAGCGCTACTCGCGTGGATTCAGGAGGAAGCACCCGACTCGCGCGGCCGCGCGGTCATCGATACCGCCCCGCTGCTAGAACGCGACTTTGCACGGCGTGCCGGGCTTGGCTGGTTCGGCAAGAACACGATGCTGATCGACAAAAAGCTCGGCAGTTTTTTCTTCCTAGGCGCCCTGGTTCTCGATCTCGCCTTGAAGACGGACGACCCCTTCGAGACTTCGCACTGCGGCACGTGCACGCGCTGCCTTGACGCCTGCCCGACGGATGCGTTCGTCGCGGCGTTTCAACTGGACGCGCGACGCTGCATCAGTTACCTGACGATCGAACTGCGCAGCTCGATCCCTGAGGATCTTCGGTCGAAGATGGAAAATTGGATATTCGGCTGTGACGTGTGCCAGGACGTTTGTCCGTGGAATCGCAAGTCGCTGGCGGGGAGCGAACCGTTGTTACAGGCTACGGTGACAGGCACACAGGTTGACCTGCTGGAGATCTTGAGGCTTTCCGACGAGCAATTTCGCGCGCGTTTTCGGCACACGCCGATTTGGCGTGCAAAGCGTGTTGGTCTGCTGCGCAATGCTGCCATCGTCTTGGGAAATCGCGGCGATGCGCGTGCGCTGCCCGTACTGCGCGAGGCGGTCACGGATGCCGAGCCGCTCATTCGCGAGGCGGCGCACTGGGCGATCACACGGATTGAAGCGAGGGATGGCAGCGTGATCCAGACCGACGCCGATCGATGCTTATGACCGACTGCCTTTCATGTGCTGTCCGCGTCGGTATCGCGCATCATGCCCGTCGACAGATATTGATTTCACCTTTCAGGTCGGGCGCGGTGATTCGGCCCTGACCGCTTCAGCTCACGTCGTGACTTTTTCTGAGCGTGCGATCGGCTCAAGCGCCGCGAGCAATTCCGTCGGTGTCTGGAAGCGATTCGCGGGGTCCTTGGCAAGCAAACGCAGAACGAGGGCGTTGAATGCGTCCGGGATCGAGAGCTGGATTTTCTTGGGCGGGGCCGGCTCCTGTGATTCAAGGGCTTGGGCGACCTGCTTGTAGGACCTCCCCTGAAACGGCGGCTGGCCTGTCAATAATGCGTAGACCGTCGCGCCCAGTTCATACAGGTCCGATCGGCCGTCCACCGTTTTTGTTCCCAGCGCCCGTTCCGGCGATGAATACACAATATCCCCTATCATCGTGCCCGGATTGGTAATCTCCAGAGCGCGCTGGCCTTGGATCGCTTTGGCGAGCATCAAATCGCCGAGCTTGGCGAAATTGTCTTTCGTGCGCATCAGGATATTCGACGGTTTGATATTTCGATGCACGATCGAGTGCTGTTGGGCGTACTCCAGCCCGCGCGCGACGTGAACCGCGACGCGCAAGCCGTAACGCCAGTCGAGAATGCCGGCGATGCCGATGCGTTGGATCACCTTGGCGAGCGATTCGCCTTCGACCAACTCCATCGCCATCCAGCAGAAGACGCCGGTTTCGCCAACGTCGAGCACGCTGACGAGATGCGGATGACGCACGTCGAGCATGGTGCTGGCCGCACGCAGAAATCGCTGCTTGGCTTCGGGGTTACGGCTGAACTCGACGTGAAAAACCTTCAGCGCCACCGGCTGCGCGTCCCCTTTTTTCGTGGCTAGATAGATGATTCCCGTTGCGCCCGTGCCGAGCGTTTTGCCCAGTTGATAGGCGCCGAGCGTCGCCCCTTCCAGGAGCGACGCGTCTTCCGGCAGCACCCTCGGCGCCGCCGCCGACGTTGAGGCTGCGAGGAGTTGCGTATCGGGAAACATGACGGTGCGCCCGTCATTCAAGGTGTTGAATTGCACTTGCAGTTTCGTCGAGCCGACTCGGATGACATCGCCGGACATCACGAATATCTTGCCGTCGATTTTGGCGCCATTGACGACGGTGCCACTGGAGCTGCCCATGTCGGTGAGCGTTATCGATCCTCCCTTGAATTCGATCTGGCAGTGCATGCGCGAGGCGAACGGGTCCGCGAGCTGTACTTCGACGTTGGCGCCGCGGCCGATGCGAATGACTTGTCCGTCCACGAACGGGATCGCCCGCCCTTTGTCCGGTCCTTCGACGATTTGCAGTTGGCCGTCCACTTTATTCTTCACCTCGAATGCCAAATAAACCTCGGAATGCCTGTGTTCAGTTTGCTTTGCCGGATTGTCGATGTCAAGTGTCTTTTCTCCATACAAAAACGTCATGATTACGCTGTACTGCTGGAACAAGGGCCAGGGCGTTGGCATGCTGCTCAATCCCGAGATGTTGCGCACGCACGCCGACGCGCTACGGCAATCGTCCGACGTGTACTGGATCGATCTCGATCAGCCGACCCCTGAGGAGGAGGCGCTCGTTCTGGAAGAGTTCTTCTCGGTACATCGGCTCACGCGCAAAGAGATGATGACGCACCGTGAGGCCGGCGCCCTGCCGACTTTTCCGAAGGCCGAGGCGTTTGCCGACTATCTCTTCGTCGTCGCCAATCCTCTCTCAGACGCTTTTCTTACGGACCTGCGCGAGTCTTCACGTTTCTTGAACGAGGGCACCAGTGGAGCGGTCATCACTCAGCTCTGCGCCGTGCTGACTGACCATGTGCTGATCACGCATCATCTGGATCGGCTCGATGCCGTTGAGCGCTTGCGCTCCTTTGTGCTCAGCCACGAGGAGCAGGCGGGACGCGGGCCGGATTATCTGTTCCACCTCATTCTCGACGCGATGATCGACAGCTACGCCCCGGTGCTGGATACGCTGTACCCGAAACTGGAAGCGATCGAGGATCAAGTCCTTTCGACACCGACGCCGACGTTGATGCAGCAACTCGTGTTCCTGAAACGGCTGGTCATTCTCCTGCGCAAGACGATGACCTACGAACGCGAGGTGCTGGCCCGCCTGTCGCGCGGGGATTTCAGCCAGATCGACTCACCTGAAATCGCCTACTATCGCTTCGTTTACGATCATGCCGTCCGCTTCACCGAACTGATCGAAGGCGCCCGCGACATGATCGGCGATTTGATGCAGCTTCATCTGTCGGCGGCCTCCAACAAGATGAACGAGGTCATGAAAGTGCTGGCGATAATCTCGGCGGTGGCGCTACCAATGACGGTCGTCTCCGGCGTCTACGGCATGAACTTTGAGTGGGCGCCGGCGAAGGAGCTGGCGATGGTGGAGATGTTCGTCGCCGGCGGCATAGCGCTGGCTTATTTCAAATGGCGGAAGTGGATCTAACGATGGATTGCCCGGCGGTCAGCCAAGCTCGCCTGGTCGGATGGTTATTGTCTATCCAACAGTGCTTGCAATTTGTCCAGGTGTTCGCCCCAGTATGCCTTCATTTTCGCCGCCTGTTTCGCGTTCTTGAGTTTTGCGTGCTGCACTGTGATCTGGCACCTGTCCTTGTCCTTCGGGTAGAACATCACCTCAACGCTCGAATGGCCGTCGATCCAGGTGATGCGCAGCGAGCGATTCTCAGTGGCCTTGCGAACCGTGATGTCCGGGTCGGCAAGCCATTTTGCGCGTATGCATTTGTCCTGCCACGCAGCAAATGCGTTCGCGATCGGCACGTCGAGCGTCTTCGAGCGGCTGACGGAGAATCCGGCCGTGGTCTCATGTTTGACGCGCAGGCCGCGCGCCTGCTCGTAACCGACGGCGACCATCTGCTGCCACCAAGGGTCGACGCCGTGCTGTTCCCCAAGGATGGCGACGATTTCCTTGTGCGTCTTCTTCTTGCCGCCGACTTTGTCCAGAAAAGCGCACCATTCATCCCAGTTCTTGCCGGTCGCTTTTTGGACAGCGTCGGCACCGATGCCCGCGGTTTTCCTGGCCATGACTACTCCTTGCCGTCCATCTCGTACGCGATCTTGAACCAGTGCGTGACTTCAGCGTCGATCTCATCGACCGACGCGATCGGGATTCGATGGGTGATGCGGTTTTTCTTCGCGAGGCCGCCGGTGTCGATCAGGCGGCTCGTCGCTTTTGTATCCTTCAACGCGAAGCCCATGTCGATGCGTTTCAGCGTCGCGGGCTTGATCTCGGCGAAGACGTGCTGGCGATAGAACGGCACGATCGTCTTGCACGGGCACGCCTTCACGTCCTTGCCGAGGCTCAGTCCGAGGGCGAGGAGTTCGTCGAAGATCGGCTTGAGTGGCGCTTTCTTGCCGGCGAACATGTCTCTGACGAATTGCTCGGCCTGTTTGAGGTAGGCTTCCGGAGAGTCCTCCCAGCCGCCCGTGCCGGCCGCACGTTCGGCCAGCCACCAGGCGCTATTGGTTCCCAGGCCGTGCATCTTCTTGAGCCAGTCGCGGCGTCCCGTCTGGGTTTCGGGGCCTTCTTTGTTGATGTACTTCAGCCACTGGTCAAGGGAACGCCCGGTCTTTTCCTTCAACTCGGCGACCCATTTCTGGACCATGTAGACGCCAGCGTGGACGCCGTAAAGCGATTTGCACTTGGTCATGAACGATGCCTTTCTTCCAGCCCGTTGCGGCCTGGCGTTCGCGTCGTATCGCATTGATCTTGGCGCATCCACGCGAGCGCTAAACGAGATGCGGTTACACATCGTCCCACAGTTCGCCGACCTCCTTGTCCTTCTTTTTCTTCGCCCGGGCACGCACGATGCGTTTTGGTTCGCCCGGCGTTTCCGCGTTGCCGTCCGCCTGCGGCGCCTTCGCGCGTAAGTATAATTTGATCGGCACATCCGGAAAACGAAAATGATCGCGCATCGTCTTGAGCAGATAGCGCTGATATGTCTTGTCGAACAGCTGTGGCCCGTTCGTGAACAACACGATCGTCGGCGGGAATGAAGAGACCTGCGTCGCGTAATACACTTTTGGCAATCGATTGGCGCGAACGGCCGGCGATTGATCGAGCAGTGCCCGCTTCAGCACGCGATTGAGATCCCCCGTGCCGACGCGCTGGCCCGCCTGCTTGTGCAAATTCTGGGCGAGATCGAGCAACCCTTGCACGTTTTTGCCGTCCTTGGCGGTGATGAACGCGATCGGCACGTGCTCCAGGCTCGGAAATACCTTGTGCAAGTAATCGCCGAATTCGCCGGTGACGAGCTGATCCTTGAGTAGATCCCACTTGTTGACGACGAAGATCGCCGGCTTGTAGTATTCGAGGATGTAGCCCGCGAGTTGTTTGTCCACCATGCTGATCTTCTTGGCGGCATCGAAAAAGTGTAAGACCACGTCCGCCCGGCGAATCGACCGCTCGGCACGCGCCAGGCTGTAGAACTCGACGTCGGACCGGAGGCTGCCGCGATTGCGCACGCCGGCAGTGTCGATGGCGAGAATCGTCTTGCCGTCTTTTTGAAAGCGCACGTCCACGCTGTCGCGCGTGGTGCCCTCGACCTCGCTGACGATGGTGCGTTCTTCTTGCGCGAGGCAGTTGATGAAGGTGCTCTTGCCGGTGTTGCGTTTGCCGACAATCGCGAGCTTGATCGAATCTTCGGCCGCGGGTTTGGTGAGGCCGTCGTCGTCGGGGAGGTTCTTGCGGATCAGATCGAGCAGGTGGGGTTTGCCGCGGTTTTCCTTGGCGCTGACGCAATGGACGTCGCCGTAGCCGAACTTGTAGAATTCGCCGGTCTGCTCCTCGAAGCGTGGCGTATCGCACTTGTTGGCGACGAGCAGCACCGGCTTGTTGACGCCGCGCAGCCGGTTGGCGACTTCCTCATCAAGCGGCACGGGGCCCGAGCGCGCGTCAACCACGAAGAGGAGTAGATCGGCGCGGTTGATGGCGAAATTGATTTGCCGTTCGACATCGTGCGTCAGATCGTCGACGTCCTCGATACCCATGCCGCCGGTGTCGGTGAGCTCGACGTAGCCATCGCCGACTTCGATGGGCGCGGTGATGCGATCGCGCGTGACGCCCGGCGTCGGGTCCACAATCGAGATGCGTCTGCCTGCGAGCCAATTGAATAGCGACGACTTGCCGACGTTCGGCCGGCC
>SYHD01000298.1 GCA_005799265.1 Planctomycetia bacterium | reverse complement strand
GCCGGCGTCTACCTGGTCGCGCGCTGCATGCCGCTCTTCGCACTCGAAGAAGCGGCCCAGCTCATCGTCGCGATGATCGGCGGCTTCACGGCCCTCCTGGCGGCAACGATCGCCGTCACGCAGACCGATCTTAAGCGCATGCTCGCCTATTCGACTTTGAGCCAGCTCGGCTACATGTTCCTCGCACTCGGCAGCGGCATCACCGCGGGCAACGAAAGGCTCGCCACGTTGGCGGTGACGGCGGCGATCTTCCATCTCTTCACCCATGCGTTTTTCAAGGCGCTTCTGTTCCTCGGCGCCGGCAGCGTCATGCATTCGATGGGCAACGTCATCGACATGCGCCAGTTCAGCGGCCTGCGCCGCGTGCTGCCGACAACCCACTGGACATTCCTCTGCGGCGCGGCGGCGCTGGCCGGGTTTCCACTGTTGTCGGGCTTCTGGAGCAAGGACGAAATCCTGGCCACGACGCATGGCGCCTGGCACGCTTCGGATGGCGTCCGCGCGACGATCTATGGCCTGCTCTTTCTCAGCGCCCTCCTGACGGCCGGGCTGACGGCGTTCTACACGGCGCGCGCCTACTTCATGACGTTCTGGGGCGAAGAGAAATTTCCGCACGAGGCCGGGCATCATCCGCACGAAGCGCCGCCGATCATGGCCTGGCCGCTGCGCATCTTGGCGGTCGGAGCCGTAGGCGTTGGCATCGTGCTGGGGCCGACGCATCTCATGGCGGGGATGCTCGAATACCACTGGATCGAGCCGCAGTTCAACGCGAATCTTATGCCGACGAAACCGCATGGGATGAACGGGCTGCTGATGGCATGCAGCGGCGCGATTGCGCTGGCGGGCATCGGGCTGGCGTATTTGCTTTATGTCCAGCAGCCGGCGTTGGCGGAACAGATGATGCGCGTGTTCAAGGTGCTTTGGGACCTCTCGCGCAACAAGTTCTATTTCGACGAATTCTACGAGCTGCTGATCGTCAAACCGATGTCGATTCTCGCGCATGTGTGCCGGATTGTGGACACGTATCTCCTGGACGGACTGGTAGATCTTTTCGGGCAGTTGCCGACGTTTCTTGGCTATTGGGTTCGGCCGGTGCAGAACGGGCTAGTGCAGTTTTACGCGTTGTTGATGGCACTGGGGCTGGCGGGGTTCTTATTGTCGGCGCTGTTACGATAATCCTCCCCTCTCCTCCCCGGTACTCCTGGGGCGAGGGGGACGAAGCACCAGAAATCTCATACTCGGACCATTCGCGTGTGGGATGTAGTTGCTGTATGTGCCGCCCCCTCACCCCCGGATTACCGGGGCGAGAGGGGAGAAAGATAAATGATGGGCTTGTTTCAAACACTCCTGATCTTGCTCCTGACAATTCCGGCAGTGGCCGCAGTTGTGGTCGCGTGCCTGGGACAGGCGCGGGCCCAACTCGTGCGGCAAATCAGCCTGGGCGCCACCATCGCAGGCGCCTGCATCGCGCTCCTCGTGACATTCGCGCAAATCGTTGACCGCCCCAGCACGCCTCCCGACAAGACCTTTCGCCCTCTGTTCGTGCCTGGCTCAACGAACGACGAGCGGTCGAAAACAACCTGGAATCTCATCGACTTCAAACACTTCCGCAATGCCGAGACCGTCAAGGACGCGAAGCTCGGCGCCGTCCAGTTCTACATCGGTCTGGACGGCATGAACGTCTGGCTCGTGCTGCTCACCGCGATCCTCATGGTATCGGCGGTCCTCATCTCCTGGAACGCCGTCCAGGAGCGCGTCCACGAATTCCACGCCTGGCTGCTCGCGCTCGGCGTTGGCATGACCGGCGTCTTTCTGGCGTTCGACATCATTCTCTTTTACGTCTTCTTCGAGCTGACGCTGGTGCCGCTCTTTTTCCTCATCGGCATCTGGGGCGGGCCGGAACGCCGTTATGCCGCGCGCAAGTTCTTCATTTATACGCTGGCCGGCAGCGTCATCACGTTCCTTGGGTTGCTCGCGGTGGTCATCGTTTGTTACCACAAGACGACGCCGCACGAATTGACGTTCTCGATTCCCGAATTGGTCCAGACGTTCAACCTGCTCGTGAATCGGGCGGACCTCGACGCCGGCGAACGCGCGTTTTATCAGAGCTTCCAGTTTTGGGTGTTTCTGGCGATGATGGCCGGCTTCGCGATCAAGGTCCCACTCTTCCCGGTGCATACCTGGCTGCCGCTCGCGCACGTCGAGGCGCCGACCGCCGGAAGCGTTCTTCTGGCGGGCGTCCTGTTGAAGATGGGGACGTACGGCTTCATGCGCCTTTGCTTGCCGCTCGCGCCGGACGCCTCGATCACGCTCGGCGTGCCGATCATCGGCACCCTGTCGGTCGTCGGCATCCTGTACGGCGCTTTGTGCGCCAGGGCGCAGGACGACATCAAGAAGCTCGTCGCCTATTCGTCGGTCAGCCATCTGGGCTTCTGCACGCTCGGCATGTTCGCGCTCAACAGCGCCGGATTGACGGGCAGCCTCATGCAGATGATCAATCACGGCCTTTCGACGGGAGCGCTCTTCCTCATCGTCGGCATGATCTACGAACGCTACCACACACGTCTGATCGCCGACTACTCCGGGCTCGGCTCGAAGCTCAAGTCGATCTCGTTCTGCATGGTGTTCATCAGCCTGTCCAGCGTTGGCTTGCCGGGGCTGAACGGCTTTATCGGCGAGGCGTTGATCTTTTTCGGCATGTTCGAATTGCGGCCGACCTTAGCGATTCTCGGCACAGGGGGCATCGTTCTGGGGGCGTGGTACCTCATTTCGCTGGTTCGCGACGTGTTCTTCGGCGAATTGAAGGAGCCGAGCCATGAAGGCCATGCGGTCGAGGACATCACGCCGCGCGAGATCGCGACGCTGGCGCCGATCATGGCGCTGTGCCTGTTGATCGGTCTTTATCCGCAGCCGATCTTGAACTCGATGAAGCCTGCTGTGGAAGTGGTGGCAAACATTCTGAACGAGCGTAAGAACGCCCGACCGCTGCCGGTGGCGCCGGCAGCGCCGGGGAAAGATATTCCGCTCGTACAGGCCAGAGAATAGCGAGAGTATCCCTCATGCATCCTCATGCTCGGGAATTGGCGCAGTTGTTCGAATTCGGCCAGCCGGAGATCGCGCTGGTCGTTTGCGCGTGCGTTCTATTCGTGGGCGGATTGTTCCGCGCGGATCGTCGCCTGTGGGGCGGCGTCGCGCTGGCGGGGCTTGGCGTCGCGTTCCTGGTTCATCTGATGATCGTCCTCGGCCCGATGGCCAGCGCCCTGCCCGCCAATGCCAGCGCCGCTTTTTCGGTTCCGTTGCTGTTCGATCCGCTCGCGCATCTGACGCGCGTTCTCGCCCTGGCGACCGGAGCCATGTTCATCCTCCTGTCGTGGCACGAACCGCCCGAACGCAACGTCGCCGATCATCATGCGTGCGTCATGATCATCATCGCCGGCGTCAGCCTGGTCGGGGCGGCCAACGATCTCGTCGCGCTTTTCCTCGCCCTCGAGATGGTCAGCATCCCGACCTATGTGCTCCAGTATTTGCCGCGCCATGACGATGCTTCGCAGGAAGCGTCGATCAAGTATTTCCTCCTGAGTGTCTTCTCGTCGGCGTTTCTTTTGTTCGGGTTTAGCTATCTCTTTGGCCTGACGGGAACGACCAACATCGCGGCCAGTTTACACGTTCTTTATGGCGCGCCGGGTGAGGACACGAAGGCGATCGCAGGGCTGGCGCAAATCGCGCTGCTGATGATTGCCGCGGGGCTGGGCTTTCGCATCACGGCGGTGCCGTTTCATTTTTACGCCCCCGATGTGTTTCAAGGAATCTCGACCAGCGGCGCCGCTTTCCTGTCGTACATCCCGAAGATCGCCGGCTTCGTCGCGCTCTTGCGCGTCTTCGGCTTCGTCGTGCCCGACGCGGTCACGATGCAAAGTTATCAGGGCTCTGGTCTGGCCCTGAGCGATCAGGTCCCGACGCTCTTTTGGTTCCTGGCCGCGTTGACGATGTCGATCGGCAATCTGCTCGCGCTATTGCAGGACAATCTCAAGCGCCTGCTGGCATATTCGAGCATCGCGCACGCCGGTTACATGCTGGTCGCGCTCGCCAGCGCACCGTATCTTTCCGGCCCGGATTCAGCGAGCAACGGCGTCGCGGCGCTGCTGTTCTATCTCGTCGCTTATGGCGCGATGACGTTCGGCCTCTTCGGCGTCATCGGCATGCTGCATCGGCCCGAGCGTCCCGTCGAGTCGGTGGACGATCTCGCGGGGCTGGCGAAGAGCCATCCGTTCCTGGCGCTGTTGACGACGATCCTGATGTTCAGCTTCATCGGCATGCCGTTGACAGCGGGCTTCACGGGGAAGTTTTTCATCTTTTTCGGCGCTCTCTCGACCGAGGCGCTGCCGCCCCCCGTGGGAGGCGCCGTCCGCGAGTTGCCCGGCTGGCTTTATCCGACGCTGGCGGTGATTGGCATGCTGAACGCGGCCATCGGTGGGTGGTACTATCTGCGCGTGATCACCGTCATGTACCTGCGCGGCGCCGTCAAGCCGATCGAAACCTGGGGAACCGCGCCGGGCTTCACGACGCTGGCGATCTGCGTGCTATTGACGTTGGGCCTGAGCGTGCCGCCCGGCGTGACGTGGTTCCTCGGCGCCGTCCGCGCAACGACGGCGCGCTCGGCGCCTGCCGTGCCGGCGCCGCGTGAGGCAGAATGATGACGCGTTCAATCGCCCGAGTTGTCCGTGATGACATCCCCCGAACTCGACGTTCTGAGCCGCTTTCCCACGCCCTTGCGCGGCACGCCAGCGTTTCTTGGCAACCACGGCGGTTTCAG
Organism: Planctomycetia bacterium; assembly: GCA_005799265.1. Classification (GTDB taxonomy): domain Bacteria; phylum Planctomycetota; class Planctomycetia; order Gemmatales; family Gemmataceae; genus SIAQ01. The sequence continues at coordinate 7,474 of SYHD01000298.1, read as the reverse complement.
CGGCGCGCAACTCTGGCGCGTTGACGCGCGAGTCGGCGTTTTCTGCCTCAAGGCCTGGCCCATCGCTGGACCTTCCACGACTGAGCTGGTGTGGATCCATCATCTGCTCGAAAAGGCGTCCGTCCTGGAGTTTGTGCCTCGCGTCATGGTTGCGAGCGATGGCGCGTCCGTGCTTGCGCATCAAGACCGGCTGTGGGAACTCGCGACTTGGTTGCCGGGCCGCGCGGATTATACGCTGGCGCCGTCGGCAGAACGTCTCGAGGCGGCTTGCGCTGCTCTGGCGCGGTTGCATCAGATCTGGGCTGCGACTGACGTGAAATCCGATACTTGTCCCGCAGTGGTGCGGCGGGAGGACTCCTGGCGGCGCTGGCGAGACCTCCTGCAAACCGGTTGGCGGCCAACTTTGGCGGCGCGCTCGCCGTATGTGCAGGCTTGCGAACAACTCATGCAGTTGATCGAGCAACAAATCGACGACGTACCGCGCATCCTGACGCCCTGGCGGTCGCGTCCGCTTCCTCTTCAACCGTGCGTTTGCGATCTTTGGCACGATCACGTGCTCTTCATGGACGCCGCCGTGAGCGGGTTTATCGACTTCGGCAGCGCCAAGATCGATCACGTCGCCGTCGATCTCGCCCGGCTCCTTGGCAGCCTGGTCGGGAATGACGCGGCGCTGTGGGACGTAGGACTGAATGCTTACGCGCGCTTCCGCTCGCTTTCGGCCGAAGAACGCGCCCTGGCTCGGGATCTCGATCGCACCGGCACGATCAGCGCCGCGACGAACTGGCTGCGCTGGCTCGCATTCGACAAACGGCAATACGAGCGCCCCGCCAACGTGCTGGAGCGACTCAACCACCTGATCGGCAAGCTGCGCGAACCCTTCACGGCCTGACGAACGCTCTTTTGCATTGTCGGTTCACCGCTTCCCCGCTACACCAGCTATATCATGGCGCATCCCACGCAACTATCGGCGCGCGAAACCGCGCTCCTGGTGATCGACGTTCAAGAAAAGCTGATGGTGAAGATTCCCACGGCGGCAGCCATCACACGCAACATCGCGTTTCTCTTGGACGCCGCGGTGCTGCTCGAAGTCGAGACGGCCGCCACGGAACAATATCCGAAAGGCCTCGGTCCGACCGTCAAGGCGCTTGCGGATCGGCTGCCGAACCGCCCCGACAAGCTTGCGTTCAGCTCCTGCGCGGCGCCGGGGCTCGTCGACGGCTTCCGCGCCAAGGGGCGAACGAAGATCGTCTTGGTCGGCATCGAGACGCACGTCTGCGTTTTGCATACGACGCTCGACCTCCTGGCCGCCAATTTTCAGGTGTATCTCGCTGTCGATGCGTTGGCGAGCCGCTACACGATCGATTACGAGACGGCCCTGCGCCGGCTGGAAAAGGCGGGGGCGATCCTGACGACGGTCGAGACGTGCGCCTTCGAGTGGATGGGTGGTTCAAACCATCCGCAATTCAAGGCTGTCAGCGCGCTGGTACAGGAACGCATGAAGGCAATGAGCCAAGGATGAAGGCGGAAGGATGAAGGATGAAAGCATCCGACCGTATGTTCTCATCCTTCCGTCTTCATCCTTGCCCCCAACCACCCCCTCTTCTTCGGAGGGGAAAGAAAAGGAAACGATCGTGCCGATCCCCGGACAACTCAATCCCTCGCCGCGTCTCTTGCTTGGCCCCGGTCCTAGCGATGTACATCCGCGCGTTCTCGGCGCGATGGCGACGCCGCTTTTGGGCCATCTCGATCCGCAATTTCTCGTCTTGATGAACGAGACACAGGAGATGCTGCGCGAAGCTTTCCTGACCAAGAACCACCTCACCTTCCCGATCAGCGCCACGGGCATGGCCGGCATGGAAACGTGCCTGGTCAACCTGCTTGAACCGGGCGACAAGATCGTCGTCTGTGTCGTCGGCTTCTTCGGCACGCGCCAGGTCGAAGTCGCCGAACGCACCGGTGCGAACGTGATACGGCTCGACGTGCCGTGGGGCAGCGTCTTCGATCTCAATCAGCTTCGCGATGCCTTGACCAAACATCGTCCCAAGGTGTTGTCGATCGTCCACGCCGAGACATCCACCGGCGCCTGGCAGCCGATCGAACAACTCGGCAAGTTGTGCCACGAGTTCGGCACGCTGCTCTTGGTCGATTGCGTTACTTCGCTGGGCTGTATTCCGCTCAAGGTCGACGAATGGGAACTTGACGCGGTATTCAGTTGCTCGCAGAAGGGGCTGAGCTGTCCGCCCGGGATGTCGCCGGTGTCGTTCAGCCCGCGCGCCGTGGACGTGATCGTCAAGCGCAAATCGAAAGTGCAGAGCTGGTATTTCGACATGACCATAGTGCAAAAGTACTGGGACGCCGACCGCCACTATCATCACACCGCGCCGATCACGATGATCTACGCCATCCGCGAAGGCTTGCGGCTCTTGCACGAGGAAGGACTCGAAGCACGCTGGGCCCGTCACCTACGGCATCACAACGCGATCAAAGCGGGCCTGAACGCCATGGGGCTGGAATACTCGGCCGTACCGGGGCATCAGTTGCCGCAGCTCAACGCCGTCAAGGTTCCCGCGGGCATTGACGATCTGACAGTGCGCAAGAAGCTGCTCAACGAATTCGGCATCGAGATCGGCGGCGGCCTGGGCGACTTCAAGGGCAAGGTCTGGCGCATCGGCATCATGGGGCACAACGCCCGCGCCAATTGCGTTTTTCAGGCGCTCGCCGCGCTGGAGCAATGCCTCGTCAGTGTTGGCTACAAGGTCACGCCGGGCGCAGGCATCGCCGCGGCGAACAAAGCGTACGCGGGGTGACGGCATGCCCTTTGGCTTTCCCGCCTACCAAGAGAAATCCGCACGCTTCCGCGGCGTGTCTCGCAAGCAGCTTCGCCGCGCCGCCGAGAACGCGCTCGACGAACTCAACTGGCGTCCCGAGCGCGATGGCAACTGGTTCATCCGCGCATCCGTACCCGCCGGCTTTTATCTGGTGTTCCTCACCTTCGGCGCCAAGTTGACGGTCGAGATCGAAGAGGAAAGCCTGCACATCCGCAGCGAAGGCTCGTTTCCGCTTGAATGGATGGACATCGGACAGCACGGCGAGAATATCAACAAACTCCTTAAGCGCGTGGATGATATTTTGGAGGATGAGGAATGACGATGCTGTGATAGGATATGCGTGTCGCGAATTTGTTCAGCGCTCGCATGGCGCCATGCGAGCGCTAGACGATGTAACCACGGATCGCACCCTGCCATGTTCCCCCAAACCCGCCTCCGCCGTCTGCGTTATCATCCCGCCGTTCGCAATCTCGTGCGCGAGACCGATCTCTCCGTTCACGACTTCATTCTGCCGCTCTTCGTCCGAACCGGTAAGAACGTAAAGAACGAGATCGCGTCGATGCCGGGCAACTTCCAGCTCTCCGTCGATCGGCTCGTCGACGAAGTCGGCGCCGCGGTCGAGCTCGGCGTCCGCGCGTTCATCTTCTTCGGCATCCCGACATCGAAAGACCCGCAAGGCGCCAGCGCCTGGCGCGACGACGGTATCGTCCAGCAAGCGTTGCGCGCCCTGCGTCCCGTCTTCAAGGACGTGCTCCTTATCACCGACGAATGCTTCTGCGAGTATACCGATCACGGCCACTGCGGCATCCTGCACGAGCATGGCGGCCGCCTCGACGTGGACAACGACGCGACGCTCCCCAATCTCGCGAAGCAATGCGTGAGCCACGTCAAGGCGGGGGCGGACGTGGTCGCACCGAGCGGCATGATGGATGGCATGGTCGCGGCGATACGCAAGGGGCTGGACGCCTCCGGCTGCACGCACATCCCGATTCTGAGCTACGCCGCGAAGTATGCATCGGGCTTCTACGGCCCTTTCCGCGACGCCGCCGAATCGCCGCCGTCGTTCGGCGATCGCAACACCTATCAGATGGATCCGTCCAATAGCGACGAGGCTTTGCGCGAGGTTGCCCTCGATCTTGAAGAGGGGGCGGACATCATCATGGTCAAGCCGGCCCTGTCGTACCTCGACATCATCCGGCGCGTCAAGGATCGCTTCGGTGTTCCCATGGCAGCGTACAACGTCTCCGGCGAGTTTGCTATGGTGAAGGCCGCGTCGGCAAAGGGCTGGATCGACGAACGCCGGGTCACGCTGGAGATCCTGACGAGCATCAAGCGCGCGGGGGCGGACATGATCCTGACCTATCATGCGCTGGATGCGGCGAAATGGCTAAAATAAGCGGGCACCAATCGTTCCCTGTCTTGGTTGAGCAGCCGCTCGCAGAGCGGCGCCGTAACGCCTGCACCGCTCTCCGAGCGGTGGCTAAACGAGGTTGGATTCATGCTTGTCGGCAAGGAATTCGGTCCCTATCTGATCGACAAGGAACTCGGCTCCGGCGCCATGGGGACCGTGTTTCGCGGCGAGCACAAAACCTCCGGCGTGCGCGTCGCCATCAAGCTCATGTCCCTCGCCTTGGGCTCCAACGAAACCGCTCTCAAGCGCTTCACGCGCGAGATTTCCATCCTCAAGCAGCTTGATCACGTCAACATCGTCAAGTACAAGGGGAGCGGCCAATATCACAAAGCCCCCTTCTACATCATGGAGTACGTCGAGGGCGAATCGCTTGATCACGTCCTGCATCGCCGCAAACGCATCTCTTGGGAGGAAGTCGTCGAGATCGGCATCCACCTGTGCGCCGCCCTGCAACACGCCCACGACCAGGGCATCGTCCACCGCGATCTCAAGCCGTCCAACCTGATGATCCTCAAGGACGGCGTCGTCAAGCTCACCGACTTCGGCATCGCCAAGGACACCGACGTTACCGCCCTCACCGCCGCCAACTCCGCCGTCGGCACCGCGGCGTACATGTCGCCCGAGCAGTGCCGCAGCGTGCGCGACATCTCGCACAAGAGCGATCTCTATTCGATGGGCATCATGTTCTACGAGCTGCTGACGGGCCGCAAGCCGTTCGTGGGCGAATCGGCGATGGAGATTTTCCTCCAGCACGCCAACAAGACCGACTATCGCAGGCCGCAAGAGATCGTCATGGATGTGCCGATCTGGCTCGACACGCTGGTGGTGCACCTCATGGAGAAGGAGCCGGAGAAGCGTCCGCTGAGCGCGAGCGCCGTGGCCAATACGCTGGGGCTCATCAAGGAAAAGGTCGAGGCCCAGCGCAGCGCCGGTGTCGAAGCCGTGACGAAACGCCGCGTCGATTGGACCGCCGGCGACACCAAGATCGCCAAGGAAGACACCGAGGCCGCCCGCGCCATGGCCGGCAAGAGGAAAAAGAAGCATTCGCCGGCGTTCTACACGCAGGGCTGGTTCACGATGCTGGCCTTGATGACGGTAGCCGGGGGCTTTGGCACGTGCGTCTACTTCGCCGTCTTGAAGACGCCCAATGCGGAGAGCCTCTATGTTCGGGCCGAGGCGTTGATGAAATCGGACAAGGACGAGGATCACACGGATGCGCGCGCCGGGCCGATCCGCAGTTTTCTCGCCTTTCATCGTAACCACGAAAAGGCCGGCCAGGTTCAAGATTGGGCCGACCAGTGCGACTTCGAGCTGCGTGAGCGGCAAATGCACCGGCGCCGCAAACTCAAGGGCCGGCTGACCGACAATGACAAGCTCGAAGAACAAATGGCGCGCGACGCGCTCGACGAGGAAGACCTCGGCAAACTCAAGGACGCCGCCAAGCGCTGGACGGAATTGAGCAAGCGCAAGGGCAATCTTGATCCCAATCTGCACGCCTGGGGACTGGTCGGTGAACGCCATGTCAAAGAGCTAACGATCGTGGACGCGCTTCATGCTCAACTCCGCGAGCACAGGGATGGGCTCGTGCCGGACAAACTCAAAGCGAGAGTCGTTGCCGCTATCGGCGCCGAGATTGCACGCGACAAAGCGGTTCAGGCAAAAGACGAGGGGCTCGCCGCCAAAGAAAAAACGACGGCCCTGGACAATTGGCGCGCATTGAAAGAAGACACCAAGGACAGGCCGGAGCAGCGCCGCTGGTTTCTTCTCGCCGCCAAACAGGTGCGCGACCTGGGTGAAGCGAAATGACCTTGCGGAAATCGCTGGGCCCGACACAATAGACCTATGAAATAACGGAGGTCGATCATGAATCAAACCATCAAGATCGTCGTTTGGGAAGTAGACGGCGCCTGGCTCGGCTACCTACAGGATTACCCGGATTACTGGACTCAAGGGAAATCCCTCAAAGATCTCAAGGAACATCTCAAAGACCTCTATGGGGATGTCACAAGCGGGGAAATTCCCGGTATTCGAAAAGTCGAAGAACTGGTGATTTCGTGAAACGCGTTGATCGGATCAAAACGATCATAGGCTTCGGCTGCGTGCTCGAACGCAGCAAGGGCAAACACGACTGGTATCGCAATCCCAACAGCGGCAAGGCCCAGGCGGTGCCGCGTCATCGAGAAGTCAAGGAGCCTTTGGCCAAGCACATCATCAAAATGCTTAGCAACGAACCCGCATGAGCGTGGTCGTCATTCGCTCGTGCTTTGTACAATATCGCCGTGATCTCCGCATTCTCTTCACGGCAAAACATCATGAATCGAACCGGTAGCCAGACCGCCTTCGCCAAAGCCTGCCAGCTCATCCCCGGCGGTGTCAATAGCCCGGCCCGCGCGTTCGGCGGCGTCGGCGGGCAGCCGATCTTCATCGCCCGCGGCGAAGGCCCGTACCTCTTCGACCTCGACGGCAATCGCTATCTCGACTACTGCGGCTCCTGGGGCCCGCTCATCCTCGGCCACGCCCATCCGCGCATTGTGGCTGCCGTCAATCAAGCGATGGTCAAGGGCGCCAGCTTTGGCGCGCCGACCGAGCTCGAAACACAGCTCGCCGAGCTTATCACCAAGTTGATGCCGTCGATCGAGATGGTCCGCATGGTCTCCTCCGGCACCGAAGCCGCCATGAGTGCGATCCGCCTGGCGCGCGGCTACACCGGCCGCGACGTCATTGTCAAGTTCGCCGGCTGCTATCACGGACATGTCGATAGCTTGCTTGTCTCCGCCGGCTCCAGCGCGACCACCCTGGGCGTGCCGACCAGCCCCGGCGTGCCAAAAGGCTGCACGCAAGACACACTCGTCCTGCGCTACAACGACGTCGCCGGCCTCGAAGACGCCTTTAAGACGAAAGGCGACAAGATCGCCGGCGTCATTCTCGAACCCGTCGTCGGCAACATGGGACTTGTCACGCCTACAAAAGAGTTCTTATCCGCCCTTCGCCAACTGACGTTGCAGGCCGGGTCGCTCTTGATCTACGACGAGGTGATGACGGGAGTCCGTTTAGCGCTCGGAGGCGCGCAGCAGTTGCAGAACGTCAAACCTGACTTGACCGTGCTTGGCAAGATCGTCGGTGGCGGACTTCCCGTCGGCGCCTACGGCGGGCGAGCCGACATCATGAAAAAGATCATGCCCGCCGGACCCGTCTTCCAGGCTGGCACGTTGTCGGGCAACCCGCTGGCGATGGC
>SYHD01000297.1 GCA_005799265.1 Planctomycetia bacterium | reverse complement strand
GAACCAAGCGCTCTAAGCCAAGCTGAGCTACACCCCGCTGCGTTAAGAATAGGAATCGACCCTGTTTTGTCAATCGCAAGTTCCCGTCCCCGCAGCCTCGGGGCCTCACCGTGGCCGCGCGCCGTCTACTGCCTTTCATCACACCCATAAGATTTGCTTTTCGCCCGCCGGGGTAATCGCGGACCGGTCGTCCATCATGGGTAGGCGAATCGTAATCGTGCTGCCCTGGCCGAATCCGGTGAATCCGTACTTGATCGAGTGGCATTGGTATCCCGTCTCGATCAGTCCTTTGTGCACGACATTGCGGATGACCAGATCGTCTTCGTTGACGAGAATGTCCATGCAATCACTCGGCATCGCGGTCACTGGTGCCATTCGCCCGTGAACTGCTGATAGTGTTTCTTGTACTGCCGCTCGAACCACGCTGGCGCCGAGGGATAGCCTTCTTGCCCCAGTGCGTCAACGGCGATGATCCAGTAGCGGCGCGTGTCCGTGTTGACGTTCTCGTCGGAATAGCGCTCGCCGCGCACCAGTTCCTTCGCCACGCGCGTGACGGGTTGCCCTGCCCCATTGATGCGCGGCGACTCCATGCGATAGATACGGTAGCCCGCGATACCCTGCTCCGGATTCTTCTGCCACTTGAGCTGGCACTCGACGCCGTTCTCCTTGGAGAAGACCTGCTGCGGCGCCGACGGGATCGTCAACGCGTAGGGCCCGCCGCCAGACTCGACGCCAAGCTTGTTAACCGCGCGGATGCGATAAGCGTAGACCGCGTAACGATAGCGCTTGCCGTCCTCAAAAATTTGGCTGGCGGCAAAACGATGGTGATAGGCCTCATCCTTCACGCTTATTGACTTGGCGAGATCGATGTCGATGTCTGTGTAAGCCGTGTCCTTGATCGGCTTCTTCGTAAGTTTTTCGAACTTGCCGATCGCCTTGATGGCGCCGACCGAAGGCTGAGTGAGCGGCTTTGTATCGGTGCGCAGGCGGACAATCTGGTCCTCGCTGAACACCTCGACCGGAGCGCGCTCGACGTGATAGCCGACAACGTCCGGCTCTTTCGACGCGGGCCAGGCGAGTGTGACCTTCGTCGTCGAATGGACCGAGGCGATAACGTTCTCGACGAGGCGCGGCTGCGTACGCGCTTTGACGCTCACCGCCAATGGAGCCGGCTGATTCTTCAGGGTGTCATAGCGATACGTCCAAATCTGCTGTTCGCGCTCGACGCCGGGAACTTTTTGCGGCGGATTGACGTAGTTCTCCATCAGGATGACGTTTTGATCGGGAATCGCGGCCATGATGCGGCGCCGCTGTCCGCCGCCCGGAGGCTCGACGTTCGGCTTCATCCGCCGCCATGTGTTCTTGACGTGCTCGTAGACCCACGTCTGATAGTGCCATTCTTCCGCGGTGTTGGTTTGGCCGAAAACGCGGATCGAGGCGACGATCACGTTGTTGATCTCGTCATAGGCCAGCACCGCGTCATTCTTGTCGGTGGGCGGCTGCACGGCGGGCTTGAGATCCGTCCACTCGTTCTTGACGAGATCGTAAGCCCACGTGTGCGGATCGTCCGAGAACTGCGAGCCGAACAGGACATGCCTCTTCAGCCTTTGGTGATAGGCCATCGTCCCCGCCGAACGCGGCTTCGGTTCCATCTTGGGATTCATGCGTTTCCAGGAATTGTCGAAAGGATCATAGACGATAGTGCCGTCATTGGAGCCTTCACCGCCGAAGATGACGACGACCTGATGATCCGAATCCCACGACGCACAGCGCAAAGGCCGCGGATGGAGCGCCGGCATGGGACGCATGTCGCGCCAGGTGTTGGTCGGCAGATCGTACGTCCAGATCGACGAGTTGTTCAGATAGTTCTCGCGAAACCAGTGCCAGCCGTGGCTGCCGGAGAACGCGGGGAAGCGCAGGAATCGCCCACTGACCGGATCGAAGACGTTCTGCGCGTTGCAGCAAGCGCCCGGCGGCGACGTGTTCGGCTCCTTGAGCGTCCACCTCGCCGACAGCGGATCGAAGGTCCACGTTTCGGAGTTTTGCTCGCCGCCGCCGCCCTGGTTGTGGCCGGCCCAGCGGATGACGAGCTTCGCCTTCGGGTCGTAGCCAAAGGAGCCTTCGTAGCCGAGCATGGGCGAGAGCGGCGCGTCCTTGAGCGGGCTGCGTTTGACCCAGGTGTTGGGAAGTTGATCGGTGAGCGGGTTGCCGGGATTCTTGTCCTGCGCGAGGATTCCGCCAACATGGGCCGGCGTGACCAGAACCACAAGAAACATGATTTGACGCATGGTATCCCTCAAGGATGGTTGCTAGGGTCTCATCCACATGGTCATGCAGACTTCAACAATAGGATCAAAAAAGCTGGAAATCGAGAGGACGATCAACCCGCCGACGGTCGCGCAAAAGGCCGTCCCGCGTTTCCATCCATCGAGTTGGACCGAGAGCGAGACACCGAGCCAGAACAGGCCAACCAGCATCGCCACAAAGACGCCGTAAAGGAAGAGCATAGTTGCCTCGTTCGGCGCGCTAATTCTATTACGCAAACACTTCCCCGATCACTTCGCCGCCATTGACAGTCGCCATCTCATTGCGATTGCTGTGCCGATAGGTGAGCCGATGTTGGTTGACGCCGAGCGCGTGCAGGATGGTCGCGTGCAGATCGTTGGGATGGATCGGCCGTTCGATCGCTGCGTAGCCAACGGGATCGGTGGCGCCGATCGTTTGGCCGCCTTGGACGCCGCCGCCGGCGAGCCACATCGAATAGCCCGATGGCGAATGATTGCGGCCCGGATTGGCGGCGCGATTCTCGGCGGCGGGCGTGCGGCCGAACTCGCCGCCCCAGACGATCAGCGTTTGCTCCAGCAAGCCGCGCCGTTTGAGATCGATTAGAAGGCCCGCGATCGATTTGTCCGTCTTCTTCGCTTGCGGCGAGTGATTGGCGATCAGATCGCCGTGCGCGTCCCAGCCGCCGGAGCGAAGTTGAATGAAGCGGACGCCGCGCTCGACGAAACGGCGTGCGAGCAAACACATCGTGCCGAATTCGTTCGTATCGGTTTCGCCCAGCCCGTAGAGCGCCTTGGTTTCCAGCGATTCGCGCGTCAGATCGAACGTCTCCGGAGCGGCAGTCTGCATGCGAAACGCAAGCTCATAGGAGCGGATGCGTGCTTCAAGCTCACTATTGCCGGGGTTGCGCTCGAGATGCCGGCGATTGAGTTGGTCGATCAATTCGAGCTGGGCTTCACGCTCGGCCGGCGTCGTCCCCGCGGGCAAAACGACGTTGGGGATGCCGGTCGGTTCGACCATGGTTCCTTGATGCCGGGCCGGGAGGAAGCCTGATTGCCATGCAACCGGCCGGCCCGTCTCGCCCGCCTTCATAACGATAAAGCCGGGCAGATTTTGATTTTCGCTGCCCAGGCCATAGTGAATCCACGCGCCGATGCTCGGGCGATCGCCGATCTGCGTGCCGGTCGTCGCCAGATATTCTGCGGGGGCGTGAATGGGACTGTCGTGTCGGCAACTGCGCAAGACGCAGATGTCGTCGATGCACTGGCCGATGTTAGGAAAAATCTCTGATACGGAAATGCCGCTCTGACCGTGCCGCGTGAACCGATAAGGCGACGCAAAGAGATTGTTAAGCGGCGCGCGGGCGATGCGTGGAATACCCTGGGCGATGCTCGGCGGCACTACGCCGCCGTTGAGACGCGTCAGGAGCGGCTTCGGGTCGAACGTATCAACTTGACTCGGTCCGCCTCCCATGAAGAGGAAGATCACGCTCTTGGCCTTGGCCCCTTCGCGCAATCGCAACGACGGACGTTCTTCGTCGGCGGCCAACAGATCGGTCAGCGCGAGCAAGCCGAATCCGCAGCCGGCGTGGGCTAGCATTTCGCGGCGTGAATAGATCATGTCGTCACTCGTAGGTGCTTATCAAATCCGCTGGCTTGCGCCCGCGGCTGGTGAGCCCGCAATCACTCGATGTACACGAATTCGTTCAGATTCATGATCGCCTGACAATACGCCGCCAGCGATCCCGAGCGTCCAAGAAACCGCCGGCCCAGCGCAAGCTCGTCAGCCTCGGGCGCTCTCCCCAATGCGAGCCGATACGTCGCGGCAATCTGCTTGTCGCGATCCGCACCCGCCGACTTCGACACACGCGCCGCCAGCGCCTTGGCACGCTCGACGCTGAAGCTGCTGTTGAGCAAATACAACGGCTGCAGCGCCACCATCGTCGTTTGCCGTTTCGCGCAACTCTCGGTCATGGCAATCGGCCCGTCGAACAATCCTTGCTGATACGGCGGAACATCGCGCTTTTGCAACAAGTAAAGAGCTCGGCGATCACCCTTGTCGTCGCTCATGCTTGGTCCGCCCAGATTGCGGTCGAGTTCGCCGGAAACCGCGAGCCAGGAATCGCGAATCGCCTCCGCCTCCAGCCGGCGCGGCGTCCAGCGCCAAAGATAATGATTATCCGCATCCCGTTTAGCGCTTGCGGGATCGCCCGTTGACGCTTGGCGGTAAGTGTTAGATAGCACGATCAACCGATGTACGTGTTTGGTACTACCCGTGCGCAACAACTCCGACGCCAGCCAATCGAGCAACTCCGGATGCGTCGGCCTCGCCCCCTTGACGCCGAAGTCGTTTGCCGTCGCCACCAGGCCGCGGCCGAAGTGTTGCTGCCAGATGCGGTTGACATAGACGCGTGTCGTCAGCGGTTGCTGCTCGCTGGTCAACCAGGCGGCCAACGCGCGGCGCGTGCCCTCACCCCCCGCCCCTCTCCCAGAGGGAGAGGGGAGAAAGGCGGGCCAACCGGCGTCCACCGCAAAGGCCGGCTTGTGTGCATCACCGGCTTCATACAGGAACGCCTTCGCTTGCCTCAACTCCGTCGGCACAAACGGTAACGGATAGAACCCCTTCATCGGCAGCACGTCGATCGTGTGCGGACTTGTCGCGGGCGAATAGTAGCCAAACGACTGCGGCTTCTCCCGCATCGTCTTTTCCAGCTCCGCGACCGTCTTCTTCGCCGCGTCGTAACGCTTCTTCTCGTCTGGCATCAACATGCGTTCAAACTGCCCGGCCGTGAACTGAAAGAGCAGATCGGTTTCGCGCGCGAGCTTGTCCTGCGCCGGCGTGCGATCCTCGCGCGGCAACGCCAACGCTTCCTGCTGTGTAGGTGAAAGACCCTTGCGTACTTCTACGTATTTGCGCTCTTGGGCCAAGGAGTAAAGAGAGTCGCGCTCTTGCAACGCTTCGTCAAAACCCTTCGGCTTTTTCGCGTTGTACTCGGCCCACAGCTTCGGATCGCGCAAGGCGAAATTGCCAAGCTGGCCCTTCACGAAGAAGCCCATGAGGCGATAGTAGTCGCGCGCGGTGATGGGATCGAACTTGTGATTGTGGCACTGAGCGCATTGCATCGTCAGCCCCAAGAATGCGCTCGCGGTCGTATTGACGATATCGACGTGGATGTCATTGCGCTGCCGCAGTCGGTCCTCCTCGTTGCTCGACAAACGCGCCGCGGCGAGGAAGCCGGTCGCGATTAGATGTTCGTCGGCGTAGGGAGTGATCTCATCGCCAGCGAGTTGCTGGCGCACGAAGTCCTTGAACGGCAAGTCGCGATTGAAGGCGTTGACCACCCAATCGCGATAACGCCAAGCGTGCAGGCGAAGGTGGTTGCTCTCGTACCCTTCGGATTCCGCAAAGCGCGCGACATCGAGCCAGTGCCGACCCCAGCGTTCGCCATAATGTGGACTCTTCAGATAATGTTCAACCGTCAAGCCCCAGGATGATCGCAGCGATTCCTCGGGACCTTCCCCCGGCGGTAACCCAGTCAAATCCAGCGCCAACCGCCGCATCAGCGTCCGCGCGTCGGCGACCGGCGCTGGCGTTAGACCCTTCTCCTCATGCGCCTTCGCGATGAACGCATCGACCGGCGTTGCAACCCACGCGGCGTTTTTGATCTTGGGAATGGCCGGCGTCTTGATCGGCTGGAACGCCCAGTGATCCGACTTTACAATCGACGGAAACAGCGTATCGTCCCACGCCAGCCCTTGATCGATCCACGCTTGCAATACGTCTATCTCTCGTTGGGTCAGGCGCGGCCCCTTGCGCGGCATGAGCTTGTTCGGGATCTTGCCTTGCACCGCGAGAATGAGTCGGCTGTTCGCAGCATCGCCGATCTTGATGAGCGGCTTGCCCGTTGTCTCACCGAGGAGTTCCGCGCGTAGATCGAGCCGATAGCTCGCGATCGCCTCGTTGCCGCGATGACACTCGAAACAACGCGCTTCCAGGATCGGCACGACATCGCGACGGAAGTCGATCTTGGCCGACGTTTGCGCGGCGGCTTGGCCCACGACGACAAACATCAGAATGGCTGGAAACCCACGCATTAGAAACACTCTTTTTTGTGGCATACGATTCCAATCGGGTGAAATGAAGAGTCACATGATTGGCATCGTATGCCACGGCGATCACGGTTGCACGTCCAGCTTCACCTCCGCGACGATCGGCTCGCCCGCGCGCGTCAGCGTCGCGCGCAGGATGATCGGCATGTTGAACGGTCCGCCGAGCTTGTCGGCGCACGTCACTGTCAACTGACCGCGCTCATCTTTTGCGCCAATCGTCGTTTTCGCGAACGTCAACCCGCGCTGATGGCTCGGCACGATCAATTCCAGCTCGACCGGGCCTTCGACCCCCTGGCCGCGTTGGATCTTGACCGCGACCGTAAACTGCTTGCCCGACTCCGCGCGATACGAGGTCCGCTCCGCCTCCAGCGCAAGCATGCCCGGCCCGACGACGGCGACGAGCTGCTCATTCTGATTGACCGAGCTGAACGACACACGGTGCTCCGACCCGTCCGGTTCCTTGATGACGCCGACGCCTTGCACGCACACCCGGCACGTACGGCCCGTCTCCATCCAAGGCGGCAGATAGGCGGCATAGGTGAATTCATTTGCTCCCGCGGGAACGACAATGGTCGGCCCCTCGACGCCTTGCAGATGCCGGGCCTGCCGGTCCGCGAGACTGATTTCAAGCGGCCCGTCGTAGCCGTTGCGCTCGATCTTGTAGGTGCGTTTGTGGATGCCGCCGCGCGCCGCGAAGCCCATGTCGTATTCGCCCTTGATGACGAAAGGCGTCGGCAGCGCCACCGCGAGCAGGACGCTCGTCTGCCCCGTCGCGCCCCGGCCCGTGTGCAGCAGCGCCGTTCGCTCGATGTCCTTGGTTTTTCCGACGATCGTCAGGCGCGACACGTCGATCTTCGCCTGCTCGTCGGCCTTGAACGTGAGATCAACCGACGCTTGATTGGCGGCGATAACGTTCGGCGACGCCGTCACGTGCGCTGGCAGGCCCCGAACCTCCAGAGTGATCGGCTCCTTGAACCCGCCGATGCGTTCGACGTTGATCTTCAATTTCGCCGATCCCTTGCGCGGTAACGACACGGCGTCCGCGGGGGTTGGCTGCCGCGGGTCGGCGGCGAAGGTCATGCGGAAATCTGGCCCTGGCGGCGGTGCGATGCGCAGGCGATACGCAAACTCCGGGCCGCCGCGCGTGCGAAAGCGATCGCTCACCTTGATGCGATATTCGCCGGCGGCCAGCGTCGTGAAACGCAGGCTCGGATCGGCGGCGGTCGCAGCGGAACTGGCGAGTGTCTTGTCGTCCTTGTCGCATATGGTAATGACGCCGTCGAGCTTCGAGCCGAGCATGGCGGCGCGCAGCTCAAATTCGATCGCGCCCCCTTTCTCGCATTGCAATTTCCATTCATCGATCTGGCCCGGCTTGTCGATGCGGCCGTTGAGGATGGCCGGCAGGGAGATGGTCTTGGCGAGATCGGTCGGCGCGATGAATTCGGGATGATCGTCCACGTCTAAAACGATGGCGTTCGACCGTTCAGCGCGAGCGCTAAACGAATGCGGGTAATCGGCGGGGGCGTCCTTCGGAATGACGACACGCATCTTGGCGGGGACGGCCTGGCCGGCGAGATCGAACTCGACCGTACTGCCACGCTTCCCGCCCAGAGGGAATACCCGTTCGACGTGTGCGTCCGAGGTGATCGTCATGCGATAGACGTACGCCTGACCGCCCAGGTTGACAGCGTCCTGGATGCGCACTTGATACTCCCCGTCGGCCGGGGCTGTGAAGCGGATGACCGGATCGCCGCCGATGGGGGCGTCCGCTTCGGCAATGCGCCGGCCTTGAGCATCGCGCACTTCGAGACGGGCGTCAAGCGGCGAGCCCAGACGTGTCGCCTGTACTTCAAAACGTACCGACTGGTTCTTGCGAGCGCTAAACGAATAGACGTCGATGTCCTCGCGCGGGAAGATTCGGCCATTGATCGTCACCGGCAGCGTCACCGGCACGGCCAGCGGATCGCCGTCGATCTCGTCCTCGACGATCTCCGGCAAGTCGCCGACGATGAAGCGCATCGAGCCCGCCGCTCCTTGCGACGTCCACAGCCGCCAGTAGCGTGCCCCAAGTGGAGCGTCGGCGGCAATAGCGATCTGGCCGGCCATGTCCTTGGGATAATCTTCTTGGCGTTGCGAATCGGGCAACGGCAAGAGCGGTCCCTCGAACCACGTTGTCTTCGTGCGCGTCAGCTGAGAGGGCGCGGTGATGCCCTGGCCAAGCATCTCGAAGCCACACTTTTGGTACAAGAACAGTCCGCCCACGCGCACATTGATTTTCGTGCCGCGCTGACCGCCCGCGGGAAAGATGTACGATGCGACCGGCGGATTGGCGAACGCGGTGATCGGGAACAGCAACGCAAAGGCAATAGCGGAAGTACGCATGAGGAATCCTGGCGGGAGGGACGAAGGGATCGGAAAACATCAGTTTAGCAAATGAAGACCGAGAAACGCCAATGAAATCGCCTCGCGGACTACATTTCTTCACCGTCGTCCGCACGCTCCGAGGATGTGATTTCTTGCCGTGGGGCGGGCTGCCAACCATTTTTTTTTGGGGGGGGAACTCGACAGGCCAGCGACCTGCCCCACGACTACATCACAATCTCTCCGCGCGCGGATGTGTTCCACACGCGAAACGTGGGGCCTGCGGTGCTGAGATGATCTCCTGCCGCTCGCCTTGCTCGTGCTTAGCTCATAGCAACTCGCGCATCACGCGCCCGTTGCTGACAATGGGCACCGGCCGGCCTTCCGCGGTGTGAAACTCCTCGCTGATGTCAATACCCATGAGGTGATAGATCGTCGCCGCGAGATTCTCAGGGCCGTGCGGGTCGCGTGTCGGCCGTTCGGCGCGGGCATCACTCGCGCCGATCGCGCGGCCGCCCTGGATGCCGCCGCCGCCCAAGGCCACGGTGAACGCGGGGCCCCAGTGATCGCGACCGGCGTTGCGATTGATACGCGGCGTGCGGCCGAACTCGCCCGTCACAACTACCAAGGTGCGATCGAGCATGCCACGCTCGGAAAGATCGCGGAACAGCGTCGACAGGCCGCTGTCGAGCGCGGGGAGCAGTTCGCGACGGAGCGTCAGGAAGTTGTTGTCGTGGGTGTCCCAGTTGGAGTGGTCAATCGTCACGCAGCGTACGCCTGCTTCGACCAACCGCCGCGCCATCAGGCACGATTGCCCGAGCGTATGGCGGCCATACTCATCGCGCAGGCGCGCCGGCTCCGATTGCAAATCGAAGGCGCGGCGAGCGTCGGGCGAGACCATCAAGTTGAACGCCTCACGCTGAAAATCACTGACGGCACGTGCATGTTGATTGGCGCTGCGCTCGGCTGAATCTTGATAGCGGTCGAGTTGCCTCAGCAGCTCACGGCGATTTTCGAGCCGACTGGTCGCCAGGGCCGGCGGCGGAACGATATCGGGGACGGAGAAATTCGGCGCGTTCGGGTCAGCGTCGATCACGAACGGCGACGCGGTTGTGCCGAGATATGCCGGTCCGGTGCTTGGATGCATGCGCGGCAAGCAGACATAAGGAGGCACGCCGCCGCGCGGGCCGAGCTTGCGGGCAATGACCGAGCCGAACGCGGGCCGCTGGTTGTTCGGCGATACGCTGGGGTTGAAGCCCGCCCCCGGAAAGTAGCCGGTGAGCATGAAGTGATCGGCCGCCCCGTGATCGGAGTTGTGATGTCGAAACGAGCGGATCAGCGAAAACTTGTCCTGCTGCCGAGCGAGCCGAGGAATGTGTTCGCAGACCTGAATGCCGTTGACATTGGTCGGTATCTGATTGAATTCGCCGCGAAACTCGGCGGGTGCGTCCGGCTTCATGTCGAATGAGTCGATGGTGCTCAAGCCACCGTGGAGAAACAGGTAGATGACCGACACATCGCGCGTCTCCTGGCCGCGGGCGCGGGCGCGTTCCTGCGCCTGCAATAGCGACGGCAGATTAAGTCCGAGCCCGAAGGCGCCGGCAACGCCGAGGTGAATGAAGTCGCGGCGATTAACGCCGTTGCACAAACGATTGGCAGGCATGAGATTGATCCCCCCTTGGTCTTAGCTAATTAGAGCAGATTTCAAGGCGATTGCCAAGCGGTAATTGCAATTTCAACCGTAGATCTCGGGCGGGGCGTGAAGTCCACGATGGCCCTTGCACAACGATGATGCGAATTGCGTTGGCAATTCGCTGCGCTTGCCCGTTAGCGAAGGATGGACAACGCCGAAGTGCACGTGCGCGTCAATCGATTTCCAGAATGTGAAGCTCCGGGTCGCAGCGGAGCCACTGCTGAAGCGGCGGCGCCTTGCCGAACTCGCGCTTGTGCTGCTGTGGATCGCGCCGTACCGCGGCCAGGCGATCTTGCACATCCGCCTCGGCAAGAATGGTGTCGGTCAGCTCCTCGCCGAGGTCCGCGTTTTCGGCGGCCACGCAGAGGCGCGCCGCCCACATCGCCGTGCACCAGTCCTCCTTGGCCATTGCCTTTTTTGCCAGAGCCGCAAACGACTTCACGCCAAGAGCAGCCTTTGGATCGACAATGTCCTTGCGAATGCTCTTGCCCCAATGGGCGGGATCGCTCGAACCCCAGGCGTGGCGGCCCAGAACGAGGCGAATCGTCCGATCCCGTGGATTTTGCCACATGAGGTATATCCCGACGGCCAGTAACGGCAAGGCCGGGACCGAAAGTGCGACTCCGAGGCCCCAGTGTACGCCGCCGCAAGCAAAGGGAGCGCCGATGACCAGACCGATACTGCTCATCACCGCCCAATCCCCCAAGAGGATCCGCCATTTCATGCGCGGATCGGGCCGCAAGCGAATCGCTTTGCAGCCGCCGGACACCGTCGTGGTCGGAATATCCCAGATGTGCACGCAGTCGCCCAGCATGAACGGCACCATGATGCCGAAACTCACGACGAACGTGTCATATTGCCTTCCCGCCTTGCCCCAGTTGATTTCCCCGCGTCGGCCGGCAACGCTCATTGCATTCATGAACAAGCTCCGTGGCGTCCATCCTTGCCCCTCTCCCGCAAGGAGGAGAGGGGCGAATCGCGCTTCAACCGAGATTGACGTAGACGGTTTTGACCTCCGTGTAGTTCGTCAACGCATACTCGCCCAGCTCACGGCCGATACCGCTCATCTTGAAGCCGCCGAACGGAGCGGCGGCATCGAAGACGTCGTAGCAGTTGATCCACACCGTGCCGGCGCGCAGGCTGTTCGCGAGGCGATGCGCCTTGGTGATGTCGCGCGTCCACACGGCGGCGGCGAGGCCGAAGTTCGTCTGATTGCCGCGGCGCGTCACTTCCTCGATGTCCTTGAAGCGGAGGATGTTCATGACGGGGCCGAAGATCTCGTCCCTGGCGATCTTCATGTCGTCCTTGACGTCGTCGAAGACTGTTGCCTCGATGAAGTAGCCTTTCGAGCCGACGCGATTGCCGCCGCACAACAACTTGGCGCCTTCCTTTCTGCCGGCGTCGATGAAGCCCATGACGCGGTCGAACTGCTCCTGCGAGACTTGCGGGCCTTGCTCGGTGTCGGCCGCGAAGGGATCGCCGACCTTGCGCGATCGGGCCTTCTTCAGCATCTTCTCGACGAACTGATCGTGGACCTTGTCCTCGACGAACAAGCGACTCCCCGCGCAGCAGCATTGGCCCTGATTGAAGAACAGACCGAAGTACGCGCCTTCGACCGCGGCGTCGAGATCCGCGTCGGCGAAGACGACGTTCGGACTCTTGCCGCCCAGCTCCAGCGTCACCCGCTTGAGATTGCTCTTGGCCGCTGCTTCCATGATGATCTGGCCTGTCGTGTATTCGCCCGTGAACGCGACCTTGTCCACCTCCATATGTGCTGTGAGGGCAGCGCCCGCAGTCGGCCCGTAGCCAGGCACGACGTTAAGCACGCCGTCGGGGATGCCAGCTTCCTGTGCCAGCGCGGCGACGCGCAGCGCGGTGAGCGGCGTTTGCTCCGCGGGTTTGAGCACGATGGTGCAGCCGGTCGCGAGAGCCGGGCCCCACTTCCACGCTTGCATCAGCAGCGGAAAGTTCCACGGGATGATCT
>SYHD01000296.1 GCA_005799265.1 Planctomycetia bacterium | reverse complement strand
GTCGCTTGCGCTGCCGGCTAACGGCGGCGCGGGGAGAGAAATCAACCGCACGCGCCGGCCGCCCAGGGCGCCCGCGAACGCCAGCTCTGGCAGACCTTCCGGCAGCGGCATGACTGCGGACAGCGACAGCGCAGGCGGACCGCCGACCCAGATGCTGACGCGAAACGGCACACCCTTGCGAAGCGCCGCCGCGTGGTGGACGCCGATGCCGCGATGGATTTGGTAGTGCAGGCCGACCTGCCGATCGAGTTGATATTCGTTTCCGGAGAGCTGCACGCGGTACATGCCGAGGTTTGAGCGCCGCCAACCGGGGCGTTCGACGTCCTCCGTGTAAACCTGCGGCAGCGTGATGAACGCGCCGCCGTCGCGCGGCCACGACACGAGCTGCGGTAAATCACGGATGGCGCACGTGGCGTCGAGAATTGGTCCTGACGATACGAACTTCGGCCGCAGAAACCACAGCGCGCGCGGCACATCGCGATAGCGCCACGGGTCTTTGAAGAAATTGGCCGGATCGATTTTCAGCTCGACCAGATGCCGCACCGCGCTCAGCATATCGCGAAAGAGAAAACGCGTGCGTTCGAGTGTGCCGAACAGGTTGGACACCATCGGAAACCGGCAGCCCTTGACGCGCGCGAAATAAATCGCCGGGCCTTGGGCTTGATAGACGCGCCGTTGAATCTCGGCGGCCTCGAGAAAGGGATCGATCTCGTCCTCGATGCGCACGAGTTGTCCTGTGCGTTCGAGATCGCTTACACAGGCGTGCAGACTTGCATAGCCCATAACAAATATTCCGGGTCACTCTCCCCTATACTTCAGGGGGAGAAGGGAACACAATAGTTCATTATCAAACGATTCGCGCACTGGGCAATATCATGACCGCAGACGCTGAACTCAAACCCGCCTCGCCCGAAGTGAAACGATACCAACGACAGAAAATCACGGCCGCGCTTGCAAACGCTACCCTCAGCCTCATCTGGATGGTAGTCCTCGGCTTCTTTCTCGGCCCACACTGCGCCGACTGGCTCGGCCCGCAGCGCTGGCTACGGCTTCTCGCGGCCGCCGCGGTTTTCGGCGTCTCGCTCGAAGTGCTCACGTTTCCGCTCGCGTATTACTCCGGTTTCGTGCTCGAACATCGTTATCAACTTAGCAATCAGACGCTCTCCGGTTGGCTGTGGAAGCGCGTCAAGGGCTATCTCATCGGCGGCGTGCTCGGACTCACGCTCGTGTGCGGGTTGTATGCCGTCGTGTGGCTGACGGGCGCCTGGTGGTGGCTCTGGGCAACCGCAGGCTGGCTGGGCGTGACGCTCATTTTGGGCCGACTGTTGCCTGTCCTCATTCTGCCGATTTTTTACAAAGTAACACGGCTCGAAGACGCAAGCTTGCTTGAGCGCTTCAAGAAGCTGACGCACGGGACCACGCTCGCCATCGAAGGCGTTTACGAGCTGCATCTGAGCCAGGAGACGAAGAAGGCGAACGCCGCGCTCGCCGGGCTGGGCAATACGCGGCGCGTTCTCTTGGGCGATACGCTGTTGCAACAATTCACGCCGGAGGAGATCGAGGTCGTCTTCGCACACGAGGTCGGCCATCACGTGCATCACCATATGCCGAAGTCAATCGCGATCCGTATCATTTTCACGCTTCTAGGCTTCGCGCTGACGCATGAACTGTTGACGGTTTGCGCTCCGCGCCTCGGTTACGCCGACTTTGACGACCCGGCCGCGCTGCCACTCTTGTTTTTCTTTCTCACGATCGTCGCCCTCGTCTGGGTGCCTCTGCAAAACGCGCTCAGTCGCTGCCACGAGCGGCAAGCGGATCGCTACGCCCTCGAGCAGACGAAGAACACGGCGGCGTATCGCTCGGCGTTCATCAAGCTGGCCAAAATGAACAAGTCGGACCCTGATCCGCATCCCATGATTGCCTTTTTCTTCTACGATCACCCGCCGATCCGCGAACGCCTGGCGAGCGCGGACGTTGTCTCCGTCTAGTGTTCGCGCGGCGCCGCGCGATCGCTGAGCCGCACGCGGCGTTAATCGTCGGTCTTGACCAGGCGTAAGCCGATCGGCAGCCCTTCGCCGAACATTTGGCTTTGCTCGTCGGCTTCCAGCTCGACTTTCTCCTCTACCATGCGCGCCCAATGGCTTGGCACACTTTGCGCCTTGAGAATAGCAAGCACTTTCTCGCGCTGGGTGTCGTCGATGTCGATGGCGCGCTGACCGCTCTTACGGGCGAGTTGCGCCAGACAGAAGGCCCAGGCGAGACGCTCATTTTCTTGTCCCGGCTCGAACGAGGCGAGTGATTCGAGCCAGCGCTGCACGACTTGCGGATGCAGCACCGCGTTGAGCGGGCCGTACAGGAGCACGCGGGCGCCCAGGCGCGTCAAGGCGAAAAACGCATAGGGCGGCGCGGGGCTGCGACGGCACAGCTTGAGCGCCGCCTCGCCCAGCTGGTCCTTGACCTTGAGATCGAGCCGTTCGAGACTGCCGGCCGCACGCCACATCTCGGTGTATTCGTTCGCCGGCGGTTTCGACGCCTTGCTCTTGCCGGGCAGCAGCACGGGGCGCAAGCGATTGAAGAGGGCGCTTTGCAAAACGGGGCTGAGGCCGCCGGCGATGCGGCGGATCATGATCCAGAAGTCGGCGCCGCCCAGGGAATGCCCTGAGACAGCCGTCCCTGGGCTTGCGGCGTGCAGCAGCTTCCAGAGTTGCTCGACACGGTACTTGTCCATCGCATCGCCGAAGCCGGGCCGCAGACTGAAGCCGACGAGATTGAACCAGCGCGACAGATGCGCGGGCGACAACCGGCGTTGATCGGCAACCTCGGCGAGGAAGTCCCACAGGCGTCGGCACAACCCGGTCGGCCATTTGTCGCGCCCCGCGTCGAGGGCGGCCTCGAGTGCTTTGGTCAACTGCTTCGGATCTTCTGTCGGTATGTTAGCCGGACGCGCAAGCGACGGATGGGGTTGTCCGTCGATTGCGCGTCCGGCTAACGGATGCGCGTATGTCGCCCGAATCAGCGTCGCGGCCGATTGCACGAGTTCCTCAGGCCAAACGTCGGTGACGGCCTGCTCGCGGCTCGGTTCGTCCTCGTCGCGGACGATGTCACGCACATTGAATTCAAGCCGCCAGCGATTGTTGCCTTCCTTGGCGACGCAAAAAAGCTCAAGCGTGCCGATCTCGGTGCAGCGCGCCGCAAGGGTGACTGGAACGCTCTTGGCGCCGGCCCGCTTGCCGCCGCGTAGAACCGTGTGCAACGGCGGCATCTGGCGCAACTGCGTCGGCGCCACGTCAAGCAGATCGCCAGCCTTGTCCGACGCGCGCACCGTCGAGGAGTAAAGCGGGAACATTACGGGCTGTCCGAGCGACAACTCCAGCTCCGGCTCCCCTAGAGCGATCTCGCGCCCTTCTTCGAGATGCTGCGGTACGACGCACAAGACGGACGCTTTGTCATCCTGCTTTTTCGTGTCAATGCCGACGTAGTACGACCGCGCGATGCCGCCGCCGATGCGTCGTCCGCCGGAGTGTTTGAGCCAGGCGAAGTAGGCGGCGCCCCAGGCGACGGCGAGATCGAGCGACGGGTTCGTCAACACGAGCGGTTGCCAGGCGCCTTCGCCGCCGTTGGAAGGAAGACGATCGTACCACTGGTGCAACACGGCGACGATGCGGTCGCGCAGTGCTTGCGCGGTGAAGACGCCGCCGTTGAAGAGGATCGCGTTCGGCGCGATCATCGTGCCGGTCGCGGCCAGGTGTCGCTTGAGGAAGCTGGCCAGATGCCGCGTGATCGCCGGATCGTTGACGTAAGGCAACCCCATTTCGTGCAGTCCCGCGCGTGCGCCGCGCGTCGGCTCGGCATCTCTCGATACGTTGGGGAAGAAGCCGTCGAGGATGATACGGCGAACCTCGTCGGGCGTCAGCGTCGTGTGCAGCGAACCGCCGATGACCGCGCGGCCGCGTCCCATCACCGAAATCGGGTGCTTGTCCGGCGGGGTCGGCGTCAGTAGCGCTTCTTTACCCTGGCGACACGCCTGGGTGAGGGAGCCGTATTGGGCGGCGTCGAGCTTTCCCGCTGCGGGGAGCTTGGTCTCGATGAACTTGGCAAGGGCGAGATCCATGTTGTCGCCGCCCAGCAGGAGATGATCGCCCACCGCCTGGCGCAGGAACGTCAATTCGCCCTGATGTTCGCCCGCCTGGATCAGGCTGAAGTCGGTCGTGCCGCCGCCGACATCGACGACGAGACAATGATCCCCCGGCTTGAGCTGAGCGGCTTCTTGCGGCGAGTGCGTCGCCAGCCAGCAATAGAACGCGGCCTGCGGCTCTTCGAGCAGCGTGAGATTCTCGATGCCAGCCTTCTTCGCCGCCTCGACGGTGAGCGTGCGCGCCACGTCATCGAACGACGCGGGGACGGTCAACACGACGGACTGCTTCTCAAGACGATAGTCGGCGTGCTTGACGGCCATCGTGTGGTTCCAGGCATCGACCATGTGCTTGAGATAGCGCATGGAAGCCTCGATCGGCGAGATGCGCGCCACATCCGGCGGCGCGCTCCAGGGCAAGAGCGGGGCCGAGCGATCGACACCAGCGTGACACAGCCACGACTTCGCCGAGGTGATGAGCCGACCCGGTACTTTCGCGCCGTGATTGCGTGCGAACGCGCCGACCGCGTAATCGCATTGCGGATTCCACGGCAACGCGGTCGCGCCGGTGGGCAGATCATGCGATCCGGGCAAGTAGAGAAACGACGGCAGAAGCGGTTGCGGCGTGACCTCGGCGGGTGCTATGAGTTGCGGCATGGCAAACGGATGAATCGCGATCGCGCCGGGCTTGCCGCTGGCCAGGTCGACATATGCCAGGGCGCTGTTCGTGGTGCCGAGATCGATGCCGATGAGATAGCGCGTCATGCGATCCATTGTATGCGCAGCCATCATTTTTTTCCGCTTGCTCCGTGGCGTTTGCGGAGTCTCGATAATTCGACGCGTAAGCGTAGAACATTCATCATGTCAACTGTGATCCTGGGCCTCGACATCGGCGGCGCCAACCTCAAGGCGGCGCACACGAACGACAGCGCCCGAACGATCCCGTTTGCGCTGTGGAAACACCCGGAGCGTCTCGGCGCCGAACTCGCGCAACTGTGCGCTGCCATGCCGGCTCATGAGTGCCTCGCGGTCACCATGACGGGCGAGTTGTGCGATTGCTTTGACAGCAAACGCGATGGCGTCCGCAAGATCCTGCTCGCGGCCCGATCGGCCGCGCCGAGACTCCCGATTCGGGTTTGGACGACGCACAGCCGGTTCCTCGATCTTGAAGAAGCAATGGACGAACCTCACCGCGTCGCGGCCGCCAACTGGCTCGCGCTGGCGTGCTATGTCGGCCTGCTGTTTCCGAATGAAACGGTACTCTTGATCGACACAGGTTCGACGACTACCGATATCGTCGCCGTCAACCGCGGCACACCGGCACCCCATGGCCTGACGGATCCAGACCGGCTGGCGTCGGGCGAGTTGGTCTACACGGGGATGCGCCGCACACCGATTTGCGCGGTGCTCGGCATGGAAGTAGCCGCCGAGTTCTTTGCGACGATGCTGGATGCCTATCTGTTCCTGAGACTCGTTGCCGAGAATACGCACGATTGCGACACTGCGGATGGCCGGCCCGCCACGCGCGCGTTTGCTCACGCGCGGCTGGCGCGCATGTGCTGCGCGGACGTTGAGACGTTTCCCAAGGAAGAAGCACGCGCATTCGCCGAGTACGCAGTCAGGACGCAATGGGAGACGGTGGAACGCGCCATTGCTCGCGCCACGGCGCAGCGCCCCGAGGTCGATCGCGTCGTGCTCTCCGGATCAGGCGCGATCCTGGGAAAGAATGTCTGCGCACGCTCGCCGCGCTGGGTGACGACGCCGTTGTCGTGCCTCGCGGACTCTCTCGGTCCGGATCTTTCCGATGCGGCGTGCGCCTACGCTGTGGCCATGCTTGCAGCGCAGGAAAAGAACCGCGTATGAACGATTGCACGGTCGTTAAAGTGGGCGGCAGCCTGTTCGATCTGCCGGATCTGCGCGATCGGCTGAGCCGTTTTTTCGCCACGCTCGACGCCGGTCAGATTTGGATCTTCCCCGGCGGCGGCGCGACAACGGATGCGATTCGCGCGTTCGACCGCGTGCATCATCTCGGCGAGGAGGCGTCGCACTGGCTGGCGATTCAGGCGCTGTCCGTGAATGCGAGCTTCCTGTGTGAGTTGCTTGACGGCCTCGTCTCTTCCTCCGCCTCCTTCGCTAACGCTTCAGGCTCTGACGGGCGACTCCTCGTCCTCGATCCGCTTCCCCTCATTCAAGCCGATGAGGCAAATGCCGATCATCTGCCTCACACGTGGAACGTCACCAGCGATTCGCTCGCGCTTCGAGCGGCGGCGTTGGTCGGCGCACGGAAGTTGATCCTGCTCAAGTCGGCATCGTGGGAAGGATGCGATTGGCAGGAAGCGATGCAGGCACAAATCGTCGATGGTTATTTCGCACAAGCGATGGCGCACGCGCCGCCGGCCTTGAGCGCGCGCATCGTCAATCTACGTGAATATACTTAGTCCGCAACGCTTCGACAAGTTGCCGCACCTTGTCGACTTGGACGCCCGCGCGTCGATCGCCGTCGGCGCACACGGCGCCGCGGACGGCAAACCAGTTGGGCCGGGCGTCTTGAAGGGCGGCAATCTCAGCAAACCCGAGCGACCCGGCAAGCGCGATCTTGATGCCGGCGCGCCGACAGCGCGCGCATAATTCCTCCACCCACGGAACTGGCAGCCAATCGAGCAGCGTCGCCCGTTTCCCGTTGCGGCCCTTGGCATCTTTGCAGCATGTGTCCACGAGCAGAACACTGCCCGGCTGTTCCTCAGCCAGTGCGAAGACCTCGTCGATTGAAGGCGCATGCGCGCATTGCCAATCCGCATATGCCGCGAGCACGACCTGGGGGCGCATCTGCCGCGCCATCAATCGGCCCAATGCCTGACGCCAAGCCACGCTTTTCCGACAATCGGCCAGGCCCCATTTCACGTAGGCCAGATCGGCATCAGGAATATCACGTATCTCCGCGGCCCACTCCCCAAGCGCCGCACTGACCGGGCGACGTGTTCCGACGGCCGAGGCAATCGCGCGAATGACGGCGTCGTCGGCGCGCCCCAGCGAGCCACGCGCCGGTTCCTTGATGTCGATCAGCGCGGCGCCCCCTTGGAGCGCCGCCTCGGCTTCCGCGACGCTGCGCACGCTGACCAGGAGCCCAATTGTGCCGTCGGCATCATTCATGGGCGGCAATCGTCATTACTCTGGACGTTACAAGGGAAGCGGGCATAGGAAAAAAGCGAAACCAGCCGGGATACGCTTGGAATGTTAGCACTTCCGGCTCAGCGAATGTGAAACCGTACATGCGCGGTGGCTCGAACCAACTTGCTTCGTTGCGATGTTTGGCTTGATCCGCATTGAAGGCGCCGAGATTTTGATACGACAAGCATTCGGTGAGTTCGACCGCGCCAATGATCCCGCCACGCAGCTGCGCAAGCGCGGTCACCTCGCCCTTTACATATTGCCAGGCCTCGGGGCGTTTATCGGGAATGCGCGCCGCATGGATGAGAATCCTGCCGCGTCGTACCGTCGACCAGCGGCGGATCTCGATGCTTTTGAGCCCATGCACCACGAGAGCGGCCCAAGGCTGCTTGATCGACAGCGCGAACACCTTGGATTCTGCCATTGCCAGGACCTCGCTAATTCCCGAGCCAATTCCATGATAGTGTTTATTTGTATAGATAATAGCGTCCCGGTGTATGCTTGTCAAACCATTTTGTTGCCGAATCTTAACGGTGATTTGCAGTTGGGGATCTTGCGAGCTACCTTACTCATGAAAGATGTGCATGTAGGCTCCCTTGTTTCTTCGGCGACACACGATGGCTCCTCTCGCCAAAGGTCTGGTCCATGGCTTTGCGAATTGAACGTGATGCCGAACCGATCCCTGGCTACCGGCTGATCGAAAAGCTGGGCAGCGGCGGGTTCGGTGAAGTCTGGAAAGCCGAGGCGCCGGGCGGTCTATTCAAAGCGATCAAGTTCGTGGAGCGCGACGATAACCCACAGGATGCTTGCGCGCTGGGAGGTTCGGAACCCGATCGCTCCCGTGCCGACCAGGAATGGAAATCCCTCCTCCGCGTCAAAACGGTACGTCATCCCTTTATCCTCTTGCTCGATCGTTTCGAGAACATCGACAATTTCCTCGTCATCGTCATGGAGCTGGCCGATCGCACGCTGGCCGATCGCTGCAAGGAGTGCCGCTCACAGGGTCTGCCGGGGCTGCCGCGTGAGGAGCTGCTCGGATACATGGCCGAGGCGGCGGAAGTGCTCGATCTGATGAACTCGCAGTACCAGTTGCAGCACCTGGATATCAAGCCGCAGAACCTCTTTCTGGTGCACAATCACGTCAAGGTTGCCGACTTCGGCCTGGTGAAAGACACAACGAGCGGCGTGAAGCTGATGACGATCACCGGCGGCGTCACACCAGTTTACGCCGCGCCGGAGACGTTCGACGGCAAGTTCAGCCGGCAGAGCGATCAGTACAGCCTGGCAATCGTCTATCAGGAGATGTTGACGGGGCATCGGCCCTTCACGGGTACGTCGATGAAGCAGCTCATTCTGCAGCACCTGCAGAATGCGTATGATCTGACTCCTTCACCGGTGAACGATCGACCGGTATTGGCGCGAGCGTTGGCGCGGAATCCCGAGGACCGCTTCGCGACCTGTTCGGATCTAGTTCAAGCCCTCAAGCGTGCCTCTCTATTGGAGGGGAGCCCTCAAGGAATCGGCACGCCGCCGCCCCCTCCGCCGCCGCCGTCTGAGAAGCAGTTTCCCAGTGTCAGCAAGACGGTAGGGGCGCGTGGAGTTGCCCCGCCCGTCAAGCCGGCGGAACCCAATTTCTGCGTGGAGACGGCTTTTCTCGGCGCGGACCAAGCCCGGCGCGCGCTAAACGACGCCGCGACGCCCCCGAAGACCGGGGAAGCGTCAGAGGACTTGGCGCATCCGACGTCCCCTCAGGGCGCACAGCGCCGCGCGAGCAAACAGCCCGTCGCGCCGGAGTCGCTTGGCGTCGTGCAGCCCGCCCTCGTCATCGGCATTGGACAGCTTGGCGTCGAATCCTTGACGCAGCTGAGACAGCGCCTGGCGACCGAATTCGCGGGGGCGGACAGTTTTCCTCACTTGCGGCTCCTCGCGATCGACACCAATGTGAGCACGATTCAACAAGCAACCGCCGAGGTTGGCCGCCATTCGTTGCGCAATCACGAAACGCTCCTGGCGCGCTTGCAGCGGCCGAGCCATTACCTGAAAACGCGCGATGGCAAGCTGCCGACGGACCATTGGCTCAATCCGAAGTTTCTGTATCGCATCCCCCGTGATCAGAATAGCGCCGGCCTGCGTGCTTTGGGCCGGCTGGCGTTCGTGGATAACTATCGCTCCATCGCCAAGCGTCTCGAATCCGAGTTGCTCGCATGCACAGCCCAAGACACGCCGCTCGACCCGTCAGCCTACTGCGATCTCGGCTTGCGAACCGCGAAACCGCGTGTATATATCGTCTCGTCATTGACGGGCAACACAGGCAGCGGCATGCTTCTGGATGTCGCCTATTTGGCTCGCAAGCTGCTCAACGAACAGGGGCACGCCGACGCGGAGATCGTCGGCATCTTCTATCTTCCGGTGATGCGCCCCGAGGCCGCCAGCGCCGCCGCCCT
The DNA here is from genome assembly GCA_005799265.1 of Planctomycetia bacterium. Taxonomy (GTDB): domain Bacteria; phylum Planctomycetota; class Planctomycetia; order Gemmatales; family Gemmataceae; genus SIAQ01. The sequence continues at coordinate 3,700 of SYHD01000296.1, read as the reverse complement.
GGGCAATGCCTACGCATCGCTTATCGAGCTTCATGCTTTCCGCCAAAGCGATGCCGTATACGCCGCGGCCTATGAGACCACGTCGACGGCGGCGGGAAAATCCGACGGGCTGCTCGAAACGGGACCGGCATTCCAGCGCTGTTTCCTGTTTTCGCTGCCTGACACCAGGGGGAAGCTTGATCCCGTCGCCAATGCCGCCGTCACCGCCCGCGCCGCCGATTTTCTCTACCGCGACGTGGCGACTTCGCTCGGCCAGGCGCTCGACGCACAGCGTCTCGCCAAACTTGCCAGCCCGTGCCAGGAATCCGCGCCGCGCGAGACCGTCCTGGAATCGATCAGCGTGAATCGCATCTATTGGCCGCGCCACGCCGTTTTGGAGCAAGCGGCACGCCGGCTGTGCAGCCAGCTCGCCACGCGCTGGATGAGCAAGGACGCCTCACCCTTCGCGGACACCATTCGCCAATGGACGCACGAACGCTGGGAATCGCTCGGCATGAGGCCGGAGACCCTCATCGAACGCTTCCAGCAGATGTCCGAGCACTCGTTGCAGCAAACCCCGGAGCAAATGCTCGCAGAAATCCTGGCGCCGCTTCAGCAAACCCTGTCGAGCGTGCCGAGCGAAGCCGCCAAAGACAAGCCCCCGATCATCAACATGGGCCCGGTAGTGGCGTGCATGGATCGCCTCGAAAAGGCACTGGGCGCCCCCGACGAAATCCGCTCCGGCAAACAGACTCAGGGCAAGACCGCCGTCATGGAACAGGCGCTCGCTGACATCGCCCACGTCATCGCCGACGAGTGCGAGCAAAAACTCGCCGAGCTGGCCGTCACCCTGCTGGAAGACCCCAACTATCGGCTCGCGGGCGCCGAGGAAGCGCTGCGGCAATTCTCAACGACCGTCGAACAGTCGCTGCAATCGCAAGAGGTGCTGGCCAAGGAATTGGCAGAAAAGGCAGCCCGAATCGGACTGCGGGTTCAGCACCTTACCGAGGCGACCATTTCAGGGCCCGCCGTGTCGAAAACGCCCTGGACGCTGGGCCTGTCGCGCCGCACCGCCGCACCGCCGACGACTGCCGCCGATCTTTTCGAGCTGGTCCGCACCTACACCAAGACGCGCTATCACAGCCTCGTGCTCACGCATCTCAATCGCCTGTACGTCAGCCTGCGCGGGCATCTGTCCGATCAGATCCGCGAAGTCGGGTTCTGCCGTCAACGGCTCGGTGAACTGTTCCGCATTCTGCAACCGACGATCCCGCCCGACAACAACGCGCCCAAGGGGGAACGCGTCCTGTTCCCAGCCGGGTGTCTCGGTTTCAAGGATGCCATCGAGCGCGTCTCGCAATCAGTCACCACGGACGACCTCGTGCTGCTGGATAATCGGGTGCAGGAATGGATCCGCACGCACTGCCAGGCGCTATTGCAAATCTGCATGGGTTCCTCGACGCTCGTACTTAACCTCGCGCCGGCAATGCTGCAGGAAGCCGAGTCGTTCTTGAAGGAACGCCTGGACGGCACGTCGGTCGCCGAGATGTACTGGACCCAGAAGCAGCGCGAGCTCGAGGAGACGACCGCCAACATGGCCGACGATCTGCTGAGCTGCCTGGACGACGCCGCGTCGGAGCAAGACAAACCCGACGCCGCCAGCGAACTCACGCTCGTCAGCTTCCCGAAGGACGAGCACGGCGCGAAGCTCCAGCAATTGCTGCACGAGCGCGTCCCCGTCGCGCAGACGCTGTTTTCCGAGCGCTCCGATGAGATCGTATTCGTGCATGACATCACCAATATCCCCTGGCAAGACCTACCCCAGCTCGGCCCGATCGCGCGCACTCTCTACGAGCAGCGTATGGCTGCCGACCCCTCCGCACTGCACTGCCGTGAAGATCTGTCGGCATGGTAGCAATCCGCAGGCAGTAGTCCGTGGCAAGAAATGATGTGACGTCTTCGCATTCCTAGCGAGTTCGCGCTGTAGGCATCCTGTACCGCTTCAACCCGCATTTCTCGATTCCCTTTGCATTCGCTTGCCCGCGACTACCATAATCCACGGATTACGGACCACGGACCACGGACCACGGACGTCTCCCATGCCATACGCCATTACTCTGGATGATGTCAAGAACGCCGTCGCGCGCATCGCGCCCTGGGCCAAGCGCACGCCGATCATGACATGCGCGACGCTGGATCGGCTCGCGGGGCGCAGCTTGTTCTTCAAGTGCGAGCAATTTCAGAAGGTCGGCGCGTTCAAGTTTCGCGGCGCTTGCAACGCCGTCATGAAGCTCGCGGACGCCGACGCCAAGAAAGGCGTCGTCACGCATAGTTCGGGCAATCACGCGCAGGCGCTGGCGCTGGCGGCGAAGCTGCGCGGCATCGCGGCGCACATCGTCATGCCGTCGAACGCCACGCCGGTGAAACGCCGCGCGGTCGAGGGCTATGGCGCCAACGTCATCGAGTGCGTACCGACTTTGGAGGCGCGCGAAGTGACGGTGGCCGAAGTGCAGGCGAAAACCGGCGCCATCTTGATTCCGCCGTACAACCATCCCGATGTGATCGCCGGCCAGGGGACGGCGGCGCTGGAGATGCTCGCCGAGCTGCCCGAACTCGACGCCATCATCGCACCAATAGGCGGCGGCGGGCTGATGGCGGGCGTTGCCATCGCGGCCAAAGCGCTCAAGCCCGCGATTCGCCTGTTCGCGGCCGAACCGCTCGGCGCCGACGACGCCGCCCGCTCCAAAGCGCTCGGCCAACTCGTGCCGCAAACGGGGCCGATCACCATCGCCGACGGCCTGTTGACGAGCTTGGGCGGCCTGACCTGGCCGGCGGTGCGCGATCTGGTCGAAGCGGTCGTGACAGTGCGCGAGGAGGAGATCGTCGCAGCGATGCGCCTATGCTGGGAACGCGCCAAGCTCTTGATTGAGCCCAGTTCGGCGGTTGCCGTGGCCGTTGCCTTGTCGCCAACGTTTCAAAAGCTGCATGGGATGACGAAAGTCGGCGTCGTGCTGAGCGGCGGGAATGTGAATCTGGATCGATTACCCTGGTGAGTCCGTTTTCGTTTAGCGTACGCAGTGGGCAATCAGCCGCTGTCGCTTCACTGCGAACGCTAAACAAAAAGAGTCACTTCGCATCCAAATCCGCCGTATCCAGACGTCCCTCCGCGTTCAACTTGCGAAATTGCCCAAGCGTCGCTCGTATCCCATCCACCAGCGGCGTGCGCGGCATCGGGCCGAGATCGCGCTGCAGCGCCTGATCGTCGAGATCGTACGCAATCGCGATCTGGCGTTCGCCGAAGGTAATGAGCTTCGCGGCCGCCGGCTCGACCTCGCACAAAGCGCGATGAAACGTGGCCAAATCGGCGACGTGGCCGCGCAGGTTGTACGACTTCGCGCCTTGATACTGCGCCTCCAAACAGCGGACGGTGATCTTGGCGACGTCGTCAACGTACTGATAATCTTGCCAGCCGCCGTAGCTGATGTGACAGGCGCGATTCAACGCAAGCGATTTGATCGCCTTGGTCGGCTCGCTGGTCATGCCGAAGTCACGGCCAACGCCGTAGACAGTCCACGGCCGCAAGCCGACGCTGGAGATACCAAAGTCCTGGAAGTAGATGCGGGCGTTGCCTTCGTTGGTGCACTTGAAGACGCCGTAGTGCGTGCTCGGCGTGAGCGGGACATCATCGGCAAGAGGTTCGTTAGCCGGACGCGCAAGCGAC
>SYHD01000295.1 GCA_005799265.1 Planctomycetia bacterium | reverse complement strand
TCCGTCGCTTGCGCGTCCGGCTAACGCCACCGAGAGGGGACCGGGACCGCGCGTCTTCATCAAGCGCGACGATTGCACCGGGATGTTGATGGGGGGCAACAAGACCCGACACAATGAGTTCCTTTTCGGCGAGGCCCTCAAGCAAAACGCCGACTGCCTCGTCTGGGGCGCGGGCGTGCAGTCCAACAACTGCCGGCAGACGGCTGCCGCGTGCAACAAGCTGGGCCTGGAGTGCTATCTGTATTTGACGCGCGCCACGCACAATGACGACATCCAGGGCAACCTGTTGCTCGATCACCTGATGGGCGCGAAAGTCACCATCATCGACGCGCCGATGGGCCCAGAAGTCGACGACCTGTTGTTCGCGAAAGCAAAGGATTTGAAAGCGCAAGGGCGTCGGCCGTTCGTATGGGACCGCATCACCGGCAGGCCGATCGCCGCGGTCAGCTATGCGCTCTGCCTGGCGGAGCTTCTCGATCAGGCGCGTTCGCACGGCGTCGAGCCAACACACGTCTACGCGGCCGCCGCCGGGGCGACTGGCGCGGGGCTGGCGATCGGCAAAGCGATTCTCGGCTGGCCAGGCAAGGTGCGTTTGCTGTGCCCGATCCGCTGGCCATGGGATACGCCCACCGACATCACCGATGTCGCCAACCGCACCGCGACGCTGCTCGATGTGCCGCATCGTTTGACCACCGCCGACATCGACATCACCAACGATTACATGGGCCCGACATACGGCGCGGTGACGCCCGCCGGCCGCGAAGCGATGGACCTGATGGCGAAGAGCGAGGGCTTGCTGCTCGATCCCGTCTACACCGCGAAGGCGATGGCCGGCCTTATCGACGACACACGCCATGGGCGTCTTGGCGCCAAGGACAACGTCGTCTTCATTCACACGGGAGGAACGCCGGCGGTGTTTGCGTATCGCGATGAGCTTGTGAAGATGGCGTGAACGCAGCGTGCCTTTTCCCCGGATCGCGGTATTAGATATTTGGTTTCATTTACTCACTTTGAGGAGCGAGCGATGTTGCGATCGATGATGTTGGGCACGATTTTCGGCGTACTGACCTTGACATTCGTTGCTGCCGGCGACGGTGAAGGCGAAAAGAAAGGGAAGGCCCGTCCAAAGTCCTACACGGGCCAGCTTGCCAAAATCGACGACAAGAGTTTGACTGTGCAGACGCGCGGCGATTCTGGTGAGAAGAGCGAGACCTTCACGTTCACTGCCGACACCAAGTTCCGCGTCGAGACCGACAAGGACGAAACCGTCAAAGTGAAGGGCGAAGGGGGCGAGCGCACGGTTACCAAAGCGGTTGTGGCCAACGCCAAGGCCGCCGATTTTAAGACCGGCCAGCGCGTCATGGTAATTTATGACGAGGACAGGAAGGCGCTCGATGTGTTGGGCCTGCGTGCCATCAAGCGCGGCAAGGAAGGCGGTCGTGAGTAGAGCCGTTTGTCAAAGCCACGAAATGATAAGCCGAGCGTCGGGATTGACGCTCGGCGATTTCCTGTTATTTGAAAAACGCATGACACCCGCCGCAAGCGTTATTGACCTTGTAAGCGGCCAGTTTGATCTTCGCCTGGTCCTTGCTGGCGACCACCTTGGCGAACGCCAGACCCTGGACGTGTGTCTCATGGGCGTATTCGTGCCATAACTTGATGCCTTTCGCATCCGCTGCTTTTGGCGGCCCCTTGGCGTCGACGATCAACCCCATGGCGGCGATCATGTACCCCATGTCCTCAAGCGCGCCAATGTCTTTCAAGACGATGGGAGGCACGATGCGCGCCATCTCGCGAATCAACGGCTCGATGCCGTCGCGCGTCATGCTCAGTGCCCCGGGCGAGCCGACGCCGAGGCCTCCCTTGTCGCGCAGCTTGAACATCGCCATCAGCTCGGTGGTTTCCTCAATCTTCTTGCCGGTCTTCGCGGCGAGGTCCTTGGCCGCCTTCCCGTCGCCTTTTTCCTTCTCCGCCTTGCGAAGCTGCGTGGCAATGTCATGCACGGTCTTCTTCAGATCGCCCCCCGGCTGCATAGGCGCCGAGCCGACGAGCGCGGTTGCCGTGGCTGCCAAGATGATAACAAGAATCGACGCGCGAACGGTGATCATGATGTAGTCTCCCTTGATGGGCCTCTTCGTATTGCTCGTTTGGCGACGGTGGGGGGGCACGGCACGATCTTATTCTAACAAAGTGCACACGACTTGAAGCGGGTCCCGTCGGTATTTGCGTATCGGAATGAGTTGGTCAACAACGGCTTCGACGCGCCTTACGATCATTTCCGTGTCGCCTCCAAATAGCGACTCAAAATGCCGACGTTGCGGATAAACGTCGCGCACTCGATGATGCGATCCGTCTTGTCGTCCGGGCCGTGGTAGCGCAGTTTGCCGTCGTCTACCCAGCGGCCCTGGTCGTCGAGCGCTTTCAGGATCGCCTTCACTTGTGCCACCAACGCCTCGGTGACCTTGGGGAGCTCTGGCGGCCGCTTCTTCTTCAATTCGTCCGGGCTGAGCTTGGCCAGGCGATCGTACTCCTTCGCGATCGCATCGAGCTTGTGGCCAACCTTGAAGCCGTAGTGCGTCGGCACATCGTCGTCCTTGTAGGTCAGCTCGTACTTCTTCGTGAAGTAGAGCGGCCGATTGGTTTTCATCTCATAGAAACGCGCGAGACGGCCGTCGGGGAGCAGCGATTTGCGATAGTAGGCGAGGGCGCGCGGGAGCGGCTCCAGATACTTCTTGTCGCCCGACTCGGCGTAGAGCTTGAGCAGCGAACGCATGACGCCTTGCGATTCGCCTCCCGTGACCGCCGGCGGCTCGAACTTGCGCGCCCACGCCGGCTGCATGTCGGCGTCGTATTGCTGCGCCCAACCCGGCTGAGGCTCTGGTAATTGCGCGAGAATCATGAAATCGCCCGCCTTCAGCGCGGCTTGCCGATAGCGCGGTTCGTCGTATTGCCTCGCCGCTTGCAGCATCGTGTCGATCATCGTCGTGATCGAGTTGTCGTTAAACGTATAGTGGCCGCGATAGTCCTTGGCGGGATACTCGCGAGGCCACTTCTCCGGGAAACTCGCCTTTTTGATCGGAAACTTCGCGGCTTCAGGCGGTGCGCTGAATCGTTGCGGCCAGGCGCCGTTGGGATATTGCGTCTTCAGGAGTTGCTCGAGCGAATACTCGACCGAGGCACGCACCTTCGCATCTTTGCGCTCGAGCGCGATGTCAACATTCATCAGGAATCGCAGCGCGGCCTGCGTCGTGTCGTCGTCAAGCGTGGAGACGTTCTTCTTGCCGGCGGCGTTTTTGTCGGCGAGATAGGCGTAGGTCTTGCGTTTGGCGGGATCGAATTCGATGAGATAATCCCAGCCGCCCGATTCGAGTTGCCCGCGTGCCAGAGCGTGCGCCGTCAGAACCGCGCCTTCGAGGTAATACCGATCGCGCGTTGCATGATAGGCTTCGAGCCAGGCCTGACCAACCGACGGCGTGCCGGGCGGCTGAACCCAGGCTTGCGTGGCCGTAGCCTTGGATTCGCCTTCGCGGCGAGCCAGATCGGCGCTGTAGCGCCAGAGGTAGCCGCCCTCGGTGTTGATCTTGTCGCGGAAGAAGCCGCACGCTTTGCGCAAACCGGTCTTGGCCTGCGTGGGCAGGTCGGGTTCCTGGCCGTGGGCGTGCACAGCGGTAACGACGACCAAAAGGAAGATGATGCAACGATTTTTCATAACCACCCCGTAGTGCAAGTCACGCGCTGGCACGAAGTCATATCCGTGAAAGCGACACGCCGACACGGTTGAAGAACGAGCTCGTCCAAATAGTCGGCATACGTGCGTCGAGGAGTGTGCCGTTAATGCGCATTGGGGATCTACCTTCGTGCTATTCGAGAAGCATCATGCAGCAGGACCGTCGCCCAAATCCCCAGCATTGCACCAAGGACCAAGAGTATGCCCATGAGCGACGCCACAATATTCAGGACAATCACGATGATGTTTTTTCGTCCTTCATCCTGAATTTCGTCCAGCGCTGTCATCACAAGGAAAGTGCCGACCGTCATGAGTCCGATGGTGAGAAGCATGAGGCCCATGAAGCAGGAAACAGCGCACGCCACATAGCTCCATGTGCTTGGCTTGATCTTGTCCAGGTTGATCGCCGTGGATTGGCAGCAGCCAAACGTCAATCCGAACGCCACAAGAGTTAGCAGGCCAAAGAAGGCATGCACCAGGGTTGAAGCACCCGCGTCTTGCGCCATTTGACTTGCTGAAGACGCGAGGTAGGCGATACCAGCCAGGGCTGCAACTCCAGCGCCGGCGCATAGGACTGCTGTTATTTGGTTAAGGAGCGCGCCGCTGCGCACGATACGGCGCTGGCCTGGCGTCAACCGAGCGAGCCGAAGATTGAAGGTATTGTCACACGAAGGGCACTCGGCCTCTCCCGTGAACGGGTCCCAGCCTTCGACGTTAACGCGTGCGCCGCATTCCAGACAGGCGACCGCCACGTCCTCTCTGGCCACGGTTCGCCGGGAGGCGTCGTCGGCGCGACTCATGATACGAATGTCCCCAGAGCGGCAAGAAACGTTTGCGGAGTAACCACGGCAATGTTCCGGAATGGATGCAAGTCGAGTAGGTCGCCGTCGCCAGTGACAATGTGCGTTGCCGCGCCCGAGACTGCCAGCTCCAAGAACTTATTATCCTTGGGATCACGGCAGGCGGTAATGACCTCAGTGACTGCGACTTCCTCCGCTTGCTGTATTAATGCGGCCAGAAACTCCAGACGAAGTTGTTCGGATAGGTACTTGTTGAACTTGGGCCGTCGCAACACGTCATCCAGTTCTGCGACCGTCGCTTCGGAGACGAGCAGCTTCCCCCGTGCCGCCGCGGCGTCAAACGCCTGCCGCGGCACCGAACGCGGCAGCAGAACGGCGCTGACAACAACACCGGTGTCAAAGACGGTTTGGATCTCATTCATCTCGCAGCAGTGATTCGAGGATTTCCGGGGTGAGGCCGCACGCTTCGGCGTAACGCCCTATCTCATCCATGACTTCCTTCAATTGGCGCACCGGACGGGTCGTCAACTCGCGCAATCGAAGTCGAAGTAGTAACTGCAGCTTGCGCTGCTCCTCGACGGAAGCCGCCGTGAACGCTTGGGCCGTGTCGGCGTCGACTTCAAGAGGAATGGTTGCGGTCGTCATGGAAAGCCTCATTTGTCTGTCAAGGATCTCAGACAAGATCATTGTACATGAATCTCTCGAATGCCGTTTCTAACCAAAAAGGCCCATCAACGGATTCCCGGTACAAAGCGGCATCGGCCGGCCCACCGGATCGCGTAGCTCGGTGTGCAAGTCGATGCCGAGCGCGTGATAGATCGTCGCGGCGATGTCCTCCGGCGTCACCGGTAGCGTGCTCGGATACGCGGCCAACCGATCGGACGTGCCGTACACTTGCCCGCCGCCGATGCCGCCGCCGGCGAACACTACCGTATTGCACGCGGCCCAGTGGTCGCGCCCCGCGTTGCCGTTGATGCGCGGCGTGCGACCGAACTCGCCCAGGCAGACGACCAGCGTCTCGTCCAACATACCGCGCTGGTGTAGATCGTCGAGCAGCGTTGCGAAGCCCTGGTCGAACGGCGGCAAGAGACTGTTCTTGAGCAGGCTGAAATTGTTGGCGTGCGTGTCCCAAAAGGCGTCGTCGCGTGCCCAGTTGAGCGTGACGAGCGGCACGCCTGCTTCGACGAGCCGACGCGCCAAGAGACAGCCCTGCCCAAACGCTGACCAGCCGTAGCGATCGCGCAGCGCCCGGCTCTCCGCGGACAGATCGAAAGCGCGCCGAGCGGTCGGCGCGGTCACGAGGTCAAACGCGCGGGCGTAATGGGCTTCGAGATTGCGCACGTCGCCGAGCCGGCTCAACGCTTGCTGCTGACGCTCGATCTCGGCCAGCAAGGGTCGCCGTTGCCGTAAACGCGCGCCGTCTTCGCCTTCTGCGGTCGGGAAGGGGCGAAAGTCGGCCCGGCTCGGATCCTGCGGCACGAACAGCGGATCATACGTGCTGCCGAGAAAGCCCGCGAAGAAGCCCGGGAAGATGTGATTGTTCGCGGAGACTTGATTGGCCGGCGCGTTGAGACTGATGCCCGAAGGCAGACCACCCGACGCACACAATTTTTGCATCACGGCCCCGAATGTCGGGAAATCGCCCGGGTGATTTTGCGGATTGGTGTTCGGCCGCGCATGCCTTACGCCTGTGAGCATGTAGTGCATCGCGACGGTGTGCGTGTTGTCTGGATGCGTGACGGAGCGAACGAGCGCGAGATGATGCGCCTGCGCGGCAATGCGCGGCACGTGTTCGCCGACGATTATGCCAGGCACGCTGGTCGCGATGGGATCAAACTCGCCGCGCATTTCGCTTGGCGCCGACGGCTTGAGGTCCCAAATGTCTTGATGCGCCGGCGCGCCGAAGAGAAAAACGACGATGCATGAACGCGCTCTTGGGGCGATCGGAGCGGCTGCCGCGCGTTGCCGCAGCAGTTCCGGCAGCGTCAATCCTAGCGTGCTGAGCCCGCCTGCGCGCAGCCATTCGCGGCGTGTCATTCCTTCGCACAGAGGTGTCGGCATCGCGCCAATGGCAAGCATGAATTGGCTCCCCTGTTCAAGTTTTGGACGCGCCCATCCTACCACGGAATCGGTAGCGTGCCAATAAAAAAAGAGACTGGCGGCCCTTGGCTTCGACGAGACTTTGGCGAGACTGGAGCCAAGAAGATGCCGACGATTCAGCGCACGATTTCAAGTTCCCGAAAAAACCGCTTGATGGCGGCAACGCGACTCCTAGAATGAGAATTGAACAGGATGGGGGCGTAGCTCAATTGGTTAGAGCGCCGGCTTGTCACGCCGGAGGTTGCGGGTTCGAGTCCCGTCGTCCTCGCTAAGAACGACCCCGGAAATTACGCGCCAAATCGCGTGAATTCCGGGGTTTTCGTATGCGCCAATCCGGAACAGCTCCGTCCGAACCTCCTGTAAACCGGACGAGAGTGTGCCCCGACCTTGGCAGGGCGCGAATACGCAATGAGCTACCTTTCGACACAACTCGTACATTGGAGTTTCTCTAACAATTGTCCGGTCAACGTTTCCGGTTCTTAACGGAACTTAAGGCAAGCTTCCGAACAGGAAATTCAGGATAGATGTTAATTTGTAAGGGCGCAAGCATCGTCTTCATGTGCTTCGACCATGGCCGCGGTTGTCGAAATCAGGAATGTCCCTGGCAGGTGGTGTGCACGTCGGCAGTTCGAGCGGATGGGATCTTGCGTGTGTGTGTGGTCCATCGAAGCTGGTGTTTAGCCAGATCATAAGAGGCGACTTGCGTGCTCGTAAGGGATGTGTCGTTCCTGTCGAGAATACGTGAGAATTTGCAGGGATTATATGGAAATTGCTGATGGACCGAGACGCTACTGTGGTTGGTTTCGCTCAAGTTGCTTAGGAGAGAATACTCGGGGCGATTACCATCTCCCCTATCCGGGGAAAGGCAATGTGAGTCTGGCCCCTTTCCCCCCAAACCAAAACAGAGGAGATGGTCCGATGTATTCAATGTTGCTGGCGACTGCCCTGAGTGCGGTTGCCGTTCCGCCCCCTCAGGCGCCCAGTGCTAAGGCCGCTCCCGCTTGCGGCAAAAGTCAATGCCCACAGGTTGCTCTGTCCGTGCCGTGTGCCCCGAAGGCCCCTTCCGCCGTTGCGGTCAAATTGACGCCTTCCCGCCCCGCCATTCCAGCCGTCGGCACCACGCCGCCGCCGTTTCCCGCCGTAAGTATTCGCCCACCGACTTTTGCAACTCGACTGACGCCACCCCGCCCGCCTGTTCCGACCGGAAGCGCGTCCCCGCCAACGCCAAATACTCCGCCGGCTTTGCCATGCCCGCCCGTGGTGAGCACGCAGCCTTCCCCAACGAATCAGGTGCCCCCACGGCATCGACCGAAGTAACGGGCGCGCCCTGCAACGCATTCGTAGGTCAGTCTTTCGAGGCTGCCTGAACCGTCTCAGATCTAATGCATCTAGGATTGTTCGGTGAGGCTGGAAAGGCTGACTTACGAATACGTTACAAAGCCTGACAAAGCAAAAATCAAGAATGGGCCCAGCAGGATTCGAACCTGCAACCAAGG
>SYHD01000294.1 GCA_005799265.1 Planctomycetia bacterium | reverse complement strand
GTCCTCGGCTGCAACGATTACGATGTCATCGACCTCGGCGTCATGGTCCCGTGCGAGCGAATTCTTGAAGAGGCCAAAAAGCACGTCGTCGACATGATCGGCCTGTCGGGGCTCATCACGCCGTCCCTCGATGAGATGGTCCACGTCGCCAAGGAGATGCAGCGCGAAGGATTCACCATCCCGCTCCTGATCGGCGGCGCCACGACCAGCGCCAAGCACACGGCCGTGCGCATCGCCCAGTGCTACAGCAACATCACAATGCACGTGAAGGACGCATCACGCTGTGTCGGCGTCGTCGATCGCTTGATGCGACTCGAGTCTCGCAAGGAACTCGACCTCGAAAATCGCGACGCTCAGGAAAAAGACCGCGAGAGCTTCAAGAAGCGGCGCGAACGCAAACTCGTGGCGTACGGCGACGCTCAGACGAAACGCTTCCAAATCAATTGGACGAAGAGCGACATGCCGAAGCCGACGTTTACGGGCATCCGCGTCATCGACGATTTACCGCTCGATACGCTGGTTCCGTACATCGATTGGTCGCCCTTCTTCAATGCCTGGGAGCTGAGCGGGAAGTATCCGTTGATTCTGAAAGATCCCATCGTCGGCAAGGAAGCGACCGAGCTTTTCGCCAAGGCCCAGGCCATGCTGCACCAACTCTTGAAACGACACTCGATCCAGGGCCGCAAGGTCGAGGGCGTTTTCGCGCCGATTCAAGCGCGCGGCGTATACGGATTTTTCCCTGCCAACAGCGCCGGTGACGACATCGTTCTCTACACCGACGACACGCGCACCCAGGAGGCAGGCCGCATGCCGATGCTGCGCCAGCAATGGGAACGCGAAGGGCAGACGACCTTTCGCAGCCTGGCTGACTACATCGCCCCGATCGAGAGCGGCAAGCACGATTATCTCGGCGCGTTCGCCGTCAGCGCGGGCTACGGCGCCAAGGAATTGTCCGACGAGTACAAGAAGAAGGGCGACGATTACAACGCCATCATGGTCGAAGCGCTCGCGGATCGTTTGGCCGAGGCGTTCGCGGAGTATCTGCACAAGAAGGTGCGGCAGGAATGGGGCTTCGGCGCCAACGAGAATCTGACGCACGACGACCTGATCGACGAGAAATACCGCGGCATCCGCCCCGCCGCCGGCTATCCGTCCTGCCCCGATCACACCGAGAAGGGCACGCTCTGGAGGCTGCTCGACGTCGAAGCGAAGATCGGCATGACTCTGACGGAGAGCTACGCGATGTGGCCCGCCGCGAGCGTGAGCGGCCTGTACTTCGCGCATCCGCAAGCGCGCTATTTCGCGGTCGATCTCATCACGCGCGACCAGGTTGAGGACTACGCCAGGCGCAAGGGCATGCCGCTCGCGGTCGCCGAACGCTGGCTGCAGGCGAATCTGGCCTATGATACCCAGTAATCCATATCAATAGGATCAAAGACCAGCGGGTCGAGGTCCATGTTCTTCGTTCCATTGGAAAGGCCAGCCATGACGCGTTCTGGGATCGGCGCCTGGGCGTTCCTTCTTGTATCGGCTTGTGTCTGCCTCGGCACGCACAACACGTCGGTCCGTGCGCAGGCGTCCGTCAAGGTGATGCCATTATTCGACAGCGACACGAAACGCGAACCGGAGACCATCGAAGATACGCCGAACGCGCTGATTACGCGCGTTGCCGACCGAGTGCGTGATCGGCATGCGCGCGAGGGGATGTTCCACAGTTACGATCACTACCTTCCCTTGTATTGGGAGAAGCGCACCGTCGCCATCGAGATCGTCGACCGCGTTGCCAAGGGTGGCGACAGCGTCACGTACAACATCACCGCGCTGGCCCCGCTTAACAAGCCGAACCTGCGCGCGTTCTTCGAAGGCAAAGGGACCGTGGCACAGTACGCGACCAACCTTACTTCGACCCAGGTCGATCCCTTGCACTACACGGCGACACTGAAACACAACCCCATGGAACGCCGCCCCATCAAGATCGGCGATCGCATCGAGATCGAGTTCAGCCCCTTCCTGCAGCCGCCGGTTCAAGGCCGCACGAATTATTACGGCACCGCGATCCTCTATGTCGTCGGCCAACCCGGCATCGTCCCGTGGGAGGGCCGCGGTCCGCGCAAGGATTCGTTCCCGTTGCCGGAAATCGCCTGGTCGGGCGGCCGCACCACGCTGCATGAGCAATACTCAAACGAGCCCAAGGAGCGCTTCAAGCAGATCGCGACGAACCTGGCGCCGATCAACGCCCAGCCGTTCATGCTGGGCCGGCGTTTACATCACACCGACTTCGGCAGCGGCGCACATTCCGAGCGCGGCAATCCGATCTACACGGAGCAGGTCGGCAAACTCGGCCCGCGTTTCAATGAGCGCAGTTGCGTCGGTTGCCATGTCAACAATGGGCGAGCCTTGCCGCCGGCCGTCGGCGCCCCGCTGCTGAAATACCTGGTCCGCGTTGGCAGCGACGCCAAGGGAACGCCGCATCCCAAGCTCGGCGCCGCACTTCAGGGGCAGAGCACGAAGGGGACGCCCGAAGCCGGCGTGACCATCAGCAGTTGGACCACGATCGATGGCGCGTATGGCGACGGGACGCCGTTCACGTTGCGAAAGCCCAACTACCAGTTCACGGGCGTTGTTCCCGAGTTCTACTCGATCCGCATCGCCCCGCCGCTCGTGGGCATGGGCCTTCTGGAGGCGTTGCACGAAGCCGACATCGCCGCCGCTCCAGGCAAAGGACGCACGCGCACCGTGAGCGATCCCGAGACGGGCCAGGTTCGCATGGGACGCTTTGGCTGGAAAGCCGGACAGGTTCGCCTGTCGCACCAAATCGCCAGCGCACTGAATAACGACATGGGCATAACGACAACCATTTACCCCAATCCCGACCGCGGCTCCGAGCAGCCGGATCTCGGCCCCAGCGCGAAACTCGCGCCCGCCGATCTGGACAATTTGTATCGCTACGTCGCGACGCTCGGCGTGCCGCCGCGCCGGAATATCACCGAGGAGCAGGTTGCAAAAGGCGAGTCGTTGTTCGCCAGCGTGAAATGCAGCCAATGTCACCTGCCGATAATGAAGACGAGTCCACATCATCCCTTGGCCGAGTTGCGCAATCAAACCATCCGAGCGTACACAGACATGCGGCTCCACGACATGGGCGCGGGACTCGCGGACAACATGGCGGAAGGCAACGCTGCGGGCGCCGAATGGCGCACCACGCCACTGTGGAGCATCAGCTTGACTCCCGGAGTCAGCGGCGGCGAAGCTTATCTGCATGATGGCCGCGCGCGCAACCTGAGCGAGGCGATTCTTTGGCACGGCGGCGAGGCCCAGGCGTCCAAAGAGGCGTTCCGCACGATGTCAGCAGCGGATCGCGCGGCGCTCATTCGCTTTCTGCAGTCGTTGTAAGTACAACGCTGCCGGCTTCCTGCGCCGTCGAGCCTTTCAATTCGCCAGCCCTGAGTTCGAGCGACCAGTGCGTGTGCCTGAACTGATAGCGTCAGATCAGCTTGTTGAGTTAGTTCATGGCATTCCTCTCGATGATGATTGCCCGCGGCCCGCCGACATGGTAGCATGGCCATCCACCGAAGGGCGCGCGACCTTGCTTGCCGGCCGATGCCTCTGAAAGGAGCATCCCATGCTGCTGACCCCTCTCCTGTTCGCCTGCATTATCGCGGCCCAGCCGGGCGCCGACATCACCCCCGTCGAATTTGAACGCCTGCACAAAGACATTCGCCCTCGCTCCGGCGAATCATCGTGGGCCGAGATCGCCTGGATGTACGACCTCAACAAGGCACGCAAGAAAGCCGCCGCCGAAGGCAAGCCGCTCTGCGTCTGGCGCATGGCCGGCGATCCAACGGCGGTTTGCTGACAAGGCGGCTTCGGGGCCCGTGCGGCCTACTTCAAGAACCCCGCCATCGTCAACCAGATCAAGGACAAGTGCGTTCCCGTCGTCGTCGGCTTCTACGACGAAACCGCCGCCTACGCTCCCGGCAGCATGGACGACTTCCACAAACGCCTCAGCGCGACCAACGGCACGCCCGGCAAACCCTTCTACATGCCCAACGGCACGCCCTTTTATTGCACCGCCAGCGGCACGCTTCTGAAGAAAGGCCTCGCCGAATGGATCGCGCTGCCGGAGCCTGAACGCAAGGCCGGCGCCGTCGTCGTACCCGACGCCAAGGAAGATCCCGAACGCGTCCGCAAGGCTCGCCGCCTCGCCAAGCTGCCGGCGAATGGGTTGATCCTGCGTACCTACGTGCGCGGCCTCAAATTCGACGACGAGAAGCGCCTGTTTGCGCCGAAGATCATCGATTGGGACTACAACATCAAGCTCCCCGGCGAACCCAACCGCGACTTCATGTGGCTGCAAGAGACGGAATGGAAATCCCTTCTCCCCTCTCCAGGAGTGGGGGGTGAAGGTGGTCTGGCCGTGAAGGGCCAAAGCTACCCCGTGCCTGACGCCGTCCGCGATCGCATCTGTTTCTGGCACATCGCCGGCGGCTACCACGGCTTACCCGGCTATTACACGAAGGACCGCTTCAAGTCGCGTTCGATGACGCTCACTGTCGAAGACGCGACGCCGGCGACGATCACGCTGCGCCTCACCGGCAGCGCCGCGCTGCAATCGGATGCGACCTACCGCTTCCACGGCGTCATCCGCTACGACCTCACGAAAAAGACGTTTACGCGTTTCGACCTGATCGCCCTGTGCGACGAAGGCGTCGATCCCAAGTCGCGTCCGCAAAACGTCGCCCCATTCCGCCATTACGGCGTCGCCTTCGAGCTGACGGGTCAGCGCACCGACGACCTGTTGCCGCCCTTCTACCTACGCGAAAACGTCGGTACGCCGGAGAACTACTTCGCGAACCGGACGAGATAATCTCCTCGTTCCCGAGCTGCGCCGCTGAAAATACGCAACATTTCTTTGTGCTTCGCCGCGCGGCGGAGTATGATCGTCCTTCTAATCGACGCTGATTTTCTCCGAGGGGCCGAACCATGTTGACGTGCATTCGGGTTTCGCGCAACGTTGCCATTCTTCTCGCTGTGTTCGCGTTTGTGGGGGCGGCTCACGCTCAGGACAAGGCCAAGAAGAAGCCGAACATCCTCTTTATCTACACCGACGATCAATCGTTTCGCACCCTGAGCTGCTATCCGGGCGCGTATCCGTTCGCGAAGACGCCGAACATTGACAAGCTCGCAAAGATGGGCGTGCGCTTCCAGGCCACGTACAACGGCTCGTGGTGCGCACCATCGCGAGCTTCCGTGCTCACGGGGCGGCATCCGTTCGGTGTCGAGTCGATGACGTTCAAGGGGCAGTATCCCTCGTCGAGCTATGATCCCGAGCAGTGCCGCTATTGGCCGTCGGTGTTTCGTCGGCTCGGCTACTTCACCGGCCAGATCGGCAAATGGCACACGGGCGCCGACGCGGGCTTTGGCCGCGATTGGGACTACCAACGCGTCTGGAATCGACCCAAGCATCCCGACAATGCGCCGGCCTACTACAAGACCCAGCTCATCAGCTTCAACGGCGCCAAGGAGAAGGAGGTCACCGGCTACTCGACCGACAACTACACCGATTGGGCCGTCGACTTCATCAACGGCAAGGAACGCGACAAGGAGAAGCCGTGGTTCCTCTGGCTCTGCTACGGCGCGACGCACGGCCCCTTCACGCCCGCCGAACGCCACAAGAACGCCTACCCGGACATCAAAGTCGATGTGCCCAAGGACATCTTCGGCCCGCGCGAAGGCAAGCCGGCCTACGTGCAGAAGCTGGACGTATGGGCCAAGAACAAGAAAGGCGAACCGGTCTACAAAGGCAAGGGCGACTATCAAGATAAGGAAGGTGTGACCCTCACCGAAGGCGTCCGCCAGTACAACCAGTGCGCCATGGCCATCGACGAAGGCGTCGCCCGGCTGCTGCAAGCGCTCGAAGCGTCCGGTCAACTCGAGAACACGCTCATCATCTTCACGTCCGATCAGGGCTACTCCTGGGGCTTCCACGGCTTTCGCCACAAGCTCGGACCGTACGACGATACGATACGGTCGCCGCTCATCTTTGTAATGCCGGGTACGATTCCCGCAGGCAAGACGTGCGACGTGCCGGCGTCGGGTGTCGATTTCGCGCCGACGATTTTCGGCTTCGCGGGTTTCAAGGAGCTGCCCTGGAAAATGCACGGCCGCGACCTGACGCCGCTCTTAAAGGACCCCGGCAAGCAATGGCAGGAGCCGATGCTGATCACGCACACGGGTAGAAGTTTCGGCAAGGACACCCACGATCCGTCGAAAATGGACGCGCTCGACACCGTGCCATGGTGGGTCGCCACAAGAGACGGCAAAACGAAGTACATCCGTACGCTCGTCGAGAACGAAATCGAGGAATTGTACGACCTGCAAGCGGACCCCTTTGAGCTGACGAATCTGGCGTTGCGCCCGGAACACCGCGCAACGCTGGACCGCATGCGCACGCTGACGGTCGCCGAGCTACGCCGTTGCGAGGCGGGCTTCGTGGACAAGATGCCGCGGCCGAAAACGCAGGCCAGGTGAGAAATACCGGGTTGCCGATTTGAGGGACTTCATGACGTGGAATAGCTGACGTGGGTCATTTGACTCACCAAGTTCTCGCGCCAGAACCTTCAAAGGACATCCCACAACAGTCCTTCAACAATGTTACGTCCGCACCAGCACCGCCTCCGGCGCCATCTCGACGCGCGCCACCGACAGGCCGGCCGCGCGCACGTCCGCCAGTGCCGATAGCAGGGCCGTCTCGAGCGACTTCGCCGGCCGATGGAAAAGGACGTGGCCAACGCCGCAGCGCACCGACAGCGTTCCGTCCTGGCAGATGCCGTAGAACTTTTCCGCTTTGGCGTCGCTCGGATTTACCTTCAATACAAGCGTGAATTCGTGCGTCTTCATGCCAGGTTCCAGGTTCAAGAATGAGGGCACCGATCCACTCCACGACGAATATCGCGAGCGTGCTTCTCCGGGTCGCGCGGCGTGGACATCACGAAAACGCGGCAACCTTCGCGACTATGCTCCGGACACCAGATCGTGCCCCAAATATGGGCCCGTGGTCCCGCCTTGGTCACTGTCCAACCCTTACTTTCCGCATGGCGAACCGCTTCACGAATGTGTTTGTTCTGGTGCTTGGGCATTTTCGCGACCTGTGGCTGGTCGTGGGTTTCGAGTGCATGAGGACATCCTATCACACATTGGCGCGTCGGCAAAGAGGACTATTACTACGGCCTCACCGCCGGCAGCTCGACCGACGGCGCACGCGATCGACGCCGATGCGTTCCTGCAAAGCCTGCCGGGCCAGGCGCACCGCCTCGGCGATTGCTTTTCGACTGACGGCCTCTCGCCACTGATCTTCAATCGTTTCCCATGCCATGCGCGCGAGTGCCAAAGAGCAAACGGCAACGATGCGCGCAAGCCGGGACGAAATTTGCGTTATTGACATGTCCGCTGGCGAGGGCCTCTTGTGCGAGTACGGAGGTTCCGCAAGAGGCCCGTTTTTCTATGGTGCGCACACCAAGAGCCTCGCGTTCATCACGCGAGGCTCTTTTTGTTCCAGACAACTTAATGCCCCACGCCGGCCTGGGTGAAATCGGCACGCGCAGTATCGCCAGGATAGAGTTGCACGCGCTGCGATTGGCTGACGGGGCGCCCGTTGCGGACCATCTCGATCCTCAACGTGTAGTGATAGATCTGAGCCGGGTTCAGGGGTGGGGTGACAATGGTACGCACGCCCGACGTCAGCGGGCATTCGACGCCGTCGATCCACATCCGCGCATCGCTCGGCAACGTGACGATTACCCGCGCGCTGGCGGACTTCTGCTCGCGCGGCGGACTCGGCACAACGACGATTTGTGGGGGACTTTGCACCACCACGACTTGAGGCACAACAACCGGAACGGCGACTACACAGGTGCTGCAATGGTGGTAATTGGGAACATGGCCACTGGAAGGGTAGTTACCGGCGCCTGCGCCGCTGCCAAAGCTGATGCCGATACCAAAGGAGAAATGGCTGCTGTGGCCGCCGTGGCCGCCGTGGCCGCCACGCCCGCCAATTCCTGCGCAGTGATTGGTCGGGGCCCGAACGCCTGAGACGCAGGCATAGCTGCCATGGCTGCCATAACTGCCAAAGCATGTCAAATGATAGTTCGCACTGATTGGTTGCCCGCCAGAGCCCGAACCGCCGGCCGTCAGCAAAGTGGCCAACACTACCGAATACATACGAGCGTCCTCCGTTTGCAGGTAGAGCCCTCAACAGCACGGGTTGGGCGAGGGCCGATTCCTCAGCTTGCGCTGAGAATGTCCCGATTTTCCGGGCGAATCAACAAATTCGGTTTGATCGATTGCACAAATTGCATCGATTGCGATAGGTTGGATGATTCTAACTTATTTTCCGAATACATGCAATAGGTATTTAGAAGCCATGGTAGATATGGATAAAATGGCCTGACTTGATAAAAATAGCCGGCAAAGCTGAAATAGCTTTGTCGGCTCATCGAATTACTCAACTGTAATAATGATCAGTTATTCTTGTTCAACGGTTTGGCGTGGATATTACGTAAGTCACCTTCCTGCAACAGCTTCGGCGCGGTTGAAATCAACACGCACGGCCTGTCCAGGAACGACCATGGCCCGTTGGGTTTGGCTGACAACGCGTCCGTCACGCACCACTTCCATCTTGAAATTGTAGGCGTAAACGTGGTTTGCATCGAGTGCTGGAGTGTCGAAGCTGCGCTCCCCAGACGTGAGCGGGCACACAACATTGTCGACCCACAGTCTCGCATCGCTCGGCAACGTCACGGTCACGCGTGAAGTCTTGACTACCGCTGGGACGATCATGACCTGCTGCTTGGGATTGGGCGCCGGAACTGGTTTCTTCAACTCCGGATTTGCTGACGGAACCGGAACCACGCGCGGCGTGCTGTAAACCGGAATCGAATAACAGCTCTGGCATGAACTGTAGTAGCACGAGCAACTGCACGTCGGACTCAGAGTCGAAAAGTGACCGAAATGGCCGAAATGACCAAACGGACGGAAAATCGGACCATGGCAATGATGGCATGAGGAATAGCAAGCGGAGCAGCGGTGGCAACCTTGTCCGCCGTAACTGACCTGGCAACCCGCATAATAGCCGGAACAGCCAGCGCAACCGGAGTAGCCGCTATACCCGCTGTAGCAACTGGAGCAGGCCGAACAACCCGCACCAGGATTGCTGCATTGCCAGGCAGGGCTTGCGCTGCCCGCCGTAATCACGGTGGCCAAGATCACGCTGTACATAATCGCCATCTCCAAACAAAGGGAGGCCTCGATCTGCTGGGTGTAGGAGGGCCATCCCGAAACGGAATCCAGAACGATGGATCCAAAAGCAGTCTTTAAGGAATAATTTGTATTCTGGACAGAATAAGCAACCTGGAGCGATTGCGACAGGTGCGTGATTTGTAAGATACGCAAGAATGAAAGGCGAGTCAAAGCAAAAGCCGGAAAAATCGGCGCAACAGGTAGAAAAACTGCGGCGCCAAGGCTTGGTCCCGGCCGAACAGCTCCATCAACGCGAAAGCAATGGATGCTACTCTCCTCGCGGTCGAAGACGACACGGCCTTTTCGAGAAATGACGACGCTGCTGGTTGTGACGATTCCTCATCACACAGAATCCTCCTATTCGTTTTCACGCCTTCAATACGGCTCTGCCGCTTGGCCGAAATAATCGTGCCTCCAGAGATTTCCAGCACTCCCCGCCCAATGCTCACCGGTCGTTTCCCGTACACCCTTGCGAAGCAGGTGACACGGCATGATTAACTTGCGCTGGCTTATTTGCTTGCTCTGTAGCCTGGCGATCAGCACCACTACCCTTGCCCAGGAAAAGGACGCTGCTCAGCCTAAAGAACCCATTCCCCCCCCCATAGCCATTCCTGGCGCCGGCCTCGCGGAATGGTTTGCCCCTGATCTCCTCCGCCCGCGCGTCAGCGTCCGGCACGATGTGGGCGATGGCGTCGGCTTTAACAACGGTTTTACCTATCTCCAGGGCTGGATTCCCCTGGTCCAGCAGACGGGCCGTTCAGTCCTCTTCTCCGACCTCCGTGTCGTCAACTTCGACAACGCCGATTACTGGGAGTTCAACGCCGGCGGCGGGTCGCGCTGGTACAACGCGGACCGCGACCGCATCTTCGGCGTCAACGCGTACTATGACGGCCGCAAGACGGCGACCACCTTTTTCAACCAGATTGGCGTTGGCGTCGAATCCCTTGGCAGGTACGTGGACTTCCGCGCCAATGGCTATGCCGTCGTGGGACCAAACAGCTCGATTATAGGTTACAACAACCCGACATTTCGGGGTTCCAACATTGTCCTCGACACCCTCGTCGAAAACGCCCTCAGCGGCTTTGATTTTGAAATCGGCACGCCCATCCCGTTCCTGGAGCGCTGGGACACCCGCGCCTTCGTGGGTCACTACCACTACGCAGCCGAGCAAGGCCCCGACGTGAGTGGCGTGCGCGTACGGCTAGAGGCGAATGTCAACCACAACGTGTCGCTATACTTCGCGGCCCAGCACGACGCCGTCCTCCGCACGACGGTCAGCGGTGGTATCGCCATGAACTTCGGCGGACGCAAGGTTTGCCGTGAACAGCGCGGCACGGTGGATCGTCTCGACGCGCGGGTGGTCCGCGACGTGAACATCGTGTCCTACTCCCCGCAACCCGTGGAAGCCAACAAAGTGACGGCGCTGGACCCGACCACCGGGCAGCCGATCGTCGTCCGCCACGCCAACAGCGCGGCGGCGGCGGGCGGCGACGGCACGGTGGAGAACCCTGTCCAGGATCTGAAGCAACTTCAGACGGTCTCCACCCCGAACGACATCCTGTTCCTGCATGCCAACAGTACGTTTGTCGACCCCAAGCTGACCCTGCAGAACGGCCAGCGTCTCCTGGGTGAAGGCGTCAACCACACGTTTACTTCGACGACAGGGGCGTTCCTCTTGCCGCGCGCCACGACAGGAAAAACCTTGCCGCTCCTCTCGGTATCATCCAATAACGTGACGGCCGTCACCCTCGCGCAGGACAACGAGGTTTCCGGCCTCAGCTTCGAGGCCCCCGCTCCTACCCCAGTAGACCTTGTTTTTATCGCGGCTGCTATACTCAACAGCAATTCATTCACGATCAATCGCAATACTTTTTCGGGTGGTCAAACTGGCATCGCCCTCACCAACACCACGGGCATCGGCCTGATTAGCGAAAACACGTTTAGAACCGAGTCTGTTGGGGTCAATATCGTTGCCACCGGCTCGCTCAAGTTGCTGATCGAGAAGAACCAGTTCCTCAGCGGTCAATCTGGGGTGGGAGTTAGCCAGTCAAGCGGATCCTTCGTCCTAGGCATCCGCGCCAACGAGTTCAGGACCACGACATCGGTAACTGACCTGGTTTCTGGCGGCACGCAAACTCTGCTACTGCAGCAAAACGTCGGCGTAGGGGCTTATAATCTGACACAGTCTTTATTGGGTACGTTCAACATCGAAAACGTCCTGTACACGAACACGCCGCAGCCGACCACGTCCGGAACGATAAATTTCGTTGCTCCAGGTAGCGCCGGTTTCCCGTGAGCCGAGCGTGCGTTGCCTGACGCCTGCCGCAACAGTTACAGCAGGACAAAAACGCTCTCGAAAACCCAGTGCTTTTGCGCGACCTGACTCTGAGGGAGGGGCAACGAACCCTAGACGCTTTCTGTGCTCGATTCGAAAATTGCGACTCACGTTCAATCCGAGCACGAGAAATGAAGGTAACCGTTCACCTCTCTGCCCCGTAGTTAGGGGAGAGGGGCCGGAGGTGAGGGGCTGGGGCGTCGCGCAACTGTCTGCTCTTCCCCCTCACCCCCAACCCCTCTCCCCCTGAGTACAGGGGGAGAGGGGAGGTGGATGGTTACAATGAATGCAACCGTACCGCGATACCACACATGGTCGAAATGGATGCGTCAGAGCCTGAAGGGTAAGCGAAGAGTCAGCCACAACTTCGCTTGCGCTTCAGGCTCTGAAAATGTGCCATTCGCTGCCGCGTGCAACATAACGGCATTCCTCGCGTGCTACAATCGTTGACTATACCGTCGGCCGCGCCGGCCGAATATGGGCTTCACTTCGCGCGGCTCATCCGGATTCTTGACGCGCGGCGTGTAGGCGACGAAATCATCGAGCTTGTCCTCAGTGATGATCTTGTTGATGTAGTCCTCGATGCGCGTCAGTTCCTTGCCTTCTTCGGGCGTCACGAAGGAGACGGCCGCGCCGTCTTTGCCCATGCGTCCCGTCCGGCCGATACGGTGGACGTAATTCTCCGGATCCATCGGCAGATCGAAGTTGATGATGTGCGAGATGCCCATCACGTCGATGCCGCGGCCGACCACGTCGGTGGCGACCAGGTAAACGATCTTGCCTTCCTTGAAGGCCTTCATGATGCGTTCACGCTGCGATTGCTGCAAATCGCCGTGCATGGTGGCAACGCGTTTACGTTCGGAACAAAGCTTGGTGTAGATACGATGGGCGCCAATCTTGCGCTCGCAGAAGATGATGCACTGCCGGGGCTGTTCGCGTTCGATCACGCGGCAAAGCAGTTCAAACTTGTTTTCCGTGTCCACCGTGAAATAGGATTGGCGGATCTTGTCGATCGTCACCTTCTTGGGGGACATCTGCAGATGAATGATCGGCTTGCGCATGTAGGATTTCGCGAGAGTCAGGATGTCCGTGGGCATGGTCGCGGAGAGGAGCAGCGTCTGGCGATCCATGGGACATCGCCTCAAAATCCGGCGAATATCATCGCGAAAGCCGAGGTCAAACATGCGGTCGGCCTCATCGAGGACCTGATAGCGGACCTGGTGCAACATGAGCGTGCCGCGGCTGAGGTGGTCCAACAACCGACCCGGCGTGCCGACGACGATGTGGGCGCCGCGGCGGAGGGCGCGCACTTGAGTGTCCATCGGCCTGCCGCCGTAGATGGGCACGACGTTGAGATTTTTGTGTTGCGTGAGCCGTTGCGCCTCTTCGCAGACTTGCGTGGCAAGCTCGCGCGTCGGCACCAGGACGAGGGCGGCGGGATCTTGCTGGTCGGTCTCCTGCCAGCGTTGAAAGAACGGGAGCAGATACGCGGCCGTCTTGCCCGTGCCGGTCTGGGCTTGTCCCATCACGTCGGCGCCAGACAGGACGCGCGGAATGAAGGCTCTCTGAATGCTGGTTGGATTCTTGTAGCCGACGCTTTCAATGACGGACAGAAGGGCGGGAGTAAGGCCTAGCGCGTGGAATCCCGTGGCGGGATCAACCATGGTTGCGGTCGTCAAAACAGTCTCCGAAAGGATAAAGGTTGTGCGAGGGGTTCCGCCGGGTTGGCGCCAGGAGCGTGCAGCCAGTAAACGACGTTAATGTTGGGGCCGCAGAGTCCCGTCTGCCGAACCGATGTAAGAAAGCGTTCACCGCTCGCGTGCAGCAAATTGCGTTTACTTGAGGAGTTAGTCTAATTGATTGCCTTGGGCTTGTCTAGGGGATTTTGAGCATAAACACGTGTATTCCGCCGCGTGTGGTCCGATTTTGCCCTTGCGAGATCGAATATGCAGGCTATAATTTCTCAGCCCAGCTGCCAGCTGGGCTACCCTTTTCACCGCATGGAGGCCGCCTCATGGGCATGACGCTCAATCTGATCGACATTTTGCTCACCACAGGCCGACATCTTGCCCAGGCTGGAAGGTCGACCGAAGCTATACACGCCCTCAACAAACTCGCGGCATTTCGCAAATTGCCTCGCAAGGTGCGGGAAGAAATACACACCCTCCTGGGCGACATCCATCTAGGTCTGCACCAATACAAGGACGCGCGGCGGCATCTAGCCGCGGCCATCGCCGCCAATTTCAACAACGCGGAAACCTGCTTCAAGATGGCCCTCGCGATCGAAGAGGATGGCGAGGCAGATTTTGATCGCGCCGAAACGTACTACGCTCGGGCCGTCGAGCTGGAGCCCAAAGATGCGTTCTACTGGGCCGATTACGGATCGTATCTCTTCACGCTCGGCAAAGCGAAGGCAGGCCTCAAGGCGACGCGCAAGGCGCACGCACTCGGCCGGAATGAGGCCGAGCTGGTCGGCCACGTTGCCGCGGTGCTGCGGCGCGAGGAGCATTACGAGGAGGCCGCAGCGATCTTGCGCGCCGCCCTGTTCGAAAATCACGGCGACGCGCGTTTTCGCCAGCTTTGGCAGGAGCATCAACACCACATGATCTACGTGGAGCAGGAACGCAAACGCCAGACGGCCCCGGCAAAGCCAGGCAAGCCCGTCATCTTGCCGTTCAAGCCCGCGTCGCGCGACCAGAAATATATGAACCTCGGCGGAAAAACTATTCGCATCGATCAGGCGCAACCGTTGAAAGAGCCGCAAGACAAACAGCCGCAGCAGTACAAACGACCACCCAAAGGTTAGATTCTTGCGTGTGAGAGCGGTGAGCCGAGATCGGCTCGCCGCGCCTACTGCGGCGCGGTCGGCCCTTGGCATCCGCCGGTCACTTGAAGTCAGGCAGCTTTATCCCCCATTTCACGAGTTGCTCGCCTACCACGCCGCCGCCCAGAGCAAAGAATGCCTTGTAGACGCCATCAATACTAACGTCAGCGCGATTTTCTTTGTGCTTGGCCCGTTCCAGGACTCTTTCAACTGATTCGGAGACGTTCGTCCCGTCCTCGACGTTGCGTCGATTACTTTGAGCCGGAACCAAGAGTAGAACCTTCTGTTTGAGCCACTCTGTGTCCGGTTTCTGCTCGCGTAGCCAATCCCAACGCGCGTGGGCGCCTGTCCCCAGCATGGCAGCGAACAAATGCGGCAGGCGGACCGTATCGCTACCCTGAATCTCAGCCCAGCGTCTGGCTGTGTCCAGGAGCTGATCAAGCGTTTCTGGTCCTGCCGAGATTTTCGTCAGAAGTTCGGTCGGTTCGCACAGGACCGAATGCTCGAAGGCCTGGGACACGCCCACCGGCTCCGTCGCCTTGATGTCCGTCCCGGTCCTGGCTTGCTCGTCATTCACGAGGCCGCGCCTCCTTTTGGCTTGTCAGAAAGGCGATCAGATCGACGAATTCGTCCGCCGTCAAACGGGCCTCGATCCCCTCTGGCATCGAACTGAGCGGGGATAGACTCGACTCGTCGATGTCCTTTTTTGCGAACGTGTGCTTTTGGCTTTGGTTGTCCGCGATCGTCACGCTCGTCTCGGTCTCGGCAATCTTGACGCCGTTGATCGTCTTGCCACTCTTGAGCGTGAAGACGAACGTGCCGAAGCTCGGCGCGATGGTGCGGCTTGGTTCGAGGATCGACTCGATGATATGGATGCGTGAGAAGCGGTTGCCTACCCCAGTCAACTCCGGACCGATGCGTTCGCCTTGATTGCCGAGCTGATGGCACTTGATGCACTGGGATTTCTCCTTATCGAAGAAGATCTTACTGCCGCGCCCGGCATTGCCCGGGCGCGTCAAGGCGGCCTGCGTCAGGGCCTCGTGCTCGGCCTTGGAGCTCTTGCGGCGGAAACGCAGGTGGAACTCGAATGCCTCGTTCGGTGATCCAGCGTCGATGAGGATTCGATTCATGCCCTGTTGGAGCGTGGCGGGGAAGCGGTCGGCATCGAGTTGAAACTTGCCCGGCGCGGCGCGGCGGTGCAGCGTCTTCCCGTTGAGAAAGACCTCCCAGGTACTACGGCTTGACGCCAGGAATTCGACCGAGGTCGCCAGAGGTACGTCGATATCCGTGAACAGGTAACGCAGCGTTTGCTCCGCTCCCTTCACGGGTGCGAGCGTCAGTCGACCTTCCGCGCCGGCGGAAAAGTGCGGACTCCATAGTTTCGCGCGCTTCGGCGGCACACCCATTGCCTTGATAATACCGTCGCGCCCGCCTTGAACGTAGGGCATGCTCACGTCCCACTGCACGAGGATGCCGCTGGCGCCGTGAATCTCGGCGACGGCGCGATCCAGATCTTGCTGTTGGATCGCCGTCGTCATGGGGCGTTCGCGCCAGGCATGCAAGGCACGCACGGCCGCCGCGGTTCCGTCGCTTGATGGATTGCGTTTGGCGAACTCGACGACGTTCTTGAGCAATTCGGGCCCGCCGAAATCAGCCAAACATTCGAGCGCCTTGAGTTCCAGAGTCGGCTCGTTGAGCGCAGCAAGCGCCAGCGGCGTCACGCGCGGCTCCTTGTGCAGGCGCAATGCTTCAAGGCACGCCAGGCGTACGCCCAGATCGGACTCCGTCGCTAGTCGCAAGAGCGGCTCGATCGTCTCCTTGACCAGAATTTTTCCGGCCGCGCCGGCCGCGGCGCGGCGGACGCGCACGTCCTTATCTTGCAGCACTTTCAGCAATTCGTTCTCTTTCACCCGTGCACGCGTTTCACCCAGAGCCGCGATGGCGGCGGCGCGCACTTCCGCGTCCAACGAGCCCAGCTTGTTCGCGAACATGCCGGCCGGCGCGCCCTTGGGATGTTTGCCGAGCCGGCGAATTAAATCGGCAAGAACAGTCCCGTCTTCCACCTCCTGCGCCAAGGACTGGAGTTCGAGCCACAAGCCGCCGTCGCCTTTCTTGAGGAATAGATCGAGCGCCGTCAACCGGTTGGCCGCGCTGTGCTTGCGTTCGAGCACCGCTTCCTGAAGATACTTGCGCGACTCCTGGGCCGGCTGATCCGCCAGCGACGCGAGAATAACGGCGACGCGCTCGGCGTCGAAATCGCTGCCCAGCCAACCGCCCAGTGCGGCAGTGGAGACCGGGACCTTCTCACGCTGCATATGCTTCAAGACGGCGGCGCGCACCGTGCGATCGTTGTCGCCAAGCGTCTTGTCGAGAGCCTTGCCGATGGCGTCCGTTTTCACCCAGGCCTCGGTGTGCGCGGGACGTGGGCCTGGACGGTAGCCCCAGTATTTCCATGGCCCAGGCTTCTTGTACACGCGCGTCAACAGATTTGCGTACTGCCGGCGGTGTTCGTCCTCTTTTGTTGTGCCGAGCCGTTCGATCAAACCGTCAACGACTACAGGTTCATGACGATCTGAAAGTGCACGCAGTGCGATCGTGCGCATCGACAGATTGTCCGCTTGATCAAGAAGCTTGAGCACCGCGGGCCAATTGTCGGCCCGCCGCAACGTCTGCATCGCTGCGTGGGCGAGCGTGTCGTCAGGCCTGATCACATTCTTCGTCAACCACTCTGGTGCGTCGGCCCAACGCAGACGGCCCAGCACGATGACGATTTCCAGCATGATCCTCGGATCGCCGCGATCTTCCAGGGTCGCAAGAGTCTTGGCGATTGCGACGTCGCCCCGACCGGCATCGAGCCTGTGCTTGACGAGTATGGGATCGGTAAGGTCGCCAATGATGCGAATCGCCTGAGCGCGCACAGCCGGTCGACCGCCGCCGTGCGCCATCACCTGCATGTCACCTAGTCCCGTTCCTTCGGTGCCTTTGGAGAACACCAAAAGCGCATGACCAATGCCGAGCGGGCCGATCTTGTCGGCGCGAAAGGCGTTTCCAAGGATATCTTGGCTAGCGTCTCCCCGCCCCCGGCGTTCGAAGGCGGCCTGGGCTTCGCAGCGCTCGAAGTAGCTTTCGGAGTTGAGCTTTTCGAGGTCGGACTTCGGCTTCTTTTTGACAGGGTCGGAATCCTGTCCCGTGTGTTGGATGTGATAGATGCGCCCGCGCCCACGTTTAGGCCGCTGCCCATCGGCGTAATCGGCGACCATCAAGGTGCCGTCGCGCTGGATGACGACGTCGGTCGGCTTGAACGGATAGGTGTCTTTGCTGTCGCCGACCGCGAACTGTAATTCCTTCACCGGGGCGAACCCGCTGCCGGCGCGCTGCAAAGGATAGCGCACAAGCGACTTGCCCCACTCGCAGAAGAAGAGGTTGCCGCGGTATTCCGGCGGAAACTGCGTCTCCAGATAACAGACGCCACCCGCGGAACTGCCGAGACCGAAGTCGCCGATCGGCTTCATGGCATGCTCGGGGCGTTCGTAATAATCGTAGGGATAGCCGTGGTCGGCCCCAAAGAAGCTGTGGCAGACGCGAATCATGTAGGTGCCGCCGTCGTTTTCGTTGTCGCGTGTGAAGACGTTGAGATCCGCGTCGAGGGCGATGTCGTAGATGTTGCGCAGGCCGGTCGAGAAGACATGCAGGTCGCGGCCATCGGGCCGGCAGCGGAGCATGCACCCGCCGTTGTGGACAAGGCGGTCGCCTTCCGGGCGTGGGACGTTGACGCCGTTGTCCCCCATTGAAAGATAAAGCCAGCCGTCGTGCCCGACCGTTACGCCGTTGGCGCAGTGCAGGCGAACCAAATTTTGTTCCGGAGTAAGCCCGAGTCCCGACAGCAAATCTTTGCGTTCGTTGCCGCGCACGCTCGTGAGGAACGGCGCGTGCATCACGAACAATGTGCCATCGTTATACGCAAGACCTTGGATCGAGTTAAAGCCTTTGGCTACGACGACCGCCTTGTCCGCGTAGCCGTCGCCGTCGGTGTCCTCGACGAGGCGGACTTCGCTCTTGACCTTGCCGTCGGTGCCCAGGCCGGTCATGTAATCGATGGCGACGAAGATCGCGCCCGGCTTCGGGCCAATCGAGATGACGGACGGATACTCGATGAGCGGATCGCAGGCGAAGAGGGTCGCCTTGAATCCGGGCGGGACCTTCAGCGACGGAAAACGTTTCTCGGTGGCGGGACCGGTTCGGTCCTGTTGACGCGCATTCGACAGCAAGGCCACAAGGACAATTGAGGCCATGGTTCCGAGAACTAAGCCGCTTGATTTCATGAGATTTCTCGTGTGCAGACAGTACTGAGTGCCCTGTACTCAGTACTGTCTGTTGCATATTACCTACGCGCGGCGTTGCGCGAACACTTAACGGAGAGAGGATTATTTGAACCGTTTCAACATCTGATCGGCGACGAACTGCATGCCGACCTGGTTCCAGTGGTTGCCGTCGTAGGTGAGGATGCCGCTGCCTTTGTTGCCAGGGTTGTTCTTCTTCCAGTAGTCAACGAATGCCTTGCGAAGGTCGTTGTGGGGAATGTTCTTGGCCTTGATGATTTGCCGCTGAATCTCGGCAAACTCTTCGAGTTTCGGGTCGTCCTTGTTGGTGCCGTCGTGCTTTTCGCCGACGCTGGTGAGGGTACACTGGATGACCTGGATCTTTTCCTTTTGAATGCGTTCGATCAGATCCTCAAGGCTCTTTTTGAATACGTCCTTGTCGAGGCGGCGCGCATCATTGCAACCGATCTGGATGACGATGATCGTCGGCTTCTTGGGCAACACGTCCTTGTCAAAACGTGCGATGAGCTGCGGCACGACGTGGCCGCCGGTTGCGACCCAATCGACCTTGACGCCGAGGTCCGGGTGCGTCTTGTCGAGCGTCTCCTGGACGATCTTGACGTAGCCTTTGGTGACTTGATTCTTCGGCCCATCGATGCCGCCGTAGTAGGTGAGCGAATCGCCGAAGAATAGGATGCGATCGCCTTTCTTGAGCGTGACCTTGTCATCGGTTTGTGCGCCCGCGAAGAGAACCGGAACGAGGAGACACAAGGGAACCAAGAAGAGCTTTCTCATGAAGAGGATCCAGTAAGGTGGGACGTTCCAGCGCAGAGGAACGCGGTCTGGGGCGAGGTTGCCATCGTGCAGATGCATCGATGCTACGTTGTCGATAATGGGGCGTCAACGAATAAATGAGATAGTCGAGGTGTACCTGTTCACACCGCGCGCGCGAGAAAAAACGCAGTTGCCAAAAGGATCGTCACGATGCCGAGCACGCCGGCGGCGAGCAACAGCCAGGTACGGCGGCGATTGACGGCGACGGGCGCTGTGGATTGCGCCGTCGATTTGGTCTTTCGCTTGACCGACGATTTGGTCCGACGCAGCGTCTCAATTGTTTTCTGGAACTGCGGCCACCTGGCAAGCGTCTTGAATTTTCCGCCGGCTTTGCCCGCGTGCGCGGCTCCCGCGTCGAGCGGGATCGTGCCGGCTTCTAGACGCGTGATGATGTCGGCGGCGGTCGCCTTCAATTTGCACAGATTACCGCGTTGATCGCGATAACGGACGAGCCAGGTTGGCTGCGTGGCTTGCTTCGCTTCGAGTGCTTGCTTGAGCCGCAGGTCGGGCTGCGTAGCCTCGATCGGCGCGGTGATGCGCTGGAGCATGACCGGGTCTTGCAATGCGGACGCGAGCGTGACGAAGCCCGGGATCGGCGCCGCGAGCTGGGAACGATCCAGATCGACGATCACTTCGCTGATTGTCTGATAGCGGTCGTCAGGATCACGGCGTAACATCCGTGCGATGATCTCTTCCAGAGCGTGTGGCACTTCGGGATTGAAAGAGCACGCCGGCGGGTACGTGCCGAGTCCTTTTTTTTCCACGATCTCAAGCGACGATTCGCCCGAAAATGGGACTTCCCCGGCGACCAGGTGATAAAGGGTAGCGCCAAGAGCGTAGATGTCGCTGCGTTCGTCGGCCATTTTCGCGTTCATCGCCTGCTCGTAGGGCATGTAATAAGGCGTGCCGATGCCCTGGCTGTGATGGGTAAGGTTGTTGGCGTCCCCCTGGCGCTTGGCGAGCCCGAAATCGGTCAGTTTCGCCAACCCAGACGGCGCCAGCAGGATGTTGCCCGGCTTGATATCGCGATGGATGATCTGCCTCTTGTGTGCGTGCTCCAGGGCACGGGCGATATCGAGTACGATGTGGACCGCGTCGCCTACTTCGAGCTTACCTTTTTGATCGAGCAACTCGTGTGCCGTCGGACCTTCGACGTACTCCAGAACGATGTAGTGCAAACCCGACGCCGAGTCTTGTCCGGTGTCGAAAGTGCGCACGATATTTGGATGTTGCAGCAAGGCGCCGTGCTGGCCTTCGAGCTGAAAACGCCGCTGGATGCTCGGCACCGGCGCGTGTTCGGCCGACAGTACCTTGACGGCGACCTGGCGGTTTTCCTTCTTTTCGAAGGCGAGATACACGGCTCCCATGCCGCCGACGCCGAGGCGGCGCAGGATGCGGTAGGGGCCCATTTGCATCGGCTCGTTGTTAAGGGTCGCCCCTTCCACAAGCGGAACCACGATATCGGCCGTCGCCGCCATGCGGTCGCGCTTGCCGTCGGCCAACGGCACCACAACTTGAATCTGCGTCGGCGCCAGGCCGATACGCAAATTCTCTGCCTGGCCGGCGTTAAGAACTTCCGCATCGAGTAGTGCCTCCAGAATATGCACGTCCTCGCCACGCGCACGCCGATTCAGAACTTCGCGCAGAATCTCCTCGACCCGGTCGGCATCAACGCCGTACCAGGAGACGGCTAACCGCGCGAATCGCCGATTCATGTCAACGGCGGTCGGTATCTCTTCAAAAGAAGTGGGCACGTTCCGGATTTCCTCATGGGAGAGCTTCCTTTACTCTACTTTCGATTCGCCCGTTTCGCAATCATATTCCGGTGTTGTTTCAGCTAGCGTGCGGACATGTGCAAGTAACCAAACGGACGGACGCACCTCTTGCCAGGCGTAGCGAATGGCGTGTATGATCCCAGGAACCGCATCGCTCCGTCCTGGCGTGGAGAGATTTCGCATGGCGATGGCGTCGCTTTATCCGCCGAGTCCTGCCGAGGCGCCGGACGATCTGACGATCCCCTCGTTCGAGTTCAAGACGCACGCCTTGCTCGTCTTGGTCTCGCTCGCGCTGTTCTTCGTGTTGTACTTCGGCATGATCCTCTTCTGCGCGGCGTACAGTCTGTGGGCGGCTTGGTTTCTCCTCTTCGGGAACGCCTTTGCCGAGCTCTTCGTCGTACGTCTTTTCCCGATGGCCTTCGTTCCGCCGTGTGCGATGCTGTTCATCCTTCTTGTCAAGAACCTGTTCAAGATCGAGCACGCCAAAAAGGATTCCTTGATCGAAATTTTCGAGGACAAACATCCCAGGCTCTTCGATTTCATCAACCAGCTCTGCGCGGACGTCGGCAGCGACAGGCCGACGCACGTTTACGTCAATTACGATGTCAACGCCGGCGCGATGCTCGACACGACCTCATTTTTCCATCTTTTCCTGCCGACGCGGCGCAGCCTGCTGATTGGGCTCGGCCTGGTCAACGCAATCAATCTTACCGAGTTCAAGGCGCTGCTCGCCCACGAGTTCGGGCACTTCTCGCAAAGATCCACGAAGATCACCGCATATGTCTACACGGTCAGACGCATCGTCTATCACGTCATTCTCGGCGAGGATTTTGTCGACCAGTTCATCATCGCCTGGTCTCAATTGCATCCGATCATCGCCTGGCCGGCCTACCTGGCGCGCGGCATTCAATGGCTCCTGCGCCAAGGCTTGTTCCTGATTTTCTACGTGATCTGCTTTTTCGACTTCGCCTTGAGCCGGCAGATGGAATTCAACGCCGACCTGATCGCCGTCAGCGTCACGGGGAGCGACGCGCCGGTGCACCTGCTCTTTCGCACCTCCTTCGCCGATGCCTGCTTCGACCAGGCGGCCAACGATTTGGGCGCGGCCAGGGATTACCATCTCTTTACCCGCGACGTGTTTCATCATCAAAGTGAGGCGGCGCGCATCCTTCGCAAGATCAAGAAGACACCGCGGCTGGGCGAGCCGCCTGCCTTGCCGACGGAGCCTCACCAATCCTCTGAGGTATTCGAGGAGGACGACGACGAACTCGCACGCATGTGGCGCACGCATCCATCGAGCCACGATCGGGAGCGCAACGCCAAGGCGCGCTACATCCGCACGACGTTTGACGAGCGCTCACCCTGGATCCTCTTCGACAACGTTGAGGAACTGCGTGAACGCGTCACGCTCAAGTTCTATCAGGCTCACCTGAAGCTGCCGAATGGTGTTCTGCTGGCCGATCCGCTCAAAGTGCAGGGCTTCATTGACGACGAACACGCCGACCGCACTTACGATCCGAGGTATCAGGGCCTGTACGATTGCCGAAGGTTGCTCCTGAAAGCAAATATCCAGGAACTCGTCCAGGAGGGGGCCAAGCACCCGGCCAGTCTTATCGAACTCGTGGAGGTTCATCAAACGCTTTACAGCGCCGAGGTCAAGCACCGCACGCAAATCTATTACAAACACTGGGATGAATTCCATCTGCTCGACGCCGTCTGCAACGGCTGGCATCGCCCCAAGAACGACGAACTCGAATTCCGCGGCGATCTCCACGATGCCGACGAAGCCGAACGTCTGCTCAAGAAAGTCGAAAAGGAGATCGACGAAGACCACCAGTGGCTCGAATCGCTCGATCGCAAGGTTTTCCTGACCTACTTCCAGATGGCACAGCACATCGACCAGAAAGTGAGCGAGGAGCTTTATTGCCGCTATCACTTCCATCTCGAACTGCAAAACATCTGGCGCGAGCTTGAGAAGAACGATCGGCCCATCTCCGCCGCCCTGGCGTTTCTGCAAGCGCAACCTTCAGCGGAGATCCCGCCGCACCATCTCCGTAAGATGCTCGACATCTTCCGCGATGCCCACCAGGCGATGAAGTCGATGCTCAATGCCGCCGCGCAGATGAAGCTCCCGGCGCTCAAGAACCTTCCCGCCGGCCAGGTCTTGCAACCCTTCCTGCTCGAAAAACGGCTGATCGAGGGCCTCAGCAAGCACGACCGCACGCTCACGCGTCGCTGGATCAACAAGCTCATGAACCAATACCGGGAGATGAAAAACAAAGTGGACCGGATCCACTTCAAGAGTCTGGCGGGCATCCTCGCGTTGCAAGAACGCATCGGCGAAGAGTGCATGCGCCGTTAGTCGAACCGGCTGGCGACACTTCCGGTGGGAGAGACGTCTTCGCCGACGGGCCAACGTGTGATGACATCTTCCTAGGCGACGGGCAGTTGGAAAGACACCCGTAACCGATGCGACGCGGAGCGTCGCACCACATTGTGGCACGACGCTCCGCGTCGTGAACGAGCACATTTAGTTCTGCCGCTCGCCTTAGCGCTCGGCGAACGCTTTGCGGTCAAAGACGCCGGTGCGTTTTTCCAGCGCTTGACGTACGGCGTTGGCTATGCCGTTCACGTCCAGGCCCAGGTCGGCAAGCAGTTCGCCGCGTTCGGCGTGTTCGACGAAGCGGTCAGGAATGCCGAGCCGTACGACATTGCGGGCGTCCAGCCCGGCAGCGTTGGCGGCCTCCAGGACGGCGCTGCCGAAGCCCCCTTCGAGCGTGCCCTCCTCGACCGTGACGACGACGTTGGCTTCCTCAAGCGCACGCTGCACGGTCGCCGCATCGAGCGGCTTGGCGAAACGGGCGTTGACGACGCCGACGTCGAGGCCTTCTTCACGCAGCTTGGTAGCCGCCTTGACACAATTGGACAGAAGCGAACCAAAGGCGAAAATGATCGCATCGGCTCCCCAGTCGAGAATCTCCGACTGGCCGAGGACGACGGGCGCCACGTCACGCTCGATTTTTTCGAGCCCGGCCTTGGGATAGCGCAGCGACGTTGGGTGACCCGTGTGCCCGACAGCGAAGCGCAGCATCGGAGCCACGTCAAGCTCGTCGCCAGGCGCCATTACGACCATATTCGGGAACAGCCGCAGATACGCGATATCGAAACAACCATGGTGCGTCGGACCGTCGGGGCCCGTGAGGCCGGAGCGGTCGAGTGTGAATACGACCGGCAGGTTCTGCAGCGAGACCTCCTGGAAAATCTG
This sequence comes from Planctomycetia bacterium, assembly GCA_005799265.1. Classification (GTDB taxonomy): domain Bacteria; phylum Planctomycetota; class Planctomycetia; order Gemmatales; family Gemmataceae; genus SIAQ01. Next base: position 2,065 of record SYHD01000294.1, on the reverse strand, counting down.
ATCAAACGCCCGTTGCATGAACGTCGAGTAGATGTTGCAAATTGGCCTGGCGCCGGTCTTGGCAATACCAGCGGCAAAGGCGACCGCGTGCGATTCGCAGATGCCGACATCGAAGAACCGCGTCGGAAAATCGGCACGCACTTTTTCGAGTTTATTCCCCTGGCACATTGCTGCCGTGATGACCGAAACACGCGGATCCTCCGTCATCAGTTCGTGGATGGTCGAACTGACCACGTCGGTGTACGCTTTCGAGCCGCCTTTCTTGAGCGACACGATCGTGCGATCGGGACCAACCTGCTCGAATACTGGCGGGGTGTGATACGTCACGGGATCGTCGCTCGCCTGCGGCACCCCCTTGCCCTTGACCGTGATGACGTGCAAGAGAACCGGCCCCGGGTGATCCTTGACGTAGTTGAGCCAGTGACGCAAGGTCGGCAAGTCGTGCCCATCGATGGGGCCAATGTAATGGAAGCCGAGCTCTTCGAAAAGCATTCCGCCGGTGAGAAGGGCCTTGGCGGCGTCGCGCACGTGATCGAAGGCATTGGTCGCCATGCCGCCCAAAAGCGGTAACTGGCCGAGGATGTTGCGGAACTGCTTCTTCGAGTCCTGATAGAAATTCGTCAGCCGGGCACGATCCAGGCAGCTGGCGAGCGCGCCGACGCGCGGGCAGATCGACATCTGATTGTCGTTGAGAATGACCAGATGTTTGCGTTTGAGATGCCCGGAGTTGTTGAGCGCCTCGAAGACGATGCCGGATGGAAACGCGCCGTCGCCCACCACCGCGACCGAGTGGCGATCCGGCCGCCCCATCATCTCGTCGCCGAGCTTGAGGCCAAGCGACGTCGAGGCGGCACAGCCGGCGTGGCCCGTCATGAAAAGATCGTATTCACTCTCGTGCGGATTGGGGTAGCCCATCAGGCCCCCCTTGGTGCGGATGGTGCCAAACTGCTTGAAGCGACCCGTGATGAGTTTATGCGGATAAATCTGATGTCCCGTGTCCCAGATCAGGCGATCGCGACTGAAGTCGAACGTCAGGTGCAGGGCGATGCACAGCTCAACCACGCCGAGATTGCTCGCGAAGTGCGCGGGGCGAATGCTCAGAACCCGCACCAGTTCGTCGCGCATCTCCTGTGCGAGTTGGCTCAATTCGGCGTCGGTGAGTTTGTGCAGGTCTTGAGGGCCGTTGATCTGTGGCAAGACAGACGTCATGGTGCTTCCCTTTCAGTGGTTGCAAGTACTCGTCCTGAGTCCCCCGCGCTCCGCGCGAGGATCTATCCGCATCGTCCATTCGTCGGATTGTCGGCTGATTACTTCCCTATAAGTGTATCCGATCTTTCATAGGAAAAACAACCGCTATTGTGGAGGCTTTTGCTTCATGCGGTTCGAGGCCGCGAGCGGCTAACGGTCGCGTGCCAGGACGAATTCCATGAGGCGTACGAGCGGCTCGCCGGCGGCGCCAAGCGGCGTCACCGCGTCCAAAGCCTGCTGCGTCAGCGACTTCGCCCTCGCCCTGCTCTCCGCGACGCCGAGCAAGCCCGGATACGTCAGTTTGCCTCGGGCCGCGTCCTTGCCGACACGTTTGCCCGTGTCGGCGGCGTTGCCCTCGACATCGATCAAATCGTCGGTAATCTGGAAGACCAGGCCAAAGCAGCGCGCGTAGGTGTCGAGCCGATCGAGCAAGTCTGGATTGTTGCTATTTGCCGCGTGAACGCCCAACTTGAGGCACGCGCGGAACAAGGCGCCGGTTTTGTGCTGATGGATGTGTTCGAGGGCCTCCAGGGTGTGCGGCTGATTGCTGCGCGGGAACAGCGGATCCTTGCTCGCCCGGCCGGCGTCGTTGGCCCGTTCCCAGGCGAGGTCCTCGACCTGACCGCCGACCATGCCCGCGGCCCCGGAACCTTGCGCGAGCGCCAGGCAGCAGGCGACGGCCGTTGGCGCCGGATAATGCTCAGCGAGCACTTGAAACGCCAAGGTGAGTAGTGCGTCGCCCGCCAGGATCGCGAGAGCCTCGCCGTATTTCTTGTGGCAAGTCGGCACGCCGCGGCGCAGATCGTCGTCGTCCATC
>SYHD01000293.1 GCA_005799265.1 Planctomycetia bacterium | reverse complement strand
CCGATCGTGCCTTGGACTCGCAGAAACCGGCATGATCGGAATCTTGCCGCCACGAATGCGGGAGCGCCGACGATTTCTTCTCCGCCTTCGTCTTGCCGAACTCGTGCACGACCTTGCCCGACTTCATGTCGATGAGCTGCACGATGCCGTCGTAGCGGCCGATGATGATCTGTCCGGCGTCCTCGCGCAGGGCCATGCACAGGACGGTCTCGGGCTGCTTGTCGTAGACCTTGCGTTCGACCATCTTGTCGACATCCCACGCCTTGATGACGCGATCCTGGCCGACGGAGTAAAGCGTCTTCGAATCGCTGGAGAAGAGGACCTTCTGCACCGGACCTTCGTGCGCGAACACGGATTGCCGCAACCTGGCGCCATCTTTCCACTCCCCTCTCCCCTTGGGAGAGGGGTTGGGGGTGAGGGCCTCGTATACGCGAATGCTCTTATCGACGCCGCCGGAGACGAGATACTTCCCGTTAGGGCTCCAGGCGACGGTGTAGAGCCAGTCGGTCGCTTCGCCGAGCGTGTAGAGGAGCTTGCCTGTTTCGACGTCCCACACCTTCATGGCCCGATCGGCGGACACGGACGCGAGCAGCGTGCCGTTGGGGTTGAAGGCGAGGCCGTAGACGGCGTCGCTGTGTTCTTTGAGAATATGCGCATTATTGCCTTGCCATTCTTTCAGGTGAATCTGGGTGTCGTAACTGGCGGAGGCCAGCCAACGGCCGGTTGGGTCCGCAATCAGGTCAAGGATCGTTTCGCTATGAGGGGGATGCTTGCCCACCATATCGACCCCGGTGTCGACGGCGACGTTGCTGCGTCCGCCGGATTGGCTCAGGGCCGCCAGGACGGTATGCGGTGTGAACTTTTTCCGAGCGACTGCAAGAGCCGTGACGATTCCTTTTCCCTTCGTGTCATAAGGGTCCAGGACCGGCGGTTCGAACCTCATGAAGATGTGAGTCATGCGGTCGTTGCGCGCAACTATCAAGTGTTTGGCTTCAGGCCAGTACAAAAGCGCCGTGACCGGAGACAGCACATCTGTTCTCGCCTTGATCGCCGGCAGCTCGACCTTCACGATCACGGCATCATCCTTCGCGCCCGCCAGCACCCACGCGCGCAGCAGTTTCACCTCGTCCTTGGTCGGCTGGAACTTCGCCTTCGGCGGCGGCATCGTCGGCTTGCCCTTGTGCTCGGCCAGGAGGACGAGCTTGCTCTCGTCCGGCTTGCCCGCCTTGACGACCGCGCCGGCGTCGCTGCCGTCCATCAGGGCCTTGTGGGTATCGAGATCGAGCGTGCCCTTCAACGTCTTGGCGTTGTGGCACTCGACGCAATACTTCGCGAGGAACGGGCGGATGTCCTTCGAGTAGCTGGGCTGCGCGTGAGCCGCGGACCCGATGAGTAGAAGGCAAACCGCAACGAGGACGGCCCGTCGGTCTCCCCTCTCCCCCCGCCTGCTTGGACTTGTCGCTTGCAAAATAGTCGCGGGCGGGGGGAGAGGGGCCGGGGGTGAGGGGGGCACGCCTTCGCTGGCACGTTGCACGCACATGCGATAGATCATCTCCATCACAGGCTCCAATTCGTCATAGACTTCGGTGCTCCAGAACCGCAGCACGAGCCAACCAGCCGCTTCCAGCTTCTGCGTTCGTTTGGCGTCTTCGCGCCGGGTTGACAGGTGCGATTCGCCGTCGATTTCGACAACCAGTTTCGCCTCGACACAGGCGAAATCGACTACATAGGGGCCGATCGGATGCTGACGACGAAACTTGAAATCCGCCATCGCGCGATTGCGCAGCGTTCTCCACAGCAGTTTCTCGGCGGGGATCCGTGCCTGGCGTTGGGCGCGAGCCAGGGCGATTTTCTTCTCTCGTGGCTTTCCGTTTCTTGCCATGGCCCGCCCCCTCCCCCCCGGCCCCTCTCCCCCCGCCCATCATGTCGTTGCAAGCGCTCTGCACAACCGGGCGGGGGGAGAGGGGAGAAATGCGGCGGTCGCTTTTTGCGCAGAACGATCAACGATTGAACAGAAACTCCCGGCTCGTCAGCACCGACCAGCACAGATCCTCCAGCACTTCGCGCCGCGCCGCTTGCGGATCCTCGCGCATGATTTTGCGGAAATGCGCGGATTCGCGCTCGCTCGGCGGACGCGATAACGCCAACAAGAAGATGCGGCGGATCGCTTCGTCGTCGTCGATCTTCTCGGTCAGCCAATCCTCGATGCGGCTCTTCTTGTTGCGCAGCTTGTCGTTGAGCGTTTGGCCGTTGTTGAGATGCAGCGCCTGCGTGACGCTCGATTCTTGCTGCCGTTCGCAGGCACACGTTTGGCCGCGTTCGGGGCGGCCGAAGGCGTCGAGAAATTGCGAGACAAGCTGCGTGTCGGGGAGTTGCAAGGCGCGAGTACCGAGCGGATAGTCCACTGTTGCCGCGTTGCCGCCGGAGGAGCCCACTGCGACCTGCGTGAACGCTGTCGGCACTTTCGTGATGTCGCTGTAGGCGTCGAGCACGACCTCGGCGGGCAAACGGCGAATCAGGTAGCGCGAATAGAAGCGATCGTCGGCCTTGTTCGCCGCTTGCGGCGTAGCAGATCTTTGGTACGCCGCCGAGTTCATAATCGTGCGGACGAGGTGCTTCACGTCATACTTGTTCTTGACGAAATCCAACGCCAGCGCGTCGAGCAGTTCCCCGTTCGACGGCGGATTCGTTTGCCGATGATCGTCCTCGGCTTCGACCAGACCGCGGCCCATGAAATTACGCCAGACGCGATTGACGAGCGCCTTCGCGAAGTAGGGATTGTCCGGTGACGTGAGCCAATCGGCGAAGTACTCGCGGCGGTCGATGACCCCCTCACCCCCGGCCCCTCTCCCCCGGTGGGGAGAGGGGAGTGAATTTCCGTCGAGCGGCGTCGGCGGCATGGCGATGCCGCGGCGCGGATGGGCGACGTCGCCTTCGCTCGCCGATTGGATGCTGAACTCGCCGGCGCGCTCGCCGTTCTTGATCGCGATTTGCGCGAACAGGTTGGCCATGCCCCAGTATTGATCCTGCGTCCATTTTTCGAGCGGATGATTGTGGCAACGGGCACACGTGATCGACATGCCCATGAAGGTCAACGCGGTCGTCTCGGTCAGGTCGCTGATGTCCTTGTGCAGCATGAAGTAATTCGCTTGCCCGTTTTGCAACGTGTTGCCGCGCACGGTCAGGATCTCGCGCGTGAAGCGATCCCACGGCATGTTGTCGGCGACGCTCTGGCGCACGAAGTGATGAAACGAACGCATCGCCGGCTGCGGCAGCTTGCGGCTCGAAATCAGCAGCAAGTCGGCCCACTTATACGTCCAGTAATCGACGAACTCCGACCGCTCGACGAGCGCATTGACCAGCTTGCCTCGGTTCGGATTCTTCGTGAACGCGGCAACTTCGGCCGGCGTCGGCAAGCGGCCGATGGCGTCGAGATACGCGCGGCGAATGAACTCGCTGTCCAAACATTGCGGCGACGGCGGGATCTTGAGCGCCTCCAGCTTCTTGATGACGAGCGGATCGATGAAGTTGTGCCGCGGCGATTGCGCGAAGACTTTCGGATCGACGTTGTTCTCGAACGGGGACGCGATGCGCACGAGAGCGACCTGATTGGCGTAGAGCACGGCGATGGCCGCCTCGCCGTGGCCGCCCACCTTGACGGCGCCTTGGTCATCTACGCCGGCGACGAGGTCCTCGGTGCTCGAATAGCGCGCCCAGCGCGTCACGTCCTCGGCATGACCATCGGAATACCAGGCGCGGACGATGATTTGCAATTGATCGTCTTTCGCCAGCGTCGCCCGCGGCGGGAACGCTTCGATACGTTCGAGCTTCGGATCGCTCTCCCCTTGCTTGCGCTGCGGGCTTGTGAGATATGCTCCTTCCGCGATCCAGTCGGCGAGGACGCGGAACTCCGGCGATTTCACGTCGAGCTTCAAACCGCCGCCGTGCGACAGGGCGAGCGTCGGCTTCATCAGCATGAGGCTGCGGGCAGGCTCCTGGCGATTGACGCGCCGCGCGTTGGCCTGGCGGGTGAGGACGAAATGGTCGGCGTCGGGATCGTAGCCACGCAGAGACAGCTTCATGCCGCCTTTGCCCGCGAGCGCGCCGTGGCACGCGCCGGAGTTGCAGCCGACCTTGGTCAGGATGGGGATGACGTGATTGACAAAGCTGACAGGCTCCGGCGTGCGCGTCTTCTCGACTTTGACCTTGATGCTCACATTCATGTCGTCATGCGCGGCCGAGATGCTCGTCTCGCCATCGCCGACCGCCTTGACGACGCCGTTTTCGTCAATGATGGCGACCTTGGGATTGGCGGAGAAGAACTCGGCGCGACCCGTGGCGTCGCCGACGATCGCCTTGTCCTCGGTGCGCAGGACGATGACGCGCTGCGTCGCGGTCGGTCCGGTGAGCTTGACGGCTGGCGGGTGGATTTCGAGCGAGGGTTGGCCGAGCATCATGGAACTGACAACGAGATATGCGGAGAGCATTGGGAGCACCTCATGCCGGTTGCCGCTTAGCGCTCGGAGTGTCCCACGTGAGCGCTAAGGCGCAAGCGGCGAATTGTTAGAACAACTCCCGAATCGCCTGCACGCCGAAATCGACGAGCGGCAGCGGGCGGTTTTGCGGGCCAGGCAATTCGCGGTGAATGTCGAGACCCAGGCCGCGATACAAGGTTGCCGCGACTTCGCCGCTCGTCACGGGGCGCGACTTCGGGCGATAACCCAGCTCGTCGGACTCGCCGATAATGCGGCCGCCGCGAATCGGGCCGCCCCCCATCAGGATCGTCCACACGCCGGGGTGGTGGTCGCGGCCGCCGGCGGGGTTGATCTTCGGCGTGCGGCCGAACTCGCCTAGCGCCGTAACCATCGTATTCGAGTAGAGGCCGCGCTCGGTCAGGTCTTCGAGAAGAGCTGAATACGCGCGGTCGAAGTTCGGCACGACCTCGCGCGACATTTGCGCGATGTCGGTGAATGGCCGTGAGCCGTGAATGTCCCACGTCACCTCGTCGAAGACGGTCTCGAACATGTTGACCGTGACGAAGCGCACGCCGCGCTCGATCAGCCGGCGCGCCAGGAGACAGCTTTGTCCGAAGCGCGTGCGGCCATAGCGATCGCGCACCGCCGGCGATTCCTGATTGAGGTTGAACGCGTCGCGAGCGCGCGGGCTGGACATCAGGCGATACGCGAGTTGGAAGCTCGCATCGAGCTGCCGCGATTGCGTGTTATTCTCGAACGCCTCCATGGCTGCATCGACGCCGTCGCGCAGACGTTGCCGACGATCGGCGCGAATCGGCGCGATGTACGACGGCGGCAGCAAATCGGGCACTTGAAAGTCGGGGACGGCGGGGTCAGCGTTGAGAATGAACGGATCGTGCTGCCGGCCCAGGTAGCCCGCGGTGTGGCCGTGTGGCAGGTTGCCGCCGGTGCGGCCGATCGGACGCGGGATCAAGACGTGCGACGGCATCTCGCCGCGCCCGCCCTTGACGTAGCCGAGTGTGCAGCCGACGTGCGGATGTTCGATGCCGCCCGTGAAGAGCCGGCCGGTCTGCATCATCTGATGGCCGGTGTCGTGTACCGCGGTCGCCGTGTGATAGACGGAGCGAACCAGCGAATACTTGTCGGCGTGCCGGGCCATGCGCGGAAAGATCTCGGCGATCTGCATGCCGGGGACGTTGGTCGCGGTCGGGCGGAATGGGCCGCGCACTTCTTCCGGGGCCGCGGGCTTCGGGTCCCAGGTGTCGATGTGGCTCGGCCCGCCCACGAGAAAGAGCATGATGCAGTTGACATCGCTGTTAGCCGGACGCGCAAGCGACGGACGGTACGCCCCGTCGCTTGCGCGTCCGGCTAACGAGAAGCAATGGCCAAGCGTCAAGCCGAGCACGGGAATGGCGCCGGCGTGCAGGAAATCGCGTCGTGTCAGGCCGTCGCAGAAACGGGCCGGCCTTTGCGCGTCCAATCGGAACATGATTCTGCCTCGTCGAGAATATGTGCTTATATCGAATCACTCGATAGAGTTACACTAATCCAAGTCGCGCCAAGGGTCAATTCATTTCAGCCAGCACAAGGAACACATCATGAGACCGCACAGGATCTTCGTCTGCCTCATTCTCAGTCTCGTTTCTGCGACCCAGGCATGGGCGCAGGACAAGAAAAAAACGCCGGCGGAGGTGGCGAAATCGCTTGCCGCGGTGCGCACGCATATCGACAACCTCAAGTTCGGCAAGGACGCGGGTTCGTTACGGTGGATGGACGACGGCCCGCTGCCGTCAATGTTTGCGGATTATCACTTCATCAACGCGCGGTTTCCAGTGTTTCCCGTAGCCCGCGTGATACCGGAGGGGCTCCGTGCCTCCAGCGTATTCGCCGTTCACGCCAAGGAAGGCAAGATCACATTCCTCAAGGACACGCAGATCCTGGAGAAATTTTTTCGAGCCCATCACAAAGCGGTCAAGGATGACAAGGATGCGAGAACCATCCTCGCGTTCTGGCTATTCTTGTCGGTGGAATTTCATCAAGACGGTTACTTTATTTTCGAACCGGTAGACGTTGCCGTGGATGGCAAGAACCCATTCAAGGCTCGCGGCCGAGCCGTCGTCATGAAGGGGGGCAACGGTCAGCTAAGCGCGGAACTCCTGTTCGACAAAGTAGGCACGCTGGCCAAGGTGACGGAGAAAGCTGAGATCCGCGCCGGCGTGCGTCCCATCTGCCAGGCGACCAAGCTGCTTGACGCGGACCCGATTGTTCGCCGTATCGCCGAGCAAGATCTGCTCATCATGGGCGTGTCGGCGCGCGACTATCTGATGGGGCAGCGCGAACGCGCGACCCCGGAACTGCGCGAGGCGATCGATCGATTGTGGACGCGCATTCAAAAGAATGGGTGGTAGCGCATGCGCGTACGAAGACACGCCTTATCTGGTTTTTCCTATTGACACCCTCATTGATTAGTCATAACTTATATATGAATAAGTCTCACCTAAATCAGCGGGGTAATCCAATGAAACTCACGGCCTGGATTTTGCTCGCCCTATTTCCTTTCTTCACACTCCTTTCCGGTTGTAATCGGGGACAGACCAACGGCGGCGTCAAACCCACGTTCGGCGGGCGAAAGCTCGAAGTTCTTTACCCGCACAAGGGCACGATGCCGATCAAGGCCACCTGTACCACGGGCATGGTCGCGGACGTGGTTGGCAAGATCGGCGGTCCCTTGGTGCAGATCGAGCGGATGATGGGCGAAGGCTCCGATCCACATACGCACACCGTCACCTCGGCGGACCTTGGGATGATGAATCGAGCCGAGGTGATCTTCTATTCGGGCCTACACCTCGAAGGCAAGATGATCGAGACGCTGGAACGTGAAGGCAAGAAAAAGCCCGTTTTTCCGGTGACCGAATATCTCTCGCCGAGTTCCATCTTGACCGACGAGCACGATCATCCCGATCCGCACGTCTGGTTCGATGTCGCGCGCTGGAGCGAAGTAGCCCAGGTGATCGGCAATGCGCTCGCCCTGTACGATCCGACCAACGCGGCCACGTACAAGAAAAACACCGAGGCGTATCGCGCGGAACTCGCCAAGCTTCATGATGAAGCGAAGACCAAGCTCGCGACGATTCCGAAGGAAAATCGCGCCCTCATCACGTCGCATGACGCCTTCCGTTATTTTGGCCGGGCGTATGACATCGAAGTAAAGGGCATCCAGGGCATCAGCACCGACACGGAAGCAAGCCTGCGCGAGATCAACGAGCTGGTCGATTTCATTGTGGCGCGCAAAGTCAAGGCGGTCTTCGTCGAGTCGAGCGTCAACGAGCGCAACATGGAATCACTAAGGCAAGGCTGCAAGAGCCGAGGCCAGCCCGTCGCGCTCGGCGGTACGCTCTTTTCCGACGCCATGGGCAAAGACGGCACACCGGAGGGGACCTACATCGGCATGATTCGGCACAACGTGGAAACGATTACCAAGGCGCTCAAATGATAGACGCGGTTCTCCTTG
>SYHD01000292.1 GCA_005799265.1 Planctomycetia bacterium | reverse complement strand
CACCTTTGCGTCGTGCCCCATCCAGAGCGCTACGACGTGGACCGGGAACTCTTCGAGCAGTTCCGTCTCTCGGCTCGACCGCAGGTTGTGGAAGAGGCGCGGCCACGGCTCGAGCCCTGCTCGCTTGATCAACTTGCCGAAGGACGTCCGCAGGTTGCACGACTTCCAACCGGTCGGTCGCGTTGCCTTGGCCAGGTGGTTGCCGCCAATGACATGAGTCTGGCCCGGCTCGGACAATTCACGGGCTTCTTCCAGGTGCATTCGCAACTCGGGAAAAAGCGGAACCGTGCGGCTCTCTTTACCCTCGTAGCGATCGGTCTTGGGCGACGGAACCGTCAGCCGCCCTCGTTCCCAATCAATGTGCCGCCATTCAAGCGACAGAACCTCGGAGGGGCAGCGTAGGCCGCCAAACCGGGCCAGGGCAATGATCGTGCGCCAGATCGGGGTCGCATGGTCGAGAAGCTTCTGCACCATCCCGAGGTCGATGAATCGCTGGCGAGCGGCAACGTTCGCGGTCGGGATCTTCACCTCGCATAAGGGATTCACCTCGATCAACTTGTGTTTGCGGGCGACGTGCAGAAAGGTCCGGGCAAACGAGAGGCGCTTGGCCACCGTCGCGAGTGCCAGATCTTGGGTAAGGAGCCAGGCCTTGAATTGATCGCCATCTCCCGTCGTGATGGATTGCAGCGGTTTTTCTTCGCCGAAGAACTCTGTCAGATTTCGGCATGGCTGCTGCCAGACTTCAAGCGTCGCGGGTTTCACATCCGGACGCGAGAGGATGTAGCACTTGAGAAACTCACCGAGGACCGCTCGCTTTGGAGCTTCCACCAAACCGACCGTCGCGAGCCGGTCGCGGAGTTTGGTCCCCAACCCGGTGACCCACACGGCAGTTTCACGCGTTATGGGTTGGCCCGTGATCTTCGCTGCCAGGAGGATCTCGACGTGGCGGCAGATGCTCTCGGCGGCTTTCCGATCGCATTTGCCCAGACGGATGGTTTTGCGGACCTCGTCGAGGCCGACAAAGAGGATGCGCTTGCGCCCCTTCGGATCGTTTACGATGCTTGCCATGGTCTATTTTTCTTTCTTGGTGGGCCTGCGGCCCAGGGTGATCTTTAGTTGCAGGAACTCGCCGAGAGCGTTCAAAGCCCCCATCGAGAGGCCGCGATGGCCGTTGTAGAATTGGGCCAGGGCGCTTTCGCTGATGCCCGTTTCCTTGGCAATGCGGTAGCGCGTCAGGCCAGAATCGTCGATGGCCTGGCGAAGTTGGTCAGTCAGCAGGTTGGTGCGTTTTTTCGCCATGAGCGGAGTGTAGAGGATACTATTCGCAACGTAAAGCATATTCCGGCACAGAACCGAGGATGTTGTTTTTCAAGTGCTGATTGTGTCGACGTCGACGAAACCTCGTTTTCCCTGCGAATCTGAGGGTTTCGTCGACAACGGTTCCGGCAAGTGGGCAAGGCCGCCCTTCTCAACCCTGTCCATGTCGACGAAACCTGCTTTTTCCCTGAAAACCGCGAGGTTTCGTCGACAGAGCTGCATTCGTGACCACACCAATGTATGTCCGGGTTCGTCGGCGCCGTGTCGACAATACGTCAGCCAAAACCGCTATCTCCTTCGGTTTGAGGAGGTTTCGTCGACACGAGGGGTGCCACGGCGAACACGCGGGTGGGTCGACCACCATGGCCGTCTGGCGCCAGCTCCTGCCAGCATCCCCGGCCGGAAATTGCCAACGCATCGAGAGCCGTCTCTGCCATACCAGCTTGTCGGAGCCATCGACATCCACGCTGAATTTCGCGGACCGTTGCCGCGCCGCCCTTGCGCGCAATCCACTCGGCCAGCCGACGTTCGTCCCGCTCCTCGTCAGTTTCATCGAGCAGTGCGTAGGTGCGCCTGGCCTCATGCTTGAACCACTTCGTCAGGGCGATTCCTGCCTCCATGCTGGCCACGTCAACAACGTCGGAGTTCATGAGGTCGGGGTCGTTCGCGGCCCAGCGAACGAAGTGAATGACGAGCGCAAGCCTGGCCGCATATTCTTCCAGCTTCGACCAGGCCGCGGACAGATCGCCAGTCAGGTCTGCTTGCTCGACGGCGTGGCCTTTGTAGTACGCTTTCCAGGCTTCCTTTGCCTCCGGTGATAATCGGACCAGGACAGGACGCGACTCATTATCGTCCCCGATCATCGGGCTCAACTCGTAGAGGCGGTCGAAGATCAGTGCCAGCTCGGCTTCCATTTCAGGGGCAATATCCGCCTCGGTCCATCGTTTCGCCTTTCGCGGTGGACATGTCAGCAGCAGACGGGCCGCGAGCCCGGATTCGCGGTGCTCGATGCTCAAAGCACGCTGCAGAATCACAGGTTGAATGCCGCCGGATACGCACACCGCCGCCTGAGGGACATGGATCGTGCGCGGGATGCCCGTCTTGCGGTCGACGATGATGCTTTCAGCGTTGTACATCGATAACCAGTTGGCTGCATCTGCTCCTCCTTTACCCTTGGCGGCGTAGCGGTCGAACGAACCGATCCATCCGGCCAGTTCGTCGCGGGCCAGCAGCACCCCGCGTGGATTCGTCAACAGAATGGGCGCGAGCGCTTCGACCGTGGTGTCGCTCACCACATACCGAACAGCCTGAGGCGGCTCGGGTCTCGCGGGTGGATCGCCAGTTGCATTCTTGGACCGCTTCCAGGCGCCGTACTCTTTTTCCCACCGAGCGAATTCCATCTCGAACTCCTTCATCGCTTCCATGTATCGGTCGAGGGCCTTGCGCTGCCGCTCACGGACGGGTCGCATCACGAGCTTGAACGCCGGCGTCTTGGCCGTGCCGCTCTCGCCGACGATGGCACCCCAGAGAATCGGCGGGGCCGACCAGCCGCGCTTCAACTCCAGCCGGCGCGTGTTGCCGAT
>SYHD01000291.1 GCA_005799265.1 Planctomycetia bacterium | reverse complement strand
GATCACTTCGGCGACATGGACTTCAAAGTCGCCGGCACCATCCGCGGCATCACCGGCATCCAGCTCGATCTCAAGATCGATGGCATCTCCGAAGAAATCATCCGCGCCACGCTCGAGCAGGCCAAGGACGCACGCCGCGAGATCCTCAAGGCGATCGTCTCCGCCCTGCGTTTCCCGCGCGCCGAGACGAGCCGGCACGCGCCGCGCATGTTACGCGTCAAGATCCATCCCGAAAAGATCGGCCTCTTGATCGGCCCGCAAGGCAAAACCATTCGCGGCATCCAGGAGATGACCGGCGCCAAGCTCAACGTCAGCGAAGATGGCACGGTCGAGATTTCCCACTCCAGCGCCGAGGGGGCTGAATCGGCCAAGATGCGCGTCGAGGCATTGTGCGAGGAAGTCCGCATCGGCAAAATCTACGAAGGCCGCGTCACCTCGGTCAAGGACTTCGGCGCCTTCATTGAAATCATGCCGGGGCGCGACGGTCTGTGCCACATCAGTGAGCTGGACGAGAAATACGTGGACCGCGTCGACGCGGTTTGCAAGGTCGGTGATGTCCTGAAGGTGAAGGTGATCTCGATCGACGATCAAGACCGCGTCAAGCTATCGCGCAAAGTGGTGCTGCGCGAGGAACGTGGCGACACTCCGCTGCCTCCGGACGAAGGACGACCGCCGCAGGGTGATCGCCCGCCGCGCCGCGATGATCGCGGCCCGCGCCGCGATGATCGCGGGCCGCGCCGCGATGATCGGCGCGACTGAAAATGCGGGGAAATTAGCAATTTACAATTAGCAATTTACAATATTAAATTGAATGCACGTTCTTGGGCCGGTCGTGTTCAATTTGATATTGTAAATTGCTATTTGTCATTTGTATATCACCTTTGGAATCCCGAGTGAAGCCATGTCCGCCGCACTCGACCAATCCACGCGGACCGACGATTACGCCGCTCTGGCGGAGTTGGCGGGCGGGTTCATTCACGAAATCAAGAACCACCTCAACACGCTCAATCTCAACTTGCAGCTCCTGGGCGAGGACTTTCAAGACCCGCAGAGCCAACGCGAACGCCGGGCCCTGACGCGCGTACAGAAACTCGAGAGCGAATGCCAGCGGCTCATCGATCTGGCCAACGATTTCCTGCGTTTCGCCCGCATCCGCGCCATCCCGCTGGAGCCGGGCGATCTCGGCAAGCTCATCGAAGAGATGATCGACTTCTTCGCGCCGACGGCGCGCTCGGCCAACATCGAGATCAAATCGTTTCTCCCCGGCGACTTGCCGAACGTCGGTCTACATCAGGAAATGTTCCGCCAGGCGATCTTGAATCTAATGCTGAACGCGGTGCAAGCAATGCCCCAGGGCGGCGAGTTGACGCTGCAAGCGATGATCGATCCAGCGCCGCCGTTAGCCGGACGCGCAAGCGACGGACATTCCAATCCGTCGCTTGCGCGTCCGGCTAACGTTCTTTTGATGCTGATCGACACCGGCGCCGGCATCGCTCCAAACGTGTTGCCGCGCATCTTCGAACCGTTCTTCTCGACGAAAACGAAATCGGGCGGCTCCGGCCTGGGCTTGCCGACAACGCGCAAGATTATCGAAGCCCACGGCGGCTCGATCGACGTGCAGAGCGAGCTGGGCAAGGGGACGAAGTTCACGATTCGGCTGCCGATCCCGTAGGGTCTGGCGCACCACGGCGCGGCGGCGGCCGTTCCCATTCCGCTGCTCGCCTCAACCCTAAAATTTCCCAGGCATCCGGCGCCGTCGCTCCCAATGTTCTCACCCTCACTCTGGAAATCTTGAAAGGAATGCTCATGACCAAGCTCAAACTCGCGTTGGCCCTGCTCGTGGCAATCTGTTTCTTCTCCGGCAGCGTCGCCACCTGGCGCTCCCCCGACGTTCAGGCGCAACAGCCCGACCCGAAGGCTAATGGCGCCGGCGTCAAGAAGGACGAGCCGAAAAAGCCCGATCCGTTCGTCAGCTTGAAGGACAAGCTGAAAATGCACGAGGCGGAGATCGCCAAGATTCGTGCGGACATGCTGAAAGAAATTGCCGCCGAGGAGAGCAAGGTGGATGAAGCGATCAAGAAGGCCAAAGCGGCGAAATCGGGGGCCGACCAGATCAAGGCCCAGCAAGACAAATTCCAGCTCGGCAAGCTGCGTCACGATGTCGAGCTGCGTTTCCGCATCCCCAGCGACAAAGCCAGCACCAAGCCCGCGCCCGGCGGTCCGCTCGGCTGCGACCTCAAGGAGCCGAACTCGACGCTCGCGGCCCAACTGAATCTACCCAAGGGCAAAGGTCTGATCGTGACCAAGGTCTTCGAGGGCCGGCCGGCCGACAAGGCGGGCATCAAGGCGCATGATGTCTTGCTCAAATTGGCCGGCAGCGAAGTGCCAGATAATCCGAAGAACTTCTACCGCCAACTGGAAGCCAAATGGCCGGCCGGCCCCGTCGAGGCGGTGATCCTTCGTGAAGGCAAGCAGCAGACGGTGACGATCACGATGCCGCCCGCTCCCGCCGCCGCCAAGACGGCGAAGACCAAGAAACCTGGTGATGAGGGCGAATACTAACCGGGGGTATTGCAATTGAAGACTACGGCGAGGAGAACCGAACGTATCGGTTTCCTTGCCGTTGTTCTTTCGCCCGAGGACGCGCGACATTCAAGCCGCTCCGACTGCCGCGTAAACCTTGCCGTGCTGACTTAGCCAATGCACCTCGCCGCGCTCGGCTCGTTCCTTGACCTCCTTGAGGAACTTCACGGTTTCGGGTTCATAGCAGGGTTCACTCGGATCATCCGCAGGGACGACCAATTCAATCTCCACGGCGACAACATAGTTGTCCGTTTGGATCAATCGAGTCCGCTTGATTCGTTCGCCCTCAATTCGCATGACTAGCCCCTATCAAAGAAATGAACCGTTACCAGCTTGGCCACGCCGCTCTGACGCAGATGGGCCCAAACCGCTTTGAACTCCGTGCCATCCGGAAGACTTTCACGCACTTCCACCGTTGGATTCGGTTTTGACCTTGGTCGCTCAGCGATGAGTTCACCGTCCTCAAGCGCCGCCACCGCTTGCCATTCCATGATACCACGTTCTTCAAGTCGTTCGGCAGCGTGTTCGCCGACAACGTACTTTTCTTCGGCAACAAGCTGCCTGACCGTGTTGAAAAGCTGTCCCATCGAACTACCCCCATCTCGCCAGCGCGATCTCGATCGCGAGCAACACCAAGAGGCCGACGCTGATGATGATGTTGACGTTGAAGAACGCCTGATTGACGCGCGACAGGTCGTCCGGGCGCACCAGGTAATGTTCGTAGATCAAGAGGGCCGCCACGCTCGCCACGCCGGCCAGGTAGATCCAGCCCAACGGCGGCGCGGCAACCACGTAGAGCAGCACCAGCATCGCCAGCATCAACACATGGCTCACCAGGGCCAGCTTTAACGCCCGTGGGACGCCGAGCGCGGCGGGGATCGAGTGCAGCTTGGCGCGGCGGTCGAAGTCGGCATCCTGGCAAGCGTAAATGATGTCAAAGCCGGCGACCCAGAACAGCACCGCGCCGCCGATCACGAGCGCAACGTGGAAATCGTCGAACCCGCGAATCGCGATCCACGACGCGACCGGCGCCAGCAACAGCGACGCCCCCAGCCAGAAATGGGCCAGGGCCGTGAACCGCTTCGTGTAGGAATATGCGAGAACGAAAAGCAGCACCGGCACGGCAAGAGTGATTGGCCAGGGATTGTCCAGCAACAGGAACAGCGCGGTCGCAGCGACGAAGCCGGCGCAGCAAGCCAGCGTGAAGAGCCACACGCCGGCGACCGTCAACTGTCCGCTCGGCAGATGGCGGACGGCGGTGCGCGGGTTGAGCGCATCCACGTCGCGATCGGCCAGACGATTGAACGCCATGGCCGCGCTGCGCGCGCACACCATGCACAACAGGATGCCGGCCAGCTCGATGGGCAAATCGTGCCAGGCGAACGTTGCTTTGCCGTGCCAGGCAAGGATGGCGCTGAAGAGCGCGAAGGGAAGTGCAAAGAGGGTGTGGCTGAAGCGGATCATCTCCAGGAAACGCCGTACCGTCTGCATGGATTTCTCTCGTGCGTCAAGGACGCTCCAACGCGAGCGCTAAGCCGCAAGCGGCCAAAGAACCGCAAACGCGCGTTAGAGGACAACGCACGTTTTGTCTTCCTCCTTCAAGTTAGGAATCTCGCCGGCGCGGACCAGCGTTTCGAGGTGGCGCGACAGCTTGACGCCGATGCCCGGCAGCTGCGCGAGCCCCTTGCGTCCCGCGCCGGCGACGACTTCCTCGAGAGGCCGTTCAAGCCCAAGGATGGTCTGGGCCGCGCGCCGATACGCTTGCACGCGATACAGGCTGGCGTGCTTCTCTTCCAGCGCGTGAGCCGCTTCCAGGAGACGTTGAGCAATGGTGCGATTATCCACGGCATTCTCCTTATTGTACGTTCGTATATATTCTACGGCCGGGGAAGTCAGAAATCAAGGATTAACTATAAATTTGTTCACATATCAACAATTTTGGCTTTGATATACTCCACGCTACACATGAATGTTCATAACTAACCATAAGAACCATCAATGTAATTGGTTGCGTCCATTTATTGCGTTTCGGGTTAGGGTCAGGATCAAGCGCGTGCGGTATGAAATGAAAGTGGCACGGTCAGGAGACCGTGCCGCATCGAGGTTATGCGATTCGTTCACGAATGGTATCGTTCACCCCCCGTCTCTCCCTGTACTTCAGGTGAAGAGGGCCCGCTCTTTTCCTCCCCTCTCCCCCTGTACTCAGGGGGAGAGGGGTCGGGGGTGAGGGGGAAGAACAGATAGTTGCGCGACGCCCCAACCCCTCACACCGGCCCCTCTCCCCTGAGTACAGGGGAGAGGGGTGAACGCTTACGGCTCGTTTTCCTGGTTCGCGCGATTTCTCTGAATCCACCCGAAATAAAGCTTGGAAATCCGTGGGAACGTGAGTATCGTCTTGTAGATAGGGTTTTGCTGCCCTTTCTACTCGCAAAAGGACGACTCAAATGAGGCATGTGCGACGCCAACTCGGCGTTTGGTTCGTGGCGGCCGTAGTGGTTGGATTGGTACACACGTCCATGAGTGACGCGGCGTGCTGCTACTTCTCGGCCAAGAATAGCGATATATTGCAGCCGGCGCAGAAGGTGTTCATCACCTGGGATCCGGTCGAGAAGATCGAAACCTTCACGGTGCAGCCGAAATTCGAAGGCAACGCCCTCGACTTCGGCATGGTGATCCCGACGCCGACGGAGCCGAAGCTGCACGAGATGCCGCGCGACTTTTTCAGCCATCTGGCGATCTACACGATCATGCGCAAGCGCGAGTTCCCGCACTCGAAGCTGCTGCCGTTTCTGCCCCCGCCGATGGCGGCGATGCCGGGCGGGTTTGGCGGCGGCAAAGCGCAGATGGCGCTGGGCACCGACAAAGACGCCAACAAGAAGGCGCCTCCCCCCGTGCGCGTTCTGCAAGAAGGCCTCGTCGGCTCGCTCGATTTCAAGGTCATCGAGGCCGACCGCGCCGACGCCCTCTTTCAATGGCTCAAGGATAACAAGTACAGCTACTCGGGCGACGAAGCGACCTTGAACTATTACGTCCAAAAGAAGTGGATCTTCACCGTCATGAAGATCGACACCATGCAGATGAAACGCAACAAGGACGGCACCTTCGCCGGCAACGTGTCGCCGACGCGCTTCCAGTTCACGACCGACAAGCTGGTCTACCCGCTCAAGATCACGCAAATCTCGGTGCGTGAGCGGACCGAGGCTCTCTTCTATGTACAGGCCCCGTTCAAGGTCGATCTGCCGGGCGATTTGACGTACCAGTTCAACTGGGTATCCATGCTGCAAGGCGCGATCGGCTGTTCCGGCGGCATCCCCGGACGCGGACAAGCTTGGCTCGACGGCTTCAAGGGTCAGATTCCGCCGTTGCAGGCCCGCGCCAATCAGCTCAACTTCCGCTTTTTCCCCGGCCAGCGCCCGACCGCCAACAACAAGGGGCACATCCCGACGACGATGGAGTGGGCCCGAAAACTTTCCGCCGACGATCTCAAGATCCTGCGCGGCGAAGCGCCTTACAGCGAGAAGATCCCCGATGTCGACGAAGGCTTCACGCAGGCCGACCTCAAGGACAAGAATCGGGCTGACGCGATTTACAAGGTCATTCGCGCCCGCCTGGCGAAATGCCAGAAGGAACGTCCGATCGGCTACCTGGTTCGCGAAGCCCCGTTGGATGACGTACGCAACTTGCAGCAACTCGTGGGGCATCTGCAAGCGAGCCAGTTCATCACGAAGTTCCGCAAGACGTTCGCGCGCGACGAGATGAACGACGATCTCCTGATCGTCCCGGCCCGCTACAACGACACGGAAGACAGCTCCGAGTACGAGGAAATGTTGCCCAGTTCGCCCCCATGATCCTGTCTTCGTTTAGCGCTCACGATGAAGCGCCGATAACCTGGCGCTGCGACGCGAGCGCTAAACGAGGAGCGGCTTGAAACACGCCATCATTCCCATTCAAGGAGTCACGTACATGCGTTCCATGTTCCTCGCCGCCCTGGCGCTGGCCCTCATCGTGCCGGCGACCTCGCAAGCGGCGTGCTGCTATTTCTCGGCCAAGAACACCGACATCCTGCAGCCCGCGCAGAAAGTGTTCATCACCTGGGACCCCACCGAAAAAGTCGAAACATTCACGGTGCAGCCCAAGTTCGAAGGCAACGCTCTCGATTTCGGCATGGTCATCCCGACGCCGACACAGCCCAAGCTCAACGAGATGCCGCGCGATTTCTTCAAGCATCTCGCCATCTACACGATCATGAAGCAACGGCAAATCCCGCAATCGAAGCTACTGCCGCAATACGGCCTCGGTCGCGGCCGCGGCGGCATGCCCGGCGCGCCGATGGCGGCCAGGCCGATGGACGCGCGCCGCGAAGCGCATGAACCCGAACGGCCCAAGGTCATCATCCTCGAAGCGGGCATCGTCGGTTCGCTTGATTACAAGGTCATCAGCGCTGAACGCGCCGACGATCTTTTTCAATGGCTCAAGGACAACAAGTACAACTACTCCGGCGACGAAGCGACGCTTGGCCATTACGTGCAGAAGAAGTGGATCTTCACCGTCATGAAGATCGACACGATGCAGATGAAGCGCAACAAGGACGGCAGCTTCGACGGCGAAGTCACGCCGACGCGCTTCCAGTTCACGAGCGACAAGCTCGTCTATCCCTTGAAGATCACGCAAATCTCGGTGCGCGAAAAGACCGAAGCCCTCTTCTATGTGCAGGCCCCCTTCAAGGTCGATCTGCCGGGCGACATGACCTACCAGTACAACTGGCTCACGATGCTGCAATGGTCCACGGGCTGTGCGGGGGGCATCCCCGGTCGCGGCCAAATCTGGATGGACGACATGAAGGCCCAGACGCCGGCGCTGATGGCCCGCGCGCGCGAATTGAACTTCCAGTTCGTCGCCCGGCAACGTCCGCAGCCGAACAAGCAGGGACACATTCCGACGACGATGGAATGGGCCCGCAAGCTGTCGAAAAACGACGTCGGCGTGCTGGCCGGCAAGGCGCCGTACAGCGAAAGGGTTCCCGATGTCGATGAAGGCTTCACCGCCGCCGACGTCAAGGATCCGGCTCGTGCGGAAGCGATCTACAAGGTCATCCGCGCTCGCCTGGCGAAGGCGCAGCAAGAACGGCCGATCGGCTTCCTGGTCCGCCACGCCCCGGCCGAGGATGTCAAAAATCTACAACAGCTCGCGGGACACTTGAGCGAATCGTGGTTCATCACCAAGTTCCGCAAGACCTTCTGCCGCGACGAGATGAACGACGATCTCTTGATTGTGCCCGCGCGTTACAACGGCGCGGAAGACAACTCCGAGTACGAAGAGATGCTGCCGTCGTCGCCGCCGTGATTTTCCCTACTCCCCTCTCCCTCTGTACTCAGGGGGAGAGGGGTCGGGGGTGAGGGGGCTGCACGTGCCACAACTTCCCACAGTTCATTGGTCTGCGAGTTAGATTTCTGGCGCTTCGTCCCCCTCACCCCCAGCCCCTCTCCCCCTGAGTACAGGGGGAGAGGGGGGCAAAAACTTAGGCCCACGGTACTCGCCGTGGGCTAGCCGCTCTTCTTCGCCCACAACAGGATGATCCACCCATGCGCAACCTCTTCGTCTCGCTTCTGACCGCGGCGATCGCATTCGCTCTGTCGGCGTCATCCAGCACGGCACAGGAACCCAAGGGCGATCCCGAAAAACTGCTGGCCGAGGCGCTCAAGAACATCAAGGCCAAGGACAACATCGATCTCCGCATCCAGGCGGCGACGACCCTGGCCGACTTCGGCGCCCGCGCGGAGCCGGCGCTTGCCGATCTGCTCGATGCTCTTGAAACCAACAACGAAGATTTGCGCCTCAACGCGGCCATCACGCTCGCCAAGATCGGCAAGGCGGCGGTCAAGCCGGTCGCCAAGCTGCTCGATTCGGACAACAAGGACACGAAGTTCTACGCCATCTGGACCATCGGCTGGATCGGCCCCGACGGCAAAGAGACGATCCCGACGATGATCAAGCTGACCAAGGACAAGGACGACGCCGTCCGGCGCAAAGCGGTCTTCGCGCTGGGCCGCTTGGCGGGCGATCCGAGCAAGACCATCGACGTTCTGGTCGAAGCATTCGGCGACGAGAAGGAAGACGTGCGTCAAGCGGCGGGCGAAGCGCTGTCGAAGTTCGGCGCGGCCGCGGTGCCGGCGCTGATCGAGTTGCTCAAGGTCAAGAGCGCCGGCGCCCGCATCCAGGCCGCCACATCGCTGGGCGACATCGGCTCCGACGCAAAGGCCGCCGTGCCGGCCCTGCGCGAGCGTTTCCTGGCGAAGGATACCGAGAATGTGCATCACTATGCGAACGTGCTGGCCAAGATCGGCAAGGCCGCCATGCCCGCGCTGGAAGCGGGCTTCAAGGACACTCGACCGGAAGTTCGTCAGGCATCTTCCCAGGCGATGCAGCAGGCAGGCGCCGAAGCCGTCGGCGTGCTCGTCGATGCGCTCAGCGACAAGAACGTCGAAGTCCGCCGCCTCGCCGCCCAGACGCTCTGGCCCATGCGCATCGGCGACAAGTCGGTCGTGATCGCGCTCGCCTATGGCCTGACCGACGAGGACGACACCGTCCGCCAGCACTGCATGAACGGCCTGGCCCAGCTCGGCGCCCAGGCGAAGCTCGGCGGCCCGAAGATCAAGGACGCCCTCACCGACATGAATCCGAGCGTCCGCCAGCAAGCGTATTATCTTCTGCAACAAATCGGCGAAGACCCGCGCCCGACCTTGACCAAGGCGCTCGAAAGCAAGGACGCGAAGGTCCGCATCAACACCGCCAGTTTGATGGTCAACGTCAGCTTCGACATCGACAAGGCCATGCCCGTGCTCGTCGAAGCGCTCAAGAACGACGACCTCGGCCTGAAGATGCAGGCCGCCTTCACCCTGGCGCAACGGCGCTTGCAGACCGACAAAGTCACGCCCATCTTCATCGACGGGCTCAAGCACAAAGCGCCGAGCGTGCGCGTGCAAGCGCTGCAAGGCCTGAGCTTGCAGGGCAATGCCGCGATCGCCCCGCGCGTGGCCGAGATGATGCGCGACCCGGACGTCAATGTTCGGCAACATTGCGTCTACACCCTACAAAACATCCGCGGCAATCCCGAAACCGTCGTCCCCATCCTCGCCGGCGCCTTCAAGGAAGGCAATGCCGGCACGCGCGTCGCCGTCCTGCAGGTCGCCTGGATGTTCGGCGGCAAAGCCAAGGACTTCATCCTCGACGGTCTCAAGGACAAAGACACTAACGTCCGGCAGCAAGCCATCAACGCCATCCAGAACTGGCAAGGCGACCTCACCGAGGCGCTGCCCACGATCGTCAAGCTCATGAATGACAAGGACCTCGGCGTCAACCGCAACCAGCTCATCTGGCTCCTGGCCCGCGCCGGCGACCCCGGCGTGCCGCACCTGGGCGCTCTATTGAAAGATACCGACGCGAACATCCGCCAGCAGGCGATGCAGGTGCTGCGCAACATCGGCCCGCGCGCCGTCAAGGCCATGCCGCAGATCAAGGAAGCGATCAAGGACTCCAACGCCAACGTCCGCCTCAACGCCATGATCGTGCTCGCCTCCGTCGGCGGCGAGCCCGCGTTCCTCATCAAAAATTATCAAGAAGAGAAAGACGCCAGCGTCCGCGTCAGCATCCTGCAATCGCTCGCCTATTCCGGTCAGCAAAAGCTGGCCTTGCCGCTCTTGTCCTCGGCGATGAAGGACCCCGCCGTGCAAGTTCGCCAAAACACGGTGAATCTCATCGGCTTCTTCGGCAACGGCTCCAAGGAAGGCTTCGAGGTCTTCACGATGGGCATCAAGGACACGGACAGCACCGTGCGCATCAGCGCCGCCCATCACGCCAACTTCTTTGGCGCCAAGAGCTGGCCGCACCTGGAGGAGTCGCTGAAATCGACGAAGGACTCCGGTTTGCGCCAGGCGGTCTTGCAGGGGATGCTCAACACGCAGTTCAAATCGAAGACAGCGGTCGAGCCGTTGACCGATTGCCTGAAGGACACGAACCCGACGGTGCGCATGTGGGCGTGCGTGATCCTGGGCAACATCGGCCCGGACGCCGCCGCCGCGCTGCCGCGCGTGCGCGAACTGGTCAACGACACGAACCCAAGCGTGCAAAACGCGGCACGCAATGCCGTCACCCAGATTGGTCGCGACAAGAAGTAAACGCGCCATGCAAGGGGCGAGATGGCCAGATGGCCATCTCACCCGGTCCCTTGTGCTACTTTGCACAGCAGGACTTCATTTCCTTCTTTGCCGACGGCGGCACGTCATTCGCCGGGTTCTCCGTGAAGAAGCCCGCCGGTTTCAACATGAAGCCGATGTACGCGGTCGGCATTACGGGGTAGTCCTCGGGCCGAGGCAAGTGCGTGTGGCCGAACGTGTACCAGAGCACCACGTCGGCGTTCGCGATCGGGCGATTGGCTTCCGTCCACTTGGGCAGACCGTCGCCACCGTGGCTCTGGTTCGGGTAGTTGCCGGCGGCGTGCTTCTCGTCCTCGTTGAACGGCGTCACCCAGACGTGATGATCGACGAAGCCGGCGCGCTTGCGCCACCAGGCGTTCTTCGAGGCATACGGCACGCAGTTGTCGCCGGGCAGGAAGCGATAGCCGACCGGTTCGCCGACGGCGTTGAGAGAGTTCGAGTTGACGATCTTCCATGAGCGGGCGGTTTCGAGATTGAGGTTCGCCCGCGCTTGCTTTTCGGTTTCGAGCAAGGTCACCTTGGCGCTGAACGCGTTCTCGAAGGGATTCTTCGGACCGAGCGCATCGGCCACGACATCGAGCTGGTAGACCGAGTTCGGGCCGCCGTCGAGATCCATGTCGAGCCGGACATTGAAGAAGTGCTGATGGTTCGGCGCGTAAAGCTGCGGGGCGATCATCGCGCCGTAAGGGGATTTCTCGCCGGGATTCAACGCGCCGAGCGAGAGGATGCCCGTGAGCTTGATCTCGAACTGGATGTTGCCGTCCTGGT
>SYHD01000290.1 GCA_005799265.1 Planctomycetia bacterium | reverse complement strand
TGAATCCTCGTGAGGGGTTGTACCGGAACTTCTCCATGTCTCCAGCATCATCCCCGTATAGCCAACTTGTCCGATCGGGGCCAGATCACCCGATCAACCACGCGTGCGAAAATGCTGTGCCGGAATCTGCGGGCACACCCGTTCTCACGTCACGAAGCTCCCTCCAAAATCCTGATGAAGAGCGATATTCGAATTTGCCGGGATTGACGGTTGACAAGCCTTTTCATCGAATGTTAATCTAAATAGGTAAGCGAAGCGCGCCCAGGTCACGATTCGGGTTCCATGTCATACGACGATCGCCTTGGCCTTCCCAGGGCCTAATCATCTCGGAGCATCTGCCAATGGCCGCGCGAACACCTGGAGTGTGGGGCATCGACGTCGGACAATGCGCTTTGAAGGCGATTCGGCTTGAATTGAAGGACGGCCAAGTCGTCGCCACCGCGTTCGAGTACATCGAGCATCCGAAAATTCTAAACCAGGCTGACGCCGACCCCGACGAGTTGACTGCAGAGGCGCTCGGCAACTTCCTTGAACGCAATAACATCCGCGGTGATATCGTCGCCATCAGTGTGCCCGGCCAAAGCGGCCTGGCACGATTCGTCAAGCTACCTCCGGTGGACGAAAAGAAAATCGCCGACATTGTCAAGTTTGAAGCCAAGCAACAGATCCCCTTCCCGCTCGAAGAGGTCGTCTGGGACTTCCAGTGCCTGAAAAAGGGGGACGTGATCGACGGCCTGTGTCTGGAAACCGAGATCGGCCTGTTCGCCATGAAGCGTGATCTGGTCACGCAAGCGATCAGCGCGTTCAAGAAGGTCAACGTCGAGGTTCATTACGTGCAAATGACGCCGCTGGCCGTGTGCAATCTCATTACCTACGATTTGCTTGGCAAAAGCGCGTCACCGTCCGACTCGGATGGCGAAGAAAGCATGGCGTGCATCGTCGGCCTCGAAATCGGCACCGACAACTCCAACCTTGTCATCACCAACGGCGGACGCATCATCTGGCAGCGGCCCATCCCGATCGGCGGCAACCACTTCACGCGTGCCCTTGCCAAAGAGATGAAGCTGACCTTCGCCAAGGCCGAACATCTCAAACGCAACGCCGCCAAATCACCCGAGCTCAAGAAGATCCTGTCGGCGCTTAAACAGGTGCTCAACGACTTCGTCGGCGAGGCGCAACGCTCGCTCGGCTATTTCACTAACACGCACCGCAACGCCGAAATCCAGTACATCGTCGGCATGGGCAACGCTTTTCGCTTGCCGGGGCTGCAGAAGTTTTTGCAAGAGAAGCTCCAGATTGAGGTCCGCAAATTCCAGCAATTCGAACGCGCGACCGGAGAAGCCGTCACCTCCGCACCGGCCTTCGCCGAAAACATCATGAGCTTTGGCGTGGCCTATGGATTGGCGTTGCAAGGCCTGGAGCAATGCCGACTGACGACGAACTTGCTGCCGGCGGAAGTGAAGTTCGAGCGCATGATCCGCAAGAAAAAGCCCTGGGTGCTGACCGCGGCCGCTTCTCTCTTATTTGGAATGTTCCTGCTCGCCTTCGCCCGCGGCATGGAGCAGACCAGCGTCAACAACCCGGAAATCCAAGGGGCCATCAAGCAGCTCAAGTCCACAGTTGACCAGGTGAAAAAGTTTGACCAGGTAACCAAGGCGGCAGGCGAGAAGTTTAGCGGCAACTTGGGCAACCTCAACAAGATCGGCGCCGGCGTCGACGAACGTATCAACTGGCAACTGCTGCACCAGTACATCAACGGCGCCTCGCCACAACCCAATGGCGACCGCCTCACGAAGCTATCCAATGGGCTCATCCCCGTCAGAGATCGGTATTGGGATAAGGCCAAAGATTCGCAAAAGGCTTTCGATGATTATGAAAAAAACCGTTTCAATGCCAAGAACGACTTCAATCTTGAGGCGCGCAGACTCGACAAACGCATCAAAGAAAACCTGATCCAGATCAACATCGTCGGTATCAACGCGCTCTACACCGACGACCTGGGCGGTGTTTACCGCAAGCTCAAGGGCGAGAACCCCAATTTGCTCGGCATGCATTCCAGTGACCAAAAGAAAGTTACTGACTTCGTCAACGAGGCCGATCCCAACAAACAAAGGGAGATCGGCTTGCCCAAGGTCGGGTGGGTCGTTGAAGTGCGCGGCTACACTTATCACAATAAGGCCGAGCAATTCGTGATCCACACGCTCATCGAGAACCTGCAATTCCCGTGGCATCTTGACCCGCAGAAGGGGGAGGATGTGTTCCTGGAGATGCGCGAGCGCATCATGAAGAAAATCGCCTGTGTCAACCTTTACAAGGTCTGGCCGCGCGACACGACCAAGGCCGTCGATTTCATCCCAGGCCAGTTCGCCTACATCGGTAGTAGTCACCTGAAGCCGCTCGTCAAAGGAAACCCGGCAGGCGTGACGGTAATGGGGTTGCCGGGGCCGCCGGGCGCCCCAGGGATGCCGCCGGGCGCCCCAGGGATGCCGCCAGGCGCCCCAGGGATGCCGCCGGGCGCCCAGCCACCGCCCGATCCGAAAGGTGCGCCCGTCGCGCCCCTGGCCTTACCAAGAACGAATCGCGACCTGTGGCGCGCCATCGGTGAGACGGCGTCCAAAATCTTCATCGAGGGCACGGGCGCTATGGCCGTACCCAAGGAAGTGCAGCTACAGGACAACGACAATAAGCTCGACACACAGCCCAAGTATCGCACCGAGTTCGTGCTCGTCTTCGTTTGGGACGAACCGATCCTGACCAAGGAAAACGTGGTGACCAAATGACGCAAGATTGACGGGCCCGACGTGCCTTGGAAAACCTGACATACCACACGAGATGAACCATGAAGTTCAACATCAACACAGACATGCTGGTCAAACATCGCTTCTGGGTCATCCTCGGCGTCGCCATGGCGATGTCCCTGGTCGGGATCTTCATGCTCCAATTCGGCGCCGACGCGAACGCGGTAATGAGCAAACTCAAGGGGCAGATTACGGGCGCCAAGGACCTTAAGGCCAAGACGAGCGACAAGACTCGGGAGGCCCACGAGAAGAACGCCAAGTTCGCGGCCGACCTGGAAACCGACATCTGGTCGCGCGCTTTCGCCGCCCAGGCGCCCCTCTTCAAGTGGTCAGAAAAAATCGAGAAGGAGTTTAACTTCTTTGACGGGTTATTTGCCACGGATGTCAAACTCGAAAAGCGCCCCTCAAGCGTCAAAGAATGGCCCCCAACCGACCCGCCCGGCGGCGCGATCGGCATCCTTACCAACGTCGAAGCGACATCCTTTACGATCGAGACTCGAGTCAAGCAGCAATTCAAGACATTCAAGAAGACTCCCAGCATGGAAGACGTGACGCTGATAGCCGGTACGCCGCAGAAGATCCGCAATAACCTGATGAAGGATCACCTGGGCAAGCTAGTGACTGTTACCTATCAACAAGGCCGATACTTCGGCGATAACCTGACGCAGGCCGAGCAGGACGACTTTAGAGCAAGCTACAAGGAACAGTTCAAGGAAATTCTCGAACAGATCGACCCGCTCAAGGACACTGGGGACGGCGTCGTACAACTCAAGGATTGGCTTTACAGCCCAGGCGCTCCCCCCGAAGGACTCATCGCCGGTGTTGGGCCGCCTTTCTTTCGGTATGTCACGCAAGCATGGAAACAAGAGACCAACAACTCCAAGGACGCCTGGATCGCCCAGGAAAACTTGTGGATCCAAAAGGAAATCTACCGTCTCATCGCTGATGCCAACAAGACGGTCTCCAAATTCAAGTCGAAGGGATTGGACATAGATGAGAAGCATACCTTCGAAAACGCATACTTTGAAGTGAAGCTCAAATTGGACAGGACAAACAAGGAGCTTTCCTTTGAAATCAAGAACCGGACCAGCCGTCGACAAAAACTCGACCTGGAATTCCGCGCCCAGCTAAATACTTTCCAGGCCGAGTCTATCAGGCCAAGCGGCGACCCCTTAATGCCTGCTGGAAGCGGCGAAAATAAGGACACATTCAAACAGATATTTCCCGTCGACCCCAAGGAACCCGCGCGCAATGGCATCTACGGCTTGGAGCAGGTGCTGAATTTCGAAACGGCGGCCGTCAAGCGCGTGGACCACATCAGCATCGGCTCGAATGAGGTGAACGGGCCGTCGCATTCGCATCGCACCTATGCCGACGGGCTACGGGCGTTCGAGGTCGAAACCAAACTGCATGCGGAGGCCAAGCCCGACGATCCGAAGCTGCCCGTACCACCACCACCGTTGCCAGTCGTCGGATTGGGCGTTGCCGGGACGGGTAATCGAGCCATGACCCCATACGATCAATGGAGCGACCGCTACATCGAACCCCCGAATCAGGCCCGGCGCATCCCGGTCGCCGTCGCGTTGATCGTCGCTCAGGAGCACGTCGATCGTGTGTTGACGCAGTTCACTAACTCCAAGCTGCGTTTGCTTCTAACGCAGGTGCTCTTGAATCACCACCACGGTTCGCTCGCCCCGCCGAAGGCCGTTGCTCCCGTCGGCCCCAAGGGCCTGCCCCCCATCGGCATCCCGAACCGAGCCGCGCCGGGCGGCGGCGGCGGCGGCGGCGGTGAACTCGAAACTAACATGGAGCTTGTCATGTACGGCGTGATGACTCTCTATCAGCGTTATCCGCCGCGCAACGCGCCAACACCCATAATCGAAAAGAAGTAACCGCTATTCACACGCCGTCTCGCCCGGCGTAAGATGAATGTTGGTGAAGGTGCAAGAGCCTACTGATCTTTGCTTGAGACGTTGGGGGACCCTCAAAAGCCAGAACTCCAATGGGACAAGCGAAGATTTGCGAAAAGCTAAGAACCTCGCTTCGCACTCGCGTGTGGCGTTTCGATCCTATTCGACCTTCGGGAGGACTGCCCCGTGAACCGATTCAAGAAGATCAACTTCGCCATCCTCAAACCCTATTTCATCAATCACGGCGAGAAAATCGCCCTCGGGTCGTGTGTCTTCATCGCCTTGTTGCTGGGCCTGCTCGGCCTATTGCGTGCCATGAGCGCGGGCCGCGATACGACCGGCCGTATCTGGGCCGACGAATTGAACAACATCCACAACCGCATCACTGGCGACATTCAAAAGGCCCAACCGGCCCCCCTGAACCAGATGCAATTGGCCACGCTCGATAAGAATCGCTACGACTGGCCGGCCATCCTTCTGGCGCACGCGCCGTCTCTCTACCTGCACGCGACCGAGAAAGGCGGGCAAGACAAGCGCATGAATCCTACGCTGTTGGCCGTCATGGAAAACAAGAAGCAAGAAAAGAAGTACTTTCAACTCGATTACATCCAGGCCTGCATGCTGCTCTACCAGAACGATCAAGAGAGCCGACATGAATTGATTTTCGACGGCGCCGCGCCGGCAATCCGTCCGCAGCCCGGCACCCTAGGCTCGCTGCCGTCGCTCGCCAAGCGTGCCGAGCCATCGCGCATGGTTGTGGGCTATGCTCTCTTCCCCATGCAGGAGCAGGTGGAACTGTTCCGCAAGGCCCTACGCATGGCGAGTCAGAAAGAATTGTTCTCGGGCAATCAATTCGAGGATCTGCCGCGCGTGATCGGTTTCACGCTAAAACGTTACGAGATCGGCGCCGACGGCAAGCCCGTCAACCCCGCCGGGGAAATTTTGATCGGATTCGACAAGGCCGGAAATCAAAAAATAGCACCGTCGCTCCGGCGCATGCTGCGCGAAGCGGTCTATGATGTCAAGATGGCGGAGTACCTCGAGCCTTACCTCCACGCGGGCCTGACGATGCCGCTGCCGAAACTGGGCAATGCCCACTACCCACAGCCTGATCTCGAAGACGTGAAGATCGATAAATGGTACCAGGACGACGACAAACGAGGCGCCGTCGCGGTGGCGCCAATCGTTCAGCCCAATAAGGCGGGCGGCGTCAAGCTGCCCGGCGGGAAACTGCCCGGAATCAAGGATCGGCCAATGCCTCCCCCTGGCGGCGAACCGGTCATGGCGGGACTCGATGGCAAGAAAAGGGAGATCTCTTACAAGGATCTCAAGGCCATGCACCCTCCCCTGGCCGAGCGTCTGTTCTGCAAAGAAAAAGACATCGACAAGTACGTCAACGTCTACCACCCCCTCGGCGTCTCGGCCAAGGACGAACGCAAGACCGATGCCCGCTTCTTCCACCCCTGGAAGTTCCGGCAGGTCGCCGCCTTCAAGCCCGAAGATCCCGTATCCCAGCCGGAGGGAAAACTCGACCCGCAGGTCAAACCGCAGGGCAAACCGCCGGAAGAGGCTGCCGAGCAATTCCCGCCATGGGACAAGGACGCCATCGTTCGCTTCATTGATCCCGAAGTCGAACCGGGAAGCATCTACGAATACGGCATTCAAATTCGCATGGCGAGCCCGAACTTCGGCAAGAAGCACCTCGTGGCGTTCGACAAGATTGCCAATGATCGGGAGCTTGAACCGAGCATCGAAGTGCGGTCGCCGCGAATCGTCATTCCCCACGAATTTCATCTCTACGCGGTCGATCAACAGCTCCTGGACAAGTGGGCCGACAACGAGGAAGACAAGAAGGCGGTCCCGGCCAAAGACCGCGACATGACAATGTTCCAGATCCATCAATGGGTCAAGAAGAAGGAAGACCTCATTAACACGAGGACGCACTTGATCGGCGATTGGGCCGTCGCCGAACGCATCGCCGTCCGGCGCGGCGATCCGATCGGCATCAAGGCCGCCGTCGTCGTGCCGGTGTGGAATGAGTTGCGCGATACGTTTGAGGTTCCCCGCCTCGTGGACGATCCGGCGCCGAAGGACAAGAAAAACGTCGCGCGGTTGCCTGGCATCAACATCAATTTGACGGACACGATCATCAAGGACGGCGCGGAAGTTCATCTTCTGCCGCCGGTGCTCGTCGATTTTCACGGCGGCAGGCGCTACAAACCCAACGGCGTCTTCGATGAAGAGACCGCGGTCGATGCCCTCATCATGATGCCCGACGGCACGCTCAAGGTCATGAATTCACGCCTCGACTCCGATCCCATTTCCGCTGACGCCCGTGAACGCCATGAGCGCGTGATGGTGTCGCGCCGCCGCGCCAATGCCTTTATGGGCCGAGGCGCCGATCCGCTAAGAAAGCTCCCGGGCGAAAAATAGATACATCGAACGATTCGCTTGCTCCGATCGGCGACCAGGGGGTATTGCCTCCTGGTCGCTTTTTTTCGCGCTTTCGCAAACCGCGCACGTTTGGCCTAATTTCCCGAAGAATCGCCGTGTTGCCGGCCGATTAAATATGAACGGATCGGTCAGGATCCGCCCGGGCAACCGCGCGCGGACGACGCCTTCGCCGATCGCACAAATCGTGGCGCAATTTGGCCCCAGTCGCCGCGTTCGTGAAATGGAACGGGAAGTCCGTTCCCGGATTTGCACGAACGCGAAACGTGCGCTACAATTCAAATAGGGCGTTCTCCACCGGCATGGAAGTCGCCGGAGGTCACGATCATGTGGTACAACGATGCCGATAAGCCTTTGCGACACTATTTCTCAGGCCTGACGGAGCAGACGTTCATGGCCGATTTAGGAGTGGCCGACCCGCCGTTGATCGATTATCTGTCCACGCTCTTGTCACGGTTCGTGCACATCGACACGATCTATCGCTTGCGTTCGGGCGCCGGCCAACGCCTGGTGGAAGTGGCGGACATGCTGATGGAAGCCGAGGCCGTCCCGCCGCAAGGCCGCACCAGCCGTGAGATGCACCGCCACATCGGCGATTTCACGCTCTTTTGGACGGGCGTCTATCCGGACATCCTCAAAAACTTGCGCACATCGATCTGCAAAGATCAGTTCCTCAACTATTGCGAGCAGGGCAAACGTTCGTATTGGATCGCCAGCACTTTCGAGGACGAACCATTCCAGGAGGAATCCCCCGTCCTGCGGCGACTAAGCGAACGCTTCGAGTTGTGCGCGTACGGATTGACAAAGGTGCGCGAAGAGTGGGCACGCAAGCCCCATTAATTCGGCAGCCTTGCCGCCTTCCCAGCTGGCGGGCGACGCCCAAACGTTGCCTCGGGCGCTGCACATGATCGTCTTCGTGAAAGGTGTTGATGTTAGAACGATCGACAAGAAAAAATCGGTGCCTGGACTTGCCCCGTGTGCAGGCGTTTCGACGGCACTTTTTCGTGTAACTGTACAAGCGAGGCGCATACACTACGGAGCGTCGCAGTTTGCACATACATGGCATTAAAATTCACTCCTGGCAAAAAGATGGTACTTGACACGACGATAACAGTTGAACATGATGATGAATGAAATCCCCCCGGAATCTTTTACATCAGGAGAGCTGGCATGGTTGAAAATGAAAAAGTCCAATGCCCCGACTGTGACGCGATCGATGGTCTTGATCGCCGCAATTTCCTCATGACGGTCGGCGGCACCGCGGTGACGCTGGCGAGTCTCGAAGCCATTCCGACACTGGCCATCGCGCAACAGGCACAGCCAGCCCAACCCGCGGCTCAACCCGCCCGCGCCAAGCCGGCCGAAGCGCTCATCCGCGAGCTTTTCACGAGCCTCACCCCCGCGCAGCGCGAACGCGTCGTCTACGCCTGGAATCACGGTAACGCCAACAATCAGACGCCGACCCGGCAACGGATGTACAACGCGCCCATCTTCGGCCCGCACAGCATCGGCGCCGTCTACACGCCGGCGCAGAAGGAACTCAACCAGCGCATCCTCCGGGCGATCTGCTCCGACGAAGAAGGCCATCGCCGCATCACGCGCAACAACACGTTCGACGCCAGCCAGACGTTCGATCGCTGCGGCGCCTACATCTTTGGCGATCCGAGCAACAATCAGCAGTTCGCCTGGGTGTTCACCGGCCACCACTTGACCGTCCGCTGCGACGGCAACTCCGAAGCCAACGCGGCCTTCGGCGGCCCAATGTACTACGGCCATAGCCCCGACGGCTACAGCCAGCGTAACGTGTTCAACTTCCAGACCCGCAGCGTACTGTCCGTGTGGGACGCGCTCAACGAAAACCAGCGCCGCACGGCGGTCTTCACGACCAACCCGGGCGAACAGGCTGCCTCGGTTCGCTTCCGCCGCGAGAACTTCCCCGGCATCTCGATCCGCGATCTGACCCCTGATCAGCGTCGGCTCGTCGAAACGGTCATGCGCGATCTGATGTCGCCGTATCGCCGTGAAGACGGCGACGAGGTCATGGACCTGATTCGCCGCAACGGCGGCATGGAACGCATCCATCTCGGCTTCTTCCGCACCGCGGGCAGCGCCGGCAATCAGTGGAACTTCTGGCGTCTGGAAGGCCCCGGTTTCGTGTGGAACTACCGCATTCTGGATCACGTGCACTGCTTCGTGAACATCGCGCTGCAGCAACCCGCCTGATCGGCGCACGTGAGCGCGGCTCTCGATTGATCGGCCGCAATACCAAACAACGCTTGGCTGTTTCGCGTAAAGTGAACCCGCCAAGCGTTTTCTTTTTCGCCGGCAAGTCTTGCGTTTCAGACTCTGTTTCACTCCTTTACGCGCACGCGCAATACCGACGCCCACTCGTGCGCGTCGATCGTGCGCCGGCCTATCGTGTTCAGCTTGATGCTCTGCATCGCGACGCCGAGCATGTATTGCTTCTTGCCGACCTTGACGCGTCCGGCGACCAACACCCAGCGCGTCTGCTCGCCTTCCTCGGCGCCCGTGAGCATGTTGCGATGAAATTGCGTTCCGAATCCCTTGTAGCTCGGCGACGTAGGCCAGATCTTCATGCGCGGCTTATCGTGTTTGCAGATCTCGCCCAGGCCCTGGACGACTTTTTCGAGGATGTCTGGAATCTCGTCGATATCGACATCGCTCGCAGTGCCCGCCGGCGCCATGACGACGAGCCTGAGCCGCACGGGAGTTCCCTCCGCGCGAAGTTGGCGGTCGCCGGAGGTCGATTTCAGGTCCGGGTACTCGGCCAGATCCTCTGCGCAATTCTTCTCCACAGACGCCTGGTTCGCTTTGCCGCCGAAAAGAAGGCGAAGAATCCCAAGACAAAACAAAAGCACGAAAAACGCGACGAAAGCGACACCCGCCAGAACGATGTACGTCGCGTACGCCTTGAGATCATCGGGCAATAGATCGACCATCATTTTTGGGGCGAGATCCGGCATGACGATTCCTTGAAGATGGGATGACGCGAAGTACGTCGAGTTCGTTATAATGCCAGAGAGCTGGCGCATGCAAGCGAGAATTCGCGTCAGCACGCAAGGCAGGCGCGGCCGCTTGCCCGACGCAGACCAACCAACGAGGTGTCGCGATGCTGTCCGTATGTGCGTGTCTCTTGCTCGCCGCTCAACCAGGCGACGATTGGCAGAAACAAGAAACGGTCTATCTCAAGAACATCAAACAGGTGACGCACGACTACGTGCGCGCCGGCGAGGGCTATTTCTCGCCCGACGGCACGAAGATCATCTTCCAGGCCGAGGAGAAAGGCGAGAACCCGTTCTACCAGATGTTCGTGATGGACCTCAAGAGCGGCGCCGCGCGGCGCGTCAGCACCGGCGCGGGCAAAACGACCTGCGGGTATTTCCACCCCAGCAAGGACAAGATCCTGTTCGCTAGCTCGCACTTGGATCCCGACGCCAAAAAGCACTACGCCGGCGAGTTCAAGGCTCGCGAGGAAGAAAAGCAAACGAAAAAACGCCGTCGCTACATCTGGGACTTCGACCCGTTCATGGAGATCTTCGAGGCCAACCTCGACGGCTCCGGCCTCAAACGGCTCACCGACTCCAAAGGCTACGATGCCGAGGGGTCGTACTCGGCGGACGGCAAGCAGATCGTCTTCTGCTCGAATCGCACCGGCGAGAAGGACATGGAACTCTACATCATGGACTCGGAGGGCAAAAACGTCCGCAAGTTGACGAACGCCCCCGGTTGCTACAACGGCGGCCCGTTCTTCTCGCCCGACGGCAAAAAGGTGATCTTTCGCAGCGACCGCAAGAAGAAGGACCACTTGCAGCTCTACGTCATCAACGTCGACGGCTCCGGCGAAAAAGCCCTCACTGACGACGAGAACTGGGTCTTCTGGGCCCCGTACTGGCATCGAGACGGTAAGCACATCATCTACACCGCGGCCGACCATTCCAACCCGTTGCTGCGGCCGAACTACGATCTATACTGGATGCGAATCGATGACAAGCCTAAATCCACAAAGGCAAGTCAACAAGGTGGCTTTCGTCATTACGCATCCGAGCTGAATCCGTTGTTTTCCACCTTCGCCACCAGTTTCGAATCCAATTTGCACCCATTTTGCAGCGAGCAAAAACAGCCTGCACCGAAGAAAGTGCGCTTAACGCATTTCTCCGGTGCGGACGTACTTCCAGTTTTCAGCCCGGACTATCGGAAGATCATGTGGACCTCGACGAGGGGAGGCGGCTTCTCGTCGCAGTTGTTCATCGCTGATTTTGTTCCGCCCAAGGGCGACGATTAACGCCAAGCCTGCCAGAATGGCGGCGGGCCGTTGAAAAGTTACCCGAAGCTATGCGACGCGGAGCGTCGCACCACATTGTGGCACGACGCTCCGCGTCGTGAAGGGGTACGATTAGTTCTGCCGGTCGCCTTGCAGCGCAGGCGCTCATGTTTGGCCTCCCGTGGGAACTTCACCGTTTGGATCGGCAAGCTCGATCGGGCCGCACCAGCGTGCCCAGCATTCATCCGCAACCCACACGCCATAGAGCGCGATCATGTAGAAGCTGAACCAGCCGATTGCCAGCGTGAACCAGATGCCGAGATGAAATAGGATGCCGAACACGAGCGTCCATTTGCGCGTGCGGCGAAACGAGACGAGCACGGGAAACAAGGCTTCCCACAGCACCGCCGTCCATGTCATCGGCGCCGTGAGCCATAGCGGCAACGGCAGACTGGCATACGAGTACTGGCTCATGATCAGATAGTTCAGAGCATAGTGAATCGACGTGCCATTTACCCAGGTGCTCGCTCTGTACCAGGAGCTGTCGGTGATCCAGATGTCATCGACGGCTCCCGTCCCCAGTAATTTCACCAGGCCGGTCGTGCAATAGATGGCGCAGAGCTGGACCTGGATGATTCGAACCGGCCAGGCCGCCGTGAGGACAGCGCCCTGTTCAAGCCCCCGACGACGGCGTAACCAGGCGTCCACGGACAGAGCCCGTCCCGACGGCGAAAGCATCAAGAGAAACAGCGAGACTTGCAGCGTGTCGTCGCCGCCGTCGAGGAGGAAGAAGTTGCGCGCCAGAAAGCACATCGCCAGGAGCCACACGGCGACGTTCATCAAGCGCGTGCAAAAGCCGACCGTGAACGCCAGCGTAACCGCGACCCAGACGGCGAAGACGATGCGGATGACAGTCATGTCATCGGTGTTGAAGATCAGCATCGTCCAGAACCAATAGTTGAGCTGCGCGCGGTCGAGCAAGCCGGCCGGGGCGATGCCGTGGGGACCGTAGAACTCGTCCAGGTGCGGCAGAAACTCAAGCATTTGCTGCGCCAACAGCGCGACGCCGAGCAGAATGCGCATCAGCGCCAAACGCTCGGCGCGCACGGGAGCATGCCAGAAGCGGTTCCAGCGCGAACTGTAGATCGGTTCAGCCATAGAGACTCTTTGCCACGCCGAGAATTTACTGTGTCTTCAAGAGGATGGCGTCGATCTTGTCGGAATAAGACCGCGGCCGGCCTTCAACATAGTCGATAAACGTTCCCGCCTTCGTTTCGGGAAAGAAAACGTAAAACGTCCACGACACGCGCGTGGAGCGGTGATCGCTCGTTTGCCGCATCTCCTCGCGCAAAAACGCGTGCGCGTCTTCGCCTGGCGGAACGAAGTTGATCTTGAATTCGTAAAGCAGGATCGCCTCGAGTCGCGCGCCGTCTTGATTTGTCGGAGTCTGGTGCGCGAGAAAATTGCAATAGCCCGCACAGGCTTCATGACGATAGCTTTGATCGGAAAAAACGAAGCGATCCAGACCGAGCGTCTTGCCCGCGCCGAAGCGCGTGTAGGAGGTGTAATCCTCCGGTTCGCTCAGGGAGCGAACGACGCGTTCCGTCCCGTCCTCGAAGCACAGCCGGGCACGCGACATGTACTTGCCTCGGCCGACCTTGGGCGAGAACATCGCCCATTCCTGATCGATGCCAAGAATGCACTCGCACCATTGCAAACGCGATGCGGTCCAGGCCAGAGCGTACTTGGTCCAGTCAAGGGGTGACTTGAGCCGTGCACGCGTCTCCTCTTCCGGCACACAGTTCCAATACCGCGCGAGCGATAGGCCGCACTTCTTGAACTCATCCAGGACTTGCTCGTTGGAGCCTTCCGCTTCCTCACGCATCTTGTCGATTTGACTGCGCGTCGGCAACGCGCGCGGCATGCGGCTCAGATTCACCTCGCCGAGCCAGTCTTCCCACGGATAGAGAATGCCGGTGCTACGGTAGAGCATGTGAAAGAGGACCACGCAAATGAGAATGCGCATGGGCCAAGAAAAACGCGGCGGCGCAGGCGAATTAGGCACGGCAGGGTCTCCTTCAGGGCATATGCGATTCTAGCCCGCGCTGCGTGAAGCGTCGAGCATGTTGCCGCTTGCGGCTTAGCATGAGCATGCTCGATTGTGAGCGCTAAGCCGAAAGCGGCAGGTCAGGATTCGACGATCTCGACCACCGGCTCCCCCTCTTCCTCGCGCCGCCGGCTCAGGCATTCCCACGGCAACAGCGGCAGATACATACACAACGCGTACGGCACGAAGGGCCCAAGCTCCATCGTCGCCAAGATGCCCAGGTGAAACATCACGCCGAACGCCAGCGTCAGGCGACGCGTCCACTTGAACACCATCATGAACGGGAAAAGCAATTCCCAGGCAAGCACCGTCCAGGTCATGATTTGCGTCAACACGAACGGCAGCGGCAGAGCAACCTGCGAGAACCGCGTGAAGGTCGCATCGCCGAGGACGTAATAGATACTCACGCCATCGGGCCAGTCGTCGCTGAATAGCTTGTACAGCCCGTTCATGAAGTACATGAAAATCATCTGCACGAAGATCAGCCGTATCGGCCATGGATAAATGTAGATGGGCCCGCGCCGCCTGGCGACCAGAGCATCGACCGACC
Organism: Planctomycetia bacterium; assembly: GCA_005799265.1. Lineage (GTDB taxonomy): Bacteria > Planctomycetota > Planctomycetia > Gemmatales > Gemmataceae > SIAQ01. The sequence goes on along the minus strand of SYHD01000290.1, from coordinate 8,681 downwards.
AGACCGCCCCGCACGGGCAAAGCATCAAATAGAATAGCAGGATAAGGCGAACGGTGTCGCCGGCGTTGTCGAGGTAGTGATTGGCATTGGCAAACGACATCGACATCACCCAGGTTGCGATGGCGCTGAAGCGCGTGCCGCAGCCGATCAACAACAGGAACGCCGAGCCGAGCCAGACGCCCATGGCAATTACAATAAGCTGTTCGTCATTCTGCCAGGAGCGCAGATAGCGCGCCCACTCGACGTTCGGATCGACTTCCTCGATGCCGGCGAGCGGGCATCCCACGGCAATCAAAACGCCGACGACGCCAAACGAAAAAAGGGACGAGAACCAGGCTATGCGATGCGTCGTATCGCGCAGCCGCTGGGCCAAATCGAGCGCGAAGAACAGGCACGCCAGCGAAAAGCCGAACAGCGGCAGCACCCACGCGAATGGCGTCATCGCTTTGGTGTCAAGCATGTGCGTCCAGACGGCGCCAACGTACCAGGCGAAGGCAAATGACCAGATCATCAGCGCGGCGCCCGTGCGATCTTGTGGCGGCGGCTCGGCGCGAACCAGCAGGAGTCGGCCCAGCGAGTTAGTCAGAATCCATAGCGTCGTCAGAATGCACGTCAGCAACGCCAGATGAAGACCGGCCTCGTGCCCCAGCCCGCGCAGGAGCGACCAGTTCATCCGGTGCGCCCGAAAATACCAGTCGAAAAGCGCGGGCTCGCCCAGCCCGTGCGGTCCGAAGTAGGCCAGGGTCTCCGGTGCGTAGTTGCACGCGACATCCCACATCAAAAACATGGCGACGCCGATGCGCAGAACCGCCAGCCGTTCGGCGCGGACCGGCGTCACGCACCAGGACCACGCGGACAAAGGCCACGGCAGCCACGGGCTGAGACCGACAACCTGACTCGGCTTCGGAAGCGCTTGGCTCATCAGAGTCCGGGGAGAAAGCGTTGCTCTTTGTAATCAAATGGCTCGAGACTCCGCAGCGCATCCAGATCGTCAGGAAACGGCTGCCAACGCGCGATCGGAAAGAGTATCGGCCCGTCCCAACCGCGCGGCACTTCTTCGGGATCGCGCATGCGATAGAAACGCTGGAACAGCATCACCTGCCTCGGCACCGGCTGATCTGGGTTGGCACGCTGCCAATCGCGCAAGCGCCATTTCATATATGCCAGGGCAGGCTCGCGCCAGGTGCTCGTGAACGTGCTGACCCGTTCCGTGATGCGCCGGGCGTACACATCGGCCGCTTCTCCCTTCTCCGGCTTCAGATTGAGATAGAACTGTCCCTCATAGCGCCGCAGCCGACAGTTGCCGAAGCGGATGAAATTGGACAGATCCTTGGGCTCGTTCTCGGATTGAAGAAATTCAATGCGTGAAGGCTTGTCCTCGGGCCGTTCCTTGGCTGCCGCCGTCAAGAAAAAAGCTTCCCAACCATCGCTCGCTCCCAGGATGCCCAGATCGCAGAGGACGGGCAACGGCAGATCGCGCCGTGCCGACGGATTCCACGACGCACACAGATGCATACCGTTTTTTTCGTCGTAGGCGAATACGGTCCCCTTGATGAACGGCGGCTCCCAGATGATATCGTCCCAAAGCAAGACCACCGCGGGGAACCCGGTCGTTCTGCTCACGGGCGTATAGAGCATCCAATTCTGCTCCTGCCCCGTGAGCTGCGTCCACGAGTTGATGTTCGTCTGAACTTGATCGGTCCATTTGCTGACGTGGCTGTCTTCATTGACGAGACCGGGCGCCGCCTGATCGACGAGCGCTTTGCGTTTGTCCTTGAGTTGATCGGGCAGCCATTTGAAGAAGCCGAGCAAATTAGCGACGATCAGAAAAACGACCTGGAACAGAATGAAAACGCCAAGCAGCGCTCGCCGGAGCGACGTGTGCGGAGGCGACGGCTCGCGATCGGATTCGTTAGACATGAGATCACGCCTGTCTATCGTCGCGGCGAAATTAAGGATGAAGGATGAAGAAGCTACTTTTTATTTCTTTTCATCCTTCATCCTTCATCCTTCATCCTTTTCCATGCCGCCACCGGATCACTTGGCTTTGCGATAGGCGCCGATGAACGCCCGTTGTCCTAGCATGCGAACCTGCACATGCCGCTCTTCCTTCCACGGGACTCGTTCGACCGCCGAGCGCAGCACCCGTGCATCGGACACGATGAGAACGCACTTGCCGCCCGGCCGCAGCACACGATCCATCTCGCGAATGGCTTGACGATAGAGCGGCACAATTTCCTCCGGCGATGCCAGTTGTTTGCCGAACGGCGGATTGCTCAGGATGCGATCGACCGAGACGTCTTCGAGCGGCAGATCGCGCGCGTCCCATTTGCGCACGTCGGTGATGCCAAACTGCCGCAGATTCGCCTGTGCCGCCCGCGCATGGCTCGCGTCAATATCGCCCCCCAACAATTGTAATTGCCAGGCGGTCCCATCAACAGTTTTTTTTCCCCTCGTGGCGAGATGCGCCTCGGCCAACAGCGTGCCGGCGCCGCACATCGGATCGAGGATCGTCTGGTTCGGCTTTAAGTCGGCGAGGCGCACCATCGCGGCGGCGACCGTCGGCCGAATCGACGCGGGCAGATGCTCATACTTGTAAGTGCGATGCCGCATCGTGCGATCGGAGAGCCGCATGCCGCAGATTGCCATCGCGCCGTCAATGGTCAACCAGATCTCGACGGATGCGTTCTCCTCGGCATGTTTCCAGCTCGCGGGGATCTTGCCCGCGAGGCCGCGCGCCATCGCCTGACGGGCATCGATACGGCGATACCCGTGAACGCCGTTCATCTGCGCGACCAGGCGATACGTCGGCTTCCCCTTGGGTTTGGGGGTTACGGCGTGATGGATTTTGAGCAGCAGATCCCAGTTGACGTCGCGCGTGGTCCAGCGTTCAATCTGGTCGAGGTCCTTGGCGCGATAGCTCAGGGCGTCGGTCCCCCAACCGTAAAGGAAAACGTCCTCCGTGGTGCGAAGTTGCAAGACATCGCGATCGATGTCGTCGACGCGAAAGACGACGATGCCGCCGCCGGAGCGCTTGGCCTTGCCGCCGAGGGTGCGCGCGATCTCTTCGGCCGCGATGTCTTCGAGACCGAGTTGGACCATTGCGTAACAAGCGGGGAGTTCGGTTTCTTGACGCGAAGCAGCCATGAAATTCCTGTGTTTACGGTCCAGCGTTCGCATGGGGCCACGCGGGCTCTAAACGAGGAGCGGACAGCGCGGGGCTTGCGTTTCGATGCCTATACGATTATATTATCGGTTTGCTTCTGCATCGGATTCACCCCGGAGGTGCGCTGGAGATGGTGGACACCATTCTGATCGATTTGAAAGCCCTGATGGTCGAACGCGAAGATTGCGACGCCGGCACGGTCGAAAAACTGCGCAGCGGCCTCGCCCAAGGCAAGACGCAATACCGCGCCCTGCGCGATTCCGCTGACGCCCTCAAGAAAAAGGTCGAAGCCAACGCCGAAACGCCCGTCGGCAAACGCTGGCATCTCAAGCTCGGCGTCGCCCAGTACTTCCTCGGCCATCTCACCGATGCCATCGAGAACTTCAAGCAGGCCGACGGCGCTCTCGCCAACTTCTACCTCGGCAAAGCGCTCCTGGAAAAACAACAGCTCGACGAATCCTACAAGGCATTCGATAAGGCTGAAAAATCGGGCTACAACAGCAACCAGGTCAAACTGCAAAAGGCCGGCATTCATCGATTGCGCGGCGATGTCGCGCAGGCGCGTACGATCTTGAAAGAGGTCGAAAGCCAGGCGACACACAACCCCGAATATCATTTCCAGGCTGGCTGCTGCTTCGTGCAGGAAGGCGTGGGCGACAAGGCGATCCAGCACTTTGAAAAGGCGGCCGAACTCGACCCCAGCCACACCGGCGCCCTCTTTCAGCTCGGCCATTCCAACGATCTCGCCGGCAACGATGACGAAGCCATCGAGTGCTACGAACGCTGCCTGAATCATCCGCCGATTCATCTCGGCCTGCTGATGAACCTCGGCATTCTCTACGAGGATTCCGACAAGTACGACAAGGCCGTCGATTGTTACCGCCGCATCCTCCACGCCGATCCGCTGCACGAACAAGCCCGCCTCTTTCTGAAAGACGCGGAAGCGTCGCTGACGATGTACTACAACCCGGAGGCCGAGCTTGCCAGCAACCGCTTCAATCAGGTGCTGGAAATTCCCGTCACTGATTTCGAGTTGTCGGTGCGCAGCCGCAATTGCCTGAAGAAGATGAACATCAAGACACTGGGCGATCTGACGCGCGTCAGCGAACAGCAGCTGCTCAGCAGCAAGAACTTCGGTGAGACTTCCCTCAACGAGATCAAGATCATCCTGACGGCGAAAAGCTTGCGCGTCGGCCAGGCTCTGGAACAAGGCGCCTCGGGCGAACGGCGTTTCATTCCGACTCAACAGTTGAGCGAGGCCGAGCAAGCCCTCTTGAACAAACCGGTCAGCGATCTCAATCTCTCGGTGCGCGCCCGCAAGTGCATGAACCGACTCGGCATTGCGTCTCTCGGCGAGTTGATCCACCGCAGCGCCGACGAAGTGCTCGAGGCCAAGAACTTCGGCATGACCTCGCTCAACGAGGTCCGCGAAAAACTGCGGCAAATGGGCCTGAACCTACGCGGCGACTGATACGGACTCGACGATGACGCGAGCGCTTAGCCGCTTGCGGCTTAGCGCTCGCTAAGCCGCAAGCGGCAATTTATTTCTTCAGCTCGACACACACCAATTTCTTCTGATCGCGCGCATACAACCGGCCGTGGGCGAGCGCGATCTGCGTACGGCACGGGCCGGCGTCGAACAAGCGCACCTTGGCCAGTTCACGAAAGCCTTCGGGCGTCGCCTTGACGAGGTGCAAATCCCCTTTCTCCGTCAGAACGATCAACTTGCCGTCAGCCAGCACCATCGAGCCATTGCCGAATCGCTCCTGTTCCCAATTCACTTTCTTCGTCTTCAACTCGACACAGCGAAGATTAGGGCCTGCTTCCTGCCTGCCGTCGAAGCCGTAGAGATGGCCGTCGTGATAAACACAGGTGTTGTAGTGATTGGACATGACGTTCTCATCGGTCCACACTTCGTCGGCACCGTCCTTGCGTAGTTTGAGCAGCAAGGCGCCGGTATCGTAGCTCGTCGAGAAGAACGCCAGGTTGCCGATGACGAGCGGCGTGGCGGCGTTGACCGAGGCATCGATGCGGGCTCGCCAGCGTTTCTGGAAGAGGACCGCCCCTGACTTGGCGTCGAGCACAACGGCGCCGGTACGCGTGAAGAAGACCGCCAGGCGTTTGCCGTCCACAGTGCATACCGTCGGCGACGAATAGCTGCCGGGGTCGTTGGTGGCCTTCCAGACTTCCTTGCCGTTAGCCAGATCGAAGGCGACGATGCCGGAGTCCGTTTTGCCGCCGACGTTAACCAGTACGAGATTCTGCTCGACGACGGGCGAGGTGCCGATGCCGAAGTAGCCGAGTGTGGTCTTGTAATCCTTGGTGAGGGAGCGCGACCAGAGCTTCTTGCCGTCGTCAAGCGTCAGGCAAGTCAACGTACCCTCGGCGCCGAGTGTGATGAGCTTATCGCCGACGATCGCCGGCGTGGCGCGCGGCCCATCGCCCTTGCTTAATGCGTCCTGATACTCCGTGGGATAGGTAAACTTCCAAAGACCTTTGCCGGTGACGGCGTTCAGGCATTCGACGACTTCCTCGTTTTCGACACGGTGAAAAAGAATGAGCTTTTCGCCGGCGATGACGGGGCCGCTATAGCCTTCGCCGACCTGTCGCTCCCAGACGCGTTTGGGGCCATCCTTGGGAAAGGCATCGAGCAGCCCCTGGTCGAGGGACGTGCCGTCGCGGCGCGGGCCGAGGAATTGCGGCCAATCGTCGGCGTAAAGAGCACACGTAAGGACAAACGTGATGGCGCACAACGAAAAACGTTGCATGGATCGATCCTCGATCCCAGAGGTTCGCTGCGCTCACCCCCGGGCTTGATGACAATCACCCCTCACCGAGTTTTTTCTCTCACACAGCGAAAGCCGATGGTGTCGCTTCGCGTGTCGGCCGGCACAAAATGGCGATATGCGGAACGGCAAGCGTCGGCGGGATCGGAGTAGGCGCCTCCGCGAAGCACATAATCGGTTGCCCCCTTCGTGGCCTGCGGCGCGCCGTCCTTGGGTGCTTTTTCGTAGCTCGGCGACCACGCATCGCTGCACCATTCCCACACGTAGCCGTGCATGTCGTACAGGCCCCACGGGTTCGGCAGCTTGACGCCGACGGGCGGGTCGTTGCCCGGCGCGTTGACCTTGTACCAGCAATACTTGTCGATTTCCTTCACGTCGTTGCCCCAAGAGTAGGCGGTCGTCGTCCCGGCCCGGCAGCAATATTCCCACTCGGCCTCGGACGGCAACCGGATGCGCTCGTCGGCGCCGATCAGCTTGCGTTCGCGCAAGAGCTTGGTGGCCTTGTCGCAAAATTCATTGCACTCGTGCAGATTGCACATCTCGACGGAGTTGCGCAGGCCCTGCCATTTCGCTGGATTCTTGCCCATGACGACGTGATACAGTTCCTGGGTCACCTCGTACTTTGCGATGGCGAACGAATATTTGAACGAAACCTCATGGACGGGCCGTTCGTTGTCGCGGCCGCCTTTTTCGGTTCCCCTTTTGAAGCTCGCCGGAAACTTACCCGTCCCCGGCGTGATCGCCACGAACTCCTCGACGAACAACTTGAGAATGGCGTCCTTCCGCGGCGTCGGATCGGGCAGCGGCTTTTTCTTGTCGCCGGCGTCAAGATTGACCGTTGTCGAAAAAAGGCAGAGAATGAAGAGGCAGGTTCGCATGAGAGTCCTCGGTGTCGGGTCTCGTTGCATGGCGGCAAGATTCCGACCTTGCCGATTGAATTACCCGGTAAGATTGAAATCTTACCGCCACGGAAAACACGGAAGCTTCGTTATCTTATGAATCGCGACGATAGCGTAGTCCTGTGCCACGGAATCCAAACCTATCCGGCGGCGCGCGCGACAACTATAATAAAACTCAATCAACATCGTCCCATGACCGGCCGCCAGGGGCAGCATTGTGGTTGAATACCGCACCTTTCGCAATACTGACACGCCTCGGCTGGTGGCCGTCTGGAATGAAGCGTTCACCAATCGCGGCGCTCCCCGACTCGCCAACAACACCTTGCTCGAACGCTATGTGCTCGCCAAACGCATCTTCGATCCCAACGGCGTAATCCTGGCGCTCGTCAACGGGCAGTGCGTCGGCTGGGCCCATGCCGCCCTGTCGCAGAACCCGTTCAACACGCTGCCCGTTGGCGTCGTCTGCCTTGTCGGCGTCAACCCGAGTCATCGCCGGCAAGGCATCGGCAGCGAGCTGCTTGATCGCTGTGAGCAATACCTGCACAAGCAGGGCGCCGAACTTCTGCAAGCCGGCGGGCATTGGCCGAATAATCCCTTCTACATGGGCCTCTACGGCGGCTGCGATTCGCCCGGCTTTCTGCACAGCGATCCTCTGGCCGAACCATTCTTCCTCAAACACGGCTACAAGATCGATCAAAAAATTGTCGTGCTGCAGCGCGTGCTCGATCAGCCGATGAAAATGTTCGATGCGCGCTTTCTGCCGCATCGCAATCGCTTCGAGCTTTCGTTCGGCTCGCCACGGCGATTGATCGACTGGTGGCATGAATGCGTGCACGGCTACGTCGATCCGCTTCAGTTCGTGCTGCACGATCGGCAATCGCGCGATTGGGTTGCGCGCACGCTGGTGTGGGAGATGGAAGCGTTCTCGATTCAATGGCAACGGCCGACCGTCGGCATTTTCGATTTCGAGGTCAACCCAGCCTATCGCAATCAGAGCGTCGGCCGGTATTTTCTGTCGCTCATCATGAAGTACATTCAGGACCAGTTCTTCACGCTTGCCGAACTGCAACTGGAAGATACGAACGAGTACGGCTTGAACTTTCTGCGCAGTCTCGATTTCGTTGAAGTGGACACAGGGCAGGTTTTCATTCGCAATCCATAATCCCGTTTAGCTCCGCTTCACAGGCGGGCCGGCAACGAGCCGCTCCGCGAACGGCCGCTAGACGATAAGGACCCTCATGCCAAAATACGACGCCATCATCATCGGCGGCGGCCACAACGGCCTGGTCACCGCATGCTATCTGGCACGCCAGAAGTGGAAGGTCCTCGTGCTCGAACGCCGCTATTTAGTCGGCGGTGCGTGCGTCACCGAGGAAAACATCTTCCCCGGCTACAAGGTCTCGACGTGCGCCTACGTCAACAGCCTCTTCGCGCCGCAGATCATCAAGGATCTGAGAATGGCCGACTACGGCTTCGCGCTTCTCGAACGCAATCCATCGTCGTTCACGCCGTTTCTCGACAATCGCTATCTGTTCATGGGTCCGGACGCAAAGATGAACTTGGAGCAGATCGCCAAATTCTCGAAGAAGGACGCGGAGAACTATCCGAAGTACGAGCGGATGCTCGAACGCGTCGCGTCCGTCGTCGAGCCGACGATGCACATGACGCCCCCCAACATACTCAATCCGGGCGTTACCGGCATGTGGTCTCTTTTCCAGATGGGCCAATCGTTCCGCAAACTCGGCGCCGGGCTCTCCGAGGCGATCGAAGTCCTCACCGGCCCCGCGCGCACCATCCTCGATCGCTGGTTCGAGTCCGAGGAGTTGAAGG
>SYHD01000289.1 GCA_005799265.1 Planctomycetia bacterium | reverse complement strand
TGCCCGCCCATCGCGGCGAAGAGATCACCGCTGACGTGCTCGACGGCCCGCAATCGCTTGTCTTCCCGCAGGCCGGCAATCGCATGCACGCTCAGAAGGCGCTGCTGCGGTGGGCGATGGATGGTTAGCGTAGTCCGCACGCTTCGCATGAGGAAATTCGTCCCCCGGAGCATGACGGCTACATTTTCTTCGCCAACTTCGCGACAAATGCCGCGTGCTCCGGCGACGCCAGGCCCTGGCGCAGCACCGCGAGTAGACGCTTGCCGCTACGTTTGAGCAGGGCTTCAGGGTCCAGCCAGAGGCCCGGGAAGATTTCGGAGCGAAGGATGCCGTCGGGGCCGGGCGCAAGATCCTTGAACTTGCCGCGGCGCCTGACGAACCAGAAGACCTGGCGCGTTCGCACGGCAACGACGAGATACTCGCGCACGCCAGCCTGTTCGTAGTCTTTTTTCTTGCGATTCAGATCGATCGATTCCGTGCTGTCGCTGATCTCGCCGACCCATTCGGGAGCGCCGTGTAGATACTCTTTCTCGTCCTCCCAGACCTGGCCGCCATATTCGGGAAGGATGAATAACCCGGCGTCAGGCTGCGGTTCCGCATCATCGGCCAGAATCTGCGTCGAGTTGACGTGCGCTTCGACGCCGGGCGTTGCGTCCTCGAATTCACCGAGCCAGTGGGCAAGTTTGGCGTGATACCTACCGTGCCGACTTTTTTGGGGCGAAGACATGTAAACGATCCCTCCAATCAATTCCGCGCGGCAATCGGACGGCATGGCCTCATATCGCGCGTGGAACGTCTTTTGATCCAGATGGTCGCCATTCATCAAAGGCGGCAGCGCTTTCTTTGCCTTACCGGTGCGTCGCTCGGCTACAATCATTTGTCTTCTCCCAAATATTGATGGTTATTGTACACATCGCAAAGCTCCGCGCGAAGATCCAAGAATGATCGGCATCGCCCAGGGCGGACAAATTGCTTTGACCAAGCCCATGCCGATCCGTTATCTTGATAGCATGAAACGCCACCTCCTCCCTACCCTCGGTTTCGCGTGTCTTCTCACCATCTCGGTCACGGCCGGGCAACCGATGAAGAAGCCGCTCGATGCGGTCGGCGCCGATCATGCTGAGAAGATGATCAAGGGGCTCGACGTGTTCAAGAAGCACGTCAGGCCGCTCATCGAAGCGAAGTGCCTGCGCTGCCACGGCGGCAAGAAGATCGAGGCCGACTTCGATCTCAGCGACCGCGAGGGCTTGCTCAAGGGGGGCCAGACGGGCGTCGCCGTCGTGCCGGGCAAGAGCCGCGAGAGCCAGCTCGTCAAGCTGATCCAGCACGCCAAGGAGCCGCACATGCCGTCGGGCGATCCGAAGCTGCCCGACTCGACCATCGCGCGGATCATCGAATGGATTGACCTCGGGGCGCCATATGACAACGCCCTCGTCGCATCGAAGTTGAAGGGCAAACCGTGGACCGAGCGCGTGTTGCCCCCGAGCGCCAAGCAATGGTGGGCATTCGAGCCGCTCGCAAAAGCCGCGCCGCCGAACGTGAAGGACGGCGCCTGGTGCAAGACGCCGATTGATCGCTTCATTATTGGCAAGCTCGAAGACGCGAAGATCATGCCGAACGCGCCGGCGACGCCGCACCAGCTCATCCGGCGAGCGTATTTCGATCTCATTGGCTTGCCGCCGGGACCCGAAGAAGTCGAGGTGTTTCTCAAGGATTTTGCGAGCGCTCAGCCGCAAGCGGCGTACGAGCGCATGATCGACAAACTGCTCGCCAGCCCACACTACGGCGAACGCTGGGGCCGGCACTGGCTTGATCTGGCGCGCTTCGGCGAGAGCCACGGGTTCGAGCACGATTACGATCGGCCGACCGCATATCACTATCGCGATTTCGTCATCGAGGCGCTGAACCAAGATCTCCCCTACGACAAGTTCGTCAAATGGCAAATCGCCGGCGACGAGTATGAACCGAACAACGTCCTCGCGCTCAAAGCGACTGGCTTCCTGGCCGCCGGCGTGCACTCGACGCAAATCACGAAGAGCGAAGTCGAGAAGCACCGCTACGACGAAATGGACGACAAGCTCTCGACGATCACCACCGCGATGCTCGGCCTCACGGTCGGCTGTGCCCGCTGCCACGATCACAAGTACGATCCGATTCCGCAACGTGATTACTATCGCATGCTCGCCACCTTCACGAAGACGGTGCGCAGCGAGATCGATCTGGCCCTCGATACGCCAGGTTACGCCAAGGCGAAAGAAGCGTTTGACCTCGAACATGCGCGTTTTCACGACGCGCCGGCCAAACGCGAAAAGCTCTTGCGCGGCAGTGTTGATGCACTTGCCAAAAGCCGGAATTTCGAGCTAATCGCCTGGGAGTATCTCGACGTCAAAGAAGCAAAATCGAAGGACGGCGCGACGCTGACCTTGCAAGACGACGGCTCGATCCTGGCCGCCGGCAAGAACCCGAAGTTCGACGTCTACACCATCGTCGCCCACACGAAGCTGACGAAGATCAATGCGATCCGGCTGGAAGCGCTGACCGATCCATCGTTCGTGAAAGGCGGGCCCGGCCGGGCTAAGAACGGCAACTTCGCGCTTTCGGATTTCAGCGTGGTGATCACCCCACTTATTGCCGATGCCGCCCCACTCACACCGCGTTTGAAAAACCCGCGTGCCACCTTTGAACAGAAGGGGTTGCCCGTCAAGGCGGCCATCGACGCCGACGCCAAGTCTTCCTGGGCCGTCGATCCGCAATTCGGCAAGGACCATGCGGCCGTGTTTGAGCTGGACGCCCCAGCCGGCTTCGAAGGTGGCTCGATCCTGACCTTCACGCTAAAGTTCAACAACAACGACGCGCATACCATCGGCCGACCGCGGCTGTCGATCGCCAATGCGGCCAAAACACCGGACTTGACCGACCTCGGCATGCTGGCGCGCGTGAAGTCGGCACTGCAGGTGCCGGTGGCGGAACGCACGGAAGAACAAACGACTACGATCCTGAGGTGGGTTCGCAACTTCGACACCAATTGGCGACTGCTGAACGAAAAACGCCTGCAACACCTTGCGAAAGCGCCGCAGCCGACCAAGGCCAAAGCTCTCGTCGCCACCGAAGGTCTGTCCGCTGTCCGCTTGCACACGCAAGGCGAGGATTACTTGAGCGAAACGACCTTTCTCCGCCGTGGCGATCCGGCCAACAAGGAAGGGACCGCGACGCAGAGCTTCCTGCAAGTCCTCATGCCAACGGCCAACTCGGCAAGTCGCTGGCAGTCGCCGCCCCCCGCCGGTTGGCGCACGTCGTACCAACGCCGGGCGTTCGCGGAATGGCTCACCGATGCCGAGCATGGCGCGGGCCATCTGCTCGCACGCGTCATCGTCAATCGCCTGTGGCAGCACCACATGGGTCGCGGCATCGTCGCCACGCCGAGCGACTTCGGCAACCGCGGCGACCGGCCCACGCATCCCGAATTGCTCGACTTCCTCGCCCAGGAACTCATCAAGAATGGTTGGCGTCTCAAGCCGATTCACAAGCTCATCATGACGAGTGCGGCCTATCAGCAGAGCACGCAGATGGACGAAGCAAAGGCGAAGCTCGACCGCGACAACAAGCTCTACTGGCGGCAACCCGCGCGCCGCCTCGAAGCCGAAATCATCCGCGACGCGATCTTGGCCGTCGGCGGCGAACTCGACACCAAGCAGTTCGGCCCCGGCACGCTCGACGAGAAGAGCAAACGCCGCAGCATCTACTTCACCGTCAAACGGAGCAAGCTCGTGCCGATGATGGTGATCTTCGACGCCCCGGAAGCGTTGAGCGGCATGGCGGAACGTCCGACGACGACGATCGCCCCGCAAGCGCTGCACATGCTGAACAACCCGCAGGTGCGCGAGGCAGCGCGCGGCCTGACGCGGCGCATCTACCCCGACTCGACAACGTCGGTCGAGACCGCCGTTAAGCGTGCGTACCTGATCACGCTGGCGCGCCAGCCGGACCGCGACGAGCTGGCCGACGGCGTGGCTTTCATCGTGCGGCAATTCAGCACCTACCCTTTGCCGCGCCGCGAAAACGCTATCACCGATTTTTGTCAGGTGTTGATGTGCTTGAATGAGTTCATCTATGTCGACTAGTCAGGGCCTGGAGCGTAGGCGAAGACCACGGCTTTCCGCGCATTTGCCTCAGGCTCTGAATTCATGCCACGGACATCTTTATGTCTCTCTTCCGCTGGGGCCTGCTGCTGGTCCTCGTCGGCATCCTCGGGATGGCTGTGTATCAGACCATACTCTGGTCCGGCGCCTGGGGCGATCCGTATGAATCGCAGGTCATGGCGCTCAAGGATGGCGATCAGGAAATAGCCTTCATCGAGCCGGCCACCAGTAGTGATGACTGGGTTCGCATCGTCACCGCCCTGGAGTTGCTCAAGATCGATTGGCCGAGCATCAATCCCACCCTGCCCGCGCTCGCAGTCGATCTTGACGGCGCCTTTCGACGCCGGACCGCGGAAGTGCCGGAAATCGTGCTGTCATTCGGGACGAATCCGGCCCAGCATCTGCGTCTGCGCTGGTACAAGATTTCCGGCGAGCACGACGCGGCCTCGTGGGTTCGCAAGCTGCACCAGCGCGGCCGGCCTCCTTTGGCGATCCTGGGCGGCGCCACCAGCGATCGAGCGTTGCGGCTGGCCAACGCCTTGAACGAGACTTACCCAACGACCGACGAGCCGGCGCCGGTCTTTCTCATCACCACGGCGACGGCCGAGAATACCGCTGAGGACAGGCCGCTCATCGCCCAATACCCGAAGCGCAGTTTTCGCTTTTCCTTCACGAATCAGCGGATGGTCAAGGCACTCTTGAAGTTCGTGCAACAGACCCCGGACCTCTGGCCGTCCAGGGAGGCGGATCCGCAGGCGGTGGCGATGCGCGCGGTCTCCTGGGAGGATGAGCGCTATTCACTCGACCTGGCGGAACTGTTCGAGAGGGAGTTCAAGAATCGCTTTCCGCACGGTAAATTCCGCAATGAAGGGAGCATCCAGTACTCGGTCGGCGGCTTCTTTCATCCCGCGCCGTCCGAGCAGATCATGGTCAGTACGATTGCCCAATCCTTTGCCCCGCAAACACTTTTGGTATTGCCTACGCAAGCCGTGCGCATGCGCCGCTTCCTCATCAACCTGCGCCAGCGTTCGCCGCAAGACGTACGCCGGCTCGTCATCCTCAACGGCGACGCCATTTCGTTTCACAACGTTTACCGGGATCGCGACGTCATGTGGAATCGGCATGACCTTCCCTTCACACTGATTTTTTTTCAACATCGCAATCCGATCGAGCGTTCGGCCGGCTTCCGCTGGGTCAAAGAGGACCGCTTCGACCCCGATGCCATGCCGCAACTTACGACCAGCGGCACGCACGATATTCTGCTCTACCGCGACGTCTTCGAGGCGATCCTCTACGCCGCCGTCGATCGGGCCGCGCTGCTCGATGAACCGCGCCTCGTGCGGGAACGCCTGGAAGCCACGCGCTGGCATCATCCGGCGCCAGATCCGGCGAATCCCGTAGCCGCGCGCGTCACCAATACGCACGTGCATCCGTTCGCCGTTGCCTCGGAACGCTTTTTCGATGCGGCCGGCAATCGCCGGAGCTATACCGGCGAGCACATCGTCATGGTCAAGCCCAACTTTCCGGAGGATGCCGTGGCCCTAACTAGCCAGATCAGCATCTGGGCGAGTGAGCCCAAGAAAAAGGGGGGCGCCTGGCAGCTCGTTGGCGCCCATGAGACGACGTACAACCAGGTCCGCGTGGAGGAACCCTAGCCGTGACGCACTGGTCCAACTGGCGCGCCGGGCTGCACTACACCTGGCCGATGTTGGCGCCGCTCCTCCTGGGGGCGATCGTCTTTTTTCTCTTGCGCGACCCGATCACGCGCTGGCAGCAAGGCGAGACGCATTACGACGAGCAGGCGATGAAGGAATGGGTGCGCGAAGCGCGCGTCGGCTCGCGCAGCTTGCCGGAAATGCTCAAGCAATTCTTGCAATCCACGCAACAAAGTACCGAGATACTCCAGAATGACCCGGATCAGACGGCCGCCATTCGCTCCGAACATGCTCTGAAACGGGCGGAGATCAAGGAGATGCTGCAGGCATTGTGTCTGCCGCCGACGAAGATCTACGCCGGGCAATTGCCCCTCTTTCCGGTCATCCATCGCATCGAGATCAGCTTCGACGAGGCGCTGAAGCAGCGCTACGACAGCCGGCTCAGCTTCGAGCCGATCGCCTGGGATTCGGAAAGCCCGCGGCATAAGAAGCAATACAGCGAGTTGCGGGAGTACCAGCTCTCACGTGAAGAGGGGGTCAAAATCTACGTGCAATATCAGTTGCACGCTTACATGCAGAAGCAATATCAGGAGCGCGAGGACGATGCCCGCCGCTTCCTCGTCAACATCTGGGTGCTCTTCATCGCTTTCGTGGCGCTCTTGTGGATGCTCATCATGCAGCGCCGCGAGGATCAGCGCGAACGCCAGCGCCAATTCGCCGAACAGCAGATTCAGGATTCCAAGCAGAAACACCTCGAGGAGGAGTTGCGCCGCCAGGAAGCCGAACGCAAGCAGGAGGAAGCCGAACGCAAGCATCTCGAGGAGGAGCTGCGCCGCCAGGGAGCCGAGCGCGAAAAACAAACGGCCGAGCGGCAAGCCCTGGAGTTGAAGTCGCAAATGTTCCACAACATCGGCGTGATGGCGAAGTCGTACGCGCACAACATCAAGAACCTGCTCGTGCGCCCCAACGACCTGTTGCGCCGTTGCATGGAGGAGCAACCGTCCGCGCTCGAAGAGAAGCGGATGTTAGAGGAGATCAAGCAGACCCTCGCCACGGTGACGGAGCGTTTGCAGGAGATCTTGCAGACCGTCCAGCGCGATCCGCATAAGTTCGAACGCGTGCGCATCGACCTCAACGCCCTAGTGCGCGATCTTCACCGCACCTGGGCCGAGCAGGCCGAGAGCAAGTGGAAGATGCTAATCGAGATCGACGTTTTCTCCCCGCTCCCCCTGGAGGGCTTGGGGGTGAGGGCTGAGCCAACCCCCCTTTACGTCAACGGCGATCGTTCGCACTTGCAGCAAACTCTGGAGAACTTCCTCTTCAACGCGCGCGACGCCATCTCCGAAATGCGCAACCACCAGCGCAAGCAAGCACGCCCCGAAGGGACGTCGGCACACGGCCCGCTCGACGAATCGCATCGCCAGGCTCTCATCGCCGCCGCCGGCTGGAAAGGCCGTGTCACCATCCGCACGCGAATCGTCGGCGGACAGCCGGTGTTCGAATTCGAGGACAATGGCATCGGCATGTCGCAGGAGACGCGCGACCACTGCACGGAAGCGCACTATTCGACCAAGCGCAACAACGCCCTCTACGCCGGCTTGAGCGCGGGCATGGGCCTGGGCCTGTCGTTCGTGCACATGATCCTGGAGCACCATGGCGCGACGCTGGAAATCGAATCGGCGCCGCTCAAGGGGGCTCGATTTCGCGTCCGTTTCCCGAGCGCGCACGCCCCGAAAGAACCACCGATGAACACAGATGAACACGGATGAAATACACTCACGCACGGGATCTCGACTTCCACGAAATCTGAAACTGTGTTCACCTGTCGTTCAGCCGAATTTCTTGAAATCCTGTCCGCCGACTCTCGAATCAGTAGGTGAAGGGGCCGCGTTCTCCGTACAATCGGCACGGATTTCCTGGATTCCCTGGCTTTCCAGGGTATGGAGCATTGCAACCCGGATATGCGTGCAGGATAATACGGGCATCAAAACGCCGTTCTATGAGGTTCGCCATGGAGACGACCTATTACATCTGCGCGGCCATCGGTGGCACGTTGATCGTGTGCCAGTTCGTCATGACGCTCTTCGGGCTTGGCGGACATCACGACCTGGCGGGGCACAATCACATCGAGATGGGCGGCCATCACGGCGCCGACCATCACGGCGACCACGGCGGCAGCTCGACGTGGTTTCTCGGCCTGCTGACGTTTCGCACGATCTCCGCGGCGCTGGCGTTCTTCGGCTTGACCGGCATCATCGGCCAGCGCGCCGACCTCGAACCGACCATCGAGGTCCTGGTCGCCCTGGCATCGGGTCTCGGCGCGTTGTTCCTGGTCGGTTGGATCATGAAGCTCCTCGGCCGACTCAACATCGATGGCACGATTCGCATCGGCAAGGCGCTCGGCTGCCGCGGCACCGTCTATGTTCCGATCCCGGCAGGAGCCGGCCAGGGCAAGGTCCACGTCAGCGTTCTGAATCGCTCAGTGGAGTACAAAGCCGTCGCCAAGAGCGCGCTCCCCACGGGCACATGCATCGTCGTCGTCGCAATCGTCGGGTCCGATACCGTCGAGGTCGCCCCTGAATCCGCTTAGAGAGGATCCATCATGTCTATGCATCTATTCGCGAATGCTTGGCCGCTCGATTGGCCATATGTCGTCTTGATCGCCCTCGTCGGCATGGTGTTCTTCATCATTGCCGTCCTTTTTATGACGCGCTA
The DNA here is from genome assembly GCA_005799265.1 of Planctomycetia bacterium. Taxonomy (GTDB): domain Bacteria; phylum Planctomycetota; class Planctomycetia; order Gemmatales; family Gemmataceae; genus SIAQ01. The sequence continues at coordinate 4,259 of SYHD01000289.1, read as the reverse complement.
CAAGCGTTGCCCGAGCAATCAAGTGCTCGTCATCTACGGCAAATACACCGGCAGCGCGACAGGAACGCACTGTCTGCACGGCGGTGCCCGACTCGTGTTGCCGCTGGTGCAAGATTACGCCTACATGAGTCTGGAGCCCATTCAGATCGAAGTGCCGCTCAAGGGCGCGCTGTCGATGGAAAACATCCGCATCAACGTGCCGAGCGTATTCACGGTCGCCATCGGCACCGATCTGGAGACAATGCAAAACGCGGCCATTCGTTTGCTGGGCCTGAACATCAATGAGATCAAGCAGCAGGCCGGCGACATGATCGTCGGGCAGCTTCGCCAGGTCATTGCCTCGATGAAGATCGACGAGATCAACCGCGATCGCGACAAGTTCTTGCAGTCGATTCAGATGTCGCTCGAACCGGAGCTGAAGAAGATCGGCCTGGTGCTCATCAACGTGAACATCACCGACATCACCGATGAATCGGGCTACATCGAGGCGATCGGACGCAAGGCGGCATCGCAGGCGGTGCAGCAGGCGAAGATCGACGTCGCCGAACAGGAAAAGCACGGGCAGATTGGCATCGCGGAAGCCGAGCGCGAAAAGTCCATCCAGGTCGCCAACGCCACCAAGCTGCGCGAGATCGGCACCCGCGAGGCCCTACGCGAACAGGCGGTGCGCGTCGCCCAGCTCGATAAGGAAACGAAAGTCGGCCAGGAGACCGCGGCCCTGGAACGCGAAACGCAGATCAAGGAAGCCCAGCGCTTGCAGGCGGTGCGCGTCGCCGAGCTGGACAAGGAACAAAAGATCGGCGAACAGGCGGCCGGGTTCGAGAAGGACGCTCAGATCAAGGACGCCGAGCGCAAGATGCGCATCGCCATTGCCGACGCCAACGCCAAGGCGATCACCGGCGAGGCGCACGCGCAAGCCGAGGTCGTGCTGGCTCAGGCCAATCTGCAAGTCAAGCAGGCCGAAGCATTCCAGCTCGGCGAGACCCGCAAGCGCGAAGCCGACGCCGCCGTCAGCGAAGCGCAGCACAGGGCGCAGGCCCGCACGGCGTTAGCGCAGGCGGAACGCATCGAGGCAGAGAGACGGGCCGAGGTGGAGGCGCCAGCGAAAGCCGAGAAGGCGCGCATCATCGTCGATGCCGAGGCCGAGGCGGAGAAACGCCGTATCGAGGCCGAGGGCCAAGCGGCCGCGATTTTCGCCAAGCTCGACGCCGAGGCGCGCGGGCAATACGAGATCCTTGCCAAGAAAGGCGATGGCTTGAAACGCATCATCGACGCGTGTGGCGGCGCCCAGCAGGCGTTCCAGATCCTGATGCTGGAGCATCTCGATCATCTCGCCCAGGCGTCCGCCCAGGCCATCTCGAATATCAAGTTCGACAAGGTCATCGTCTGGGAGAACGGCGCTAATGGAGATGGCAGTAACAACACTTCGCGCTTCCTGCAAAGCATGGCGCACACGCTGCCGCCGATGATGCAGATCATGAAAGACATCGGCGGCGTCGAGATTCCCGAGTTCATCGCACGCTTCGCCAAGGACACGAAGGCCCCCGAGACGCCGGCCGTGGATGGGCAGAAGGCCGCCAAATAACGTTGCCCTTGTTCCGAAGCTCCGAGCGTATGAAGAGGATTTACTTCTTCAATTTACGTGCCGCCGCCTCGACGTTGGGATCGCCCCAGCGCGTTCCGGGCGGACCGCGGGGCGGATTCGCGACGCCGTCGTAATTTTTCAAATCGCCCGTCGGCGCATTATTCGGCAGCAAGATGCCGTGCCCATCGACCGCATGGAGTTTGGCGCCGACCTTGACGGCCAGCACGGGTACCCGATGAACAAGCTTCACGATGATCTTGTTCGGCGGTTGCTTCGTCACATCCTCTACCTTCTCAACCCAGGGATGCTGCGCGAAGCCTTCGCGCAATTGCGCGGTCAGGTTTTCGTCAAGAAGATGCACCGTCTTGGGAAGGTCTGTCAAGCCGCGCACTTCATCGACAAAAACGACCCGATCCATGCCGACCGGGGGTTCGCACGCGATGTCCGAGAAGGCGATGTCGTAGCGATCCCGCCCGCGCAGGTGCTCTAATCCCCAGCGGCCCGCCGAGATCACTCCGGCAAGAAAAGCGGCCACCAACGCCAGGAGCAGGCTGCTCTTGAAGAGCCACCGTTTGTACCAGGGGAGCTTGTCGGAACGCGGTTGTTTCGGCATCATCACCACACGGTAATGGCCAATTCGAGTTCGAGATGAAAGCGATCCTGCACGCGCGTGCGGATCAGGTCGATCAGGCGCAGCACGTCGCGAGCGGTCGTGCCTGGCTCGGCAACGATGCAGTTGGGATTGCGCTCGCTGACGAACGCCCCGCCGACCTTCGTGCCGATGACGCCGGTCTGCTCAATCAGCACGGCCGCGTTGAGCCCGGGCGGGTTCTTGAAGATGCGTGCCGACGATTGATAGCTGAAGGGCTGCATCGCCTTGTGCTGGATCCACGATTTGCGCAACCGTTTGACGATGGCGTCGGCCCGCTCGCGTTCGAGCTCGAATTCGGCGGAGAGCAATATCGGATCGTCGAGAATGGTTCCCGTTGAGCTGAAACGCATGTCCTGATGTTCACGCACCTGCACGGATGCCTGACTGTCGAGCACTTCAACCCGCCGGACGTATTGGCCGATGTCGCTGGTGCGATCACCGGCGTTGAGCAGCAACGCGCCGCCGATGGTGCCCGGTAAACCTACCAGCGTCTCGAGCCCCGCGAGACCCGCATGCGTGGCATGCGCGATGACGGACGAAAGCGTCGCGCCGGAGCCTGCCTTGAGGCGGGCGCCGTCGGTCGTGATCTGCGTGAACGCTGGGACGGCAAGGCGCAGGATGATGCCCTTGACGCCTTCGTCCTGAACCAGAAGGTTGCCGCCACTGCCGAGGATACGAAATCGCAGATGCTTCGCGAAGCAGCGCTTGACGAACGCGATCAATTCAGCAAGCGAGCGCGGCTGCACCAGACACTCCGCTGGACCGCCGATCCGCAGCTGAGTGTAGGTCGCCAGCGGAGCGCCGATCTGGATGAAGTCGGCGAAATCGGTCAATTCCGCGGGCAAGTTCGTCGAGGCCATCGGTGTCTCCTGGACCGGCCCCCAGCACAACCGGGGATGGCGTTATTCTATAGAATCAATCACGAGCCGCTTGCGGCTTTGCACTTACGGAGAACAGGGATCATGTTCCAGGTCACGCGCGAGATTCGATTCTGCTACGGGCATCGCTTGCTGCAATACGACGGCAAATGCCGGCACCTGCACGGGCACAACGGCCGAGCTATCATCACGCTCCAGTCGGAACGGCTCGACGCGCTGGGCATGGTCATCGATTTCTCCACAATCAAGCGCATCGTCAGCGCCTGGATTGACGCCAATCTCGATCATCGCATGATTCTGCACAAAGACGATCCGGTGCTGCCTCACCTCAAGCTGCAAGACGAGCCTGTTTTCCTGATGGACGTAAATCCGACAGCCGAGAACATCGCGAAACTGATCTACGATTTCGTCGCCGGACAGGGATTCCCGGTCGTGGAGGTAAAGTTGTGGGAAACGGACGATTCATTTGCGGTCTATCGGCCTTAGTAGTTCGTTCTGCCGTTCGCCCAGCAATTCGCGCCGGCAAAATTTCCGACGATTTCCGACGGATCAATCTTGACACCCCTCCCTGCTGACCTGTAAGATAGTAGTGTGGATAATAATCCACTGTCATATTCGTTTGTCGATGAAACGGTTGGCTCGATAGCATTAACATGTCCTTGGTTTGCCAAGCAGCTGTCTTTGCCAATGTAGATCGTAAGCTAATCGACGTGTGTCAGCATTTCGTGGACCGAATCGCACGCCGAATGTTTCTTGAGAGGATCTCCTCGATTTTTTAGGCCGCTTTCACGTGCCGAACCTTCCGGGAGCGTCGCACTGTTCCTAGCCCCCCTGGGACTTGGACGCTCTCGGTTGTTTTTCTGGATTCCGCATGTTTTCCAGCATTTCTGCATACTCCACTGCACAGGTTTGCATCGGTTTTTCGCCGTTTGTCGTAGATTGCTGCACCGGATTATGCAGCGCGCCACAATTTGCCGCCCGCGTGAATTCGGTTTCCAAGGCACCTAGTGCCTCATCCATTCTTAATCTTCGGGTAGAGCCGCTTCAGTTTTGTCCGAGCGTCGTCGATTTTGAATTGCCAGTCTACCCCGCGTTGTTTGGCATTCGTTTTATCCGCCCAGATTCCGATCTCGGATTGCAACAG